>JBBQHJ010000154.1:0-10544 GCA_038323865.1 Gemmatimonadales bacterium
GCTCCAGATCGGCGACACGCTGATTACACATCGCCGCACGGTCACGGAAAGCGATGTCGTGAGCTTCGCTGGAATCTCAGGCGACTTTTTCTACGCGCACATGGACGACATTGCCGCGCGCGAGTCGATGTTCGAGAAACGCGTGGCCCACGGCTATTTCGTGTTGTCGGCAGCAGCAGGGTTATTCGTCGATCCGGCGCCTGGGCCCGTGCTCGCGAACTATGGACTCGAGGGCCTGCGCTTCGTGAAGCCCGTCTACATAGGCGACACCATCCAGGCGCGTCTCACGTGCAAGCAGAAAACCGCCAAGGAAGATCGTGAGGGACAAATCCCGCAGGGTGTTGTACACTGGGATGTCGAAGTCACCAATCAGGATAGTGAGCCCGTTGCCGTGTATACTATTCTGACCCTGGTGAAGCGACTCGCTGCGGCAGATATGCAGGCGTCGAGCAGTCAGGTCGCGGCGGCAATGGCGTCAGAAGCTCCCACCGAAGTCCGCCCGGTCGAGCGCATGGCAAACACCGAGCCGGGCTCGGCACCTGTACGCCTGACGTAGTGTCACTCCGAGCGACACGAGTGTCATTCCGAGCGACACGAGTGTCATTCCGAGCGTAGTCGAGGAATCTGCACCTCACGCCCTTCCGAATCGTCCTGACTACATGCGCCTGACCTACCTCCGATCCGCGACCGCAATTGTCGTCATCGCCACCGCAGCATATGCGTGCGGCGGCGACACCGCGTCGAGCAGCACCCCCACCGACGGCACCGGCACCAAGCCGCTCGGCAACGTCAGCTTCGATCAGTTCCAGGCGCAGGTGCTCACGCCGAACTGCGCCACGAGCGGTTGTCACGTTACGCCGAATCCCCAGGCGGGACTCAATCTCAGCGACGCGGCAACCTCGTATTCGAACCTGCTCAGCATCAGCCCAAACAACGCAACGGCTACGGCCGATGGCCTCAAGCGCATCATTCCCGGCAAGCCCGACTCGAGCCTGCTGTATCACAAGCTTGTCTTCGCACCCGGGCATCACGCGCACGACTACGGCAACGTCATGCCGGTTGGCACCTCTGGTGTGAGCGCTGGGCAGCTCGAGTGGGTCCGCCAATGGATCGCTGCCGGCGCTCCGCGGACTACCGCCGTTGCCGATGCATCGCTGCTCGCCGACAAGACCGTCCAGACAGTTCCGCCATTCGCCACGCTCTCTGCACCGGCGGCGGGAACAGGCTATCAGCTCAAGGTCGACAAGTTCGATGTCAGCGCGAACTTCGAGCGCGAGCTGTTCGTGTATCGCAAGGTTGGCAATTCGGCTGACGTGTACGTCAATCGCATTCAGACGTCGATGCGGCCGTTCAGCCATCACTTCGTGCTCTACACAATTGCGGGCATGCCCTCGGCGTTGATTCCGCAGGCAGACCTGGTGCGCGACATTCGGAATCCGGACGGAAGCATGAACTTCCTGAACATGCTCGCCATGGGCTATCACGTATTCCTCGGTGGCTCGATGATGCCGCAGAGTGACTACGCGTTTCCTGCCGGCACGGCGCTGAAGATTCCCGCCAACACGTCGATCGACCTGAACGTGCACTACGCCAATCACACCGCCGCCAAGGTGGATGGCGAGGCGTATGTGAATCTCTACACGGTGCCGCAGGCGCAGGTGCAGCACTCGCTGTCAACGTTCAATCTGGGCAACGGCAATCTCGCGCTGCCTGCCGGCCTGGTGACCGTGGTGCCCACCGACTTCAAGATGAATGCGGTGACAACGGTGATTGCCCTGACCTCGCACATGCACGCGCGCGGGACGAAATTCGAGATCTGGACACTGTCGGCGGCGGGCGTGCCGGTGAAGAAGGTGTATGAGAGCACCGACTGGGAGCATCCTCCCATGGTGACGTTCACCGCCCCGCTGGTGCTCCAGAAAGGAGAGGGGCTGCGCTCGGTCGTGACGTACAACAACACCACGTCCAGGCAGATCAACTTCGGCCTGACCTCCGACGACGAAATGAACATCATCTTCGGTTACTTCTACTAGGCTAAACGTTTGCTAGTTAAGGAGTTGCATGGCGGCGGTCCCTCGTGTGGGCCGCCGCTTCTGCATTTGCCCGACACTGGTACCCAAGGGACAGCGGCAAGACACGCCTTGACTTTATGTCTTAAGCCTAAAACATTCCCGACCGCTTCGAAGAAATCGCCAACTTGTATAAAGTTCGCACCAAGTAGTGGCGGTTCTTTGCCTTACGGGGTCTTTGGAGCATCGGCCCCTTAAACACATGTAGGGGCATTCACCGTTATCGTGGAGAAACTGTGAGAATTCGAACCCTGCTTATGGGCGTTCTCGCGCTGTTCACCGCCGGTGTCGCCGAGGCTCAGTCGCGGCGCATTACGGGCAAAGTGACAGCGGATGGAACCAACGAGCCTATCAGCAACGCAACAGTGAACGTGCTCGGTACGACGCTGGGTGCTTACACGAACGAACAGGGTGTGTTCACGATTGTGACCCCAGCAGGAAGCCAGAACATCTCCGTGCGCGTTCGCCGCATCGGTTATGTCGCCAAGGTCGTCCCGGTTTCGGCGGCCCAGAACGAGATCAGCATCAGCCTCGTCAAGGACGTGCTGCAGCTCGAGGCGCAGGTCGTCACCGGTACCGCCACAACGGTTTCCACGGCAAATGCCGCGAACGCCGTCACGGTTGTGTCCGGCGAACAGCTCACCCGCGTTTCCGCACCTACCATCGACAACGCCCTCCAGGGTAAGGTTGCTGGCGCCATCATCTCGACCAACTCCGGCGCGCCGGGCGGCGGCACCCAGGTGCAGCTCCGCGGTGTCTCCACGATCCTCGGCAACTACACCCCGCTCTACGTCGTTGATGGCGTCATCGTCAACAACGCCACCATCCCGAGCGGCCTGAACGTTGTCTCGGGTTCAGCCCGCGGCAATTTCTCGTCGAGCCAGGATCAGTCGGTCAATCGTATTGCCGACTTGAACCCGAACGACATCGAGGACATCCAGATTCTCAAGGGACCCTCGGCGTCGTCGATCTACGGTTCCAAGGGCACCAACGGCGTCATCATCATCACCACCAAGCGTGGTGTGGCCGGCAAGACGAACGTCGATTTCACGCAGCGCGTGGGCCGTTCGACGCTGGCCAACAAGCTGGGCGAGCGTTGCTTCACGTCTTCGTCGGAGTATGCCGACTGGGCCAGCATCAACCTTGGCCAGGCCAAGTCCGAAGCCGCCGCCGAGTACACGGCAGCGACGGTGAAGTGCCACGACTACGAGGAGGAGTATTACGCGAATGACGGTGTCGCGTACGAAACCATCGGGTCGATTCGCGGTGGCAGCCAGGGGTCGAGCTACTTCGTCTCCGGCCTCGCCAAGCATGACAACGGCCTCGCGCCGAACGATTTCTACAACAAGCAGTCGCTGCGCGCGAATGTGGGCCAGGTCATTGGCTCACGGCTCACGCTGAATGCCAATACGGAAATCCTGCACACGCTCACGCAGCGCGGCATTTCCGGCAATGACAACTACGGCGTTTCGCCGATCGGTGTCTTTGCCTTCACGCCGTCGATCTATCAATTGAACCGCAATGCGGATGGCACGTTCCCGCAGAACGGCTCGCAGATCAACGGACCGTCCAACCCGTTCCAGAATGCGGATCAGGTCAAGACGCCGAACAACACCTACCGTTTTATTGGTAGCGTGAGCAGCAATCTCTCGGTGTACTCGAGCGAGCGTCAGACGCTCGACGCGACCGTCACGGCCGGTGTCGACACGTACAAGTCAGTCGATCGCGTTGTGTCGCCGGCAACGAACTATGCCGACGCGGCCACCAACGGCGCGCTTGCAGGAACGCTGTACAACAGCGACGGCAACTTCACGAACGCGAATCTGAACGCGTCCCTCGTGCACCGCATGGTGCTGTCGGCACTGACGGGCCAGACGTCGGCCGGTATGCGTCAGGAGCGTCGTGAGTCGGAGATCAGCGCCCTTACGGGGCGTGGTGTGATCTTCCCGAGCGTTACCAACGTTTCGGCTGCTGCGCAGACATTCCCGAATCAGACCCTTGGCCTCGCCAAGGACTTCGGATACTTCGCGCAGGAAGAGGTGTTTGCCTTCAACGAGCGCCTGCTGCTGACCGCCGGTATCAACTCGGAGCGGTCGAGCACCAACGGCAACCAGACCAAGTTCTACACGTACCCGAAGTACTCCGCATCGTATCGCGTGACGAGCTACCTGCCCGCGATGGTCAACGACCTCAAGATTCGCGCGGCGTACGGCAAGGCGGGTAACCTGCCCACGGCTGGTCGACAGACCTTCCTCACGTCGCTGCTGTACGAGGGTGGGTCGGGTACCAGAGCCTCGACCACGATTGGCGCTCCAGAAATTCATCCGGAGCTGGCGACGGAAACAGAGGGCGGCTTCGATCTCACGCTCTTCAATTCGCGCGTGCGACTCAGCGCCACGTCGTATAAGAAGAAGATCACCGATCTTCTCCTGACAGCGCCGATTGTGCAGTCCACCGGCTTCACTACGCAGTACCTCAACGGTGGCCAGATCACCAATCACGGCCAGGAACTCGAGCTCGACGTCACGGCGTACCAGCGCGGCAACACGAGCTGGATTTCCACCACGAGCTTCTCACGTCAGCGGGGCTTCGTGGATGAACTTCCGAACGGCGTGTTGCCGTTCATTCCGCCCTCTGGTTCCTTCGGGTCGCGCTACGGCAACGCCTGGATTGCGCCCGGTCAGTCCACGACAGTCATTCAGTCAGTCGTTGGTTGCAGGGTCGCGGTGACGCCGGGCGCAACGTGCGCGTCGGCAAACCGCATCACGGGCTTCGCCGCCGATGCGAATCCGGATTACAACGTCGGCTTCAACAACCAGATCAACGTTGGCAAGTTCCGCGCGTCGGGTCTCCTCGAGTGGCGCAAGGGCGGCGCAGGCGTGAACCTCACCAACAACTACTGCGATAGCTACAACCTCTGCGCAGACACGTTGGCGTCGCTCAACCGCAATATTGCCTTCGGCGCCGGCAACCCGGTGTACGTCGAGAATACGGGTTTCGTGAAGCTCCGCGAAATCACGGTTGGCTACGAGCTGCCGACCACGCTGACGAAGGGTGTCTTCGGCGGCCGTGCGCAGAACGTTCGCCTCGAGCTCAGCGGTAGGAACCTCAAGACCTGGACCAAGTATACCGGTCTGGATCCAGAAGTTTCGAACTTCGGCAATCAGGCGATTGGCCGGTTCCAGGACGTGACGCCGTATCCGCCTTCGCGCACGTTCCTGTTCTCGCTTGTCACATCCTTCTAATCACCGAGTGAACGCATATATGAAAAAAGTCACTCTCGCCCTCGCTGCCAGCCTTGCGCTGGTGGCGGGGTGCGATACCCCAAACGTTACCAACGAGAACGCTCCGACGGTTGATGCGCTGCAAGGCGCGCTGACCCAGGCCGGCGTGAAGACGCTGGCACTCGGTGTGCTCGCTTCGGATCGCAATCTCGTCAGCGGCTTCAGCTACGCCGTTGAGCCTGGGATTTTCGCGCGGGATGGGTACCGCATCGATAGCAATGAGCCGCGGTACGTGAACGAGACGTTGAACGGAACTCCCGACCCAGGGAGCTTCTCGGGGAGCGGCGGCTACGGGGCCGGTTACACCACGGTACGTGCTGCGACGACATTGCTGGATGCACTCCCGGGCGCCGACAAGAACTCCATCTCGGATGCACAGCGCAATGCGACGGCGGGCCTCATCCAGACCATCAAGGCGCTGGAGTATTACCGCCTGCTCGAGTTGCGAGATACGATCGGTGTCGTTCTCCAAACGTCCGATGTCACGTTCGTCCCGCCGCTGTCGTGCAAGAAGAACGTGCTCGATGCCATCGCCAATCTCCTCGACAGCGCCAATACGTCGCTGGCGGCGGCGGGTACCGCCTCACTGCCCTTCACGCTGCCCACGGGATTTACGGCTTACGGCCGCAATTACTCGTCGGCCGCGAACCTCGTGAAGTTGAATCGCGGGCTGAAGGGCAAGGTTGACGTCTACCGTGGTCTGCAGCACACGAGTCCCACCTCTGGCGCATTCACGGCGGCCATAGCGGAGCTCACGCAAGCCCTTGGCGGCGCGGCGGCGGGTGCGGTTTCGCCCACCACGTACGCCAATGGCGCGTACGTCACGTTCGTCTCTGGTGGAACGGAGAACACGCCGAATCCCCTATCGGATTCCAAGATCGGCGTGAACCCGAAGGCACAGGCGGCGCTTCAGGCGGGCGACACGCGTGCGTCGAAGATCATGACGCGAACGGCTGCTCCGGTGACGCTCTCCGGTAGCGGTCTGACCACGAACCTCACGTTCATTGGTTCGAACACCGCCGTTGCGGCGAACCAGACCCGTCCGTCGGCCATCCTGCGTGATGAGGAGGCTGTTCTCCTCCGCGCCCAGGCGTACTTCGAGGCAGGTCAGTTCGCGAACGGTGCAGCGGATCTCAATTCCGTCCGCACGTCGTACGGCCTTGCGGCCATCGCTGTACCGGCCGACATCACTACGGCCCGCACCGCGCTGCTCTACGAGAAGCGTTACTCCCTGTTCTTCGAGGGCCCACAGCGCCTCGTCGACCTGCGTGCGTATGGACTGCTCAAGGCTGGCATCACGCCGGCCGAATTGCCGGGCGATCCATTCAACACCGCGTTGCCGATTCCGAAGGCTGAGTCGGATGCACGTGGCGGTGTCCTCACGGTGTCCTGCCAGTAAGGACTAGTTGATGTAGCACGAAACGCGAATGCCTCAGAACTGCTATGTTCTGGGGCATTCGCGTTTCATGGCCATTCCTTCGGACTGGAGCCCACATCGCATGTCACGCCTCTCAGCTGTTGCGCTCGGTGCGCTCCTCACGGCGTGTGCCTCTGCATCGAACGCCGATCCGGAGGCTTCACCGTCGGCAGAAGCTTCGGAGCGGAAAGACAATTTCATTACGCAGGCGGAGATCGAAGATTCACGCACCTCCAATGCGTATGACGCGATCGTCAAGCTCCGTGGAAATTTCCTGACGAACCGCGGGAAGACGACGATCAATAGCAAGGCCGTCCCGCTGCCCGTCGTCTACTTGGACGGTGTCGTGTATGGAACCGCCGATGTGTTGAAAAACATGTCGACCAGCATGGTCGGGACGATTCGCCTGTATCGCGCGTGGGAATCTGCGAAATTCGGCGCTGACAAAACCGGCGGCGTCATCGAGATCACGTCTCGGAGGTAGTTAAGCTGGTGTCATTCCGAGCGTAGTCGAGGAATCTGCACGGGTGTCATTCCGAGCGCAGTCGAGGAATCTGCACCGGTGTCATTCCGAGCGCAGTCGAGGAATCTGCACTTGGTGTCATTCCGAGCGCAGTCGAGGAATCTGCACAGGTGTCATTCCGAGCGCAGTCGAGGAATCTGCACAGGTGTCATTCCGAGCGCAGTCGAGGAATCTGCACCTACGCCCTTACCGATACCCCGCAGCCTGCATCTCAAAGAGCTCGGCGTAGAGCCCGTGACTCGCGACGAGCTCTTCGTGCGTTCCCTCCTCGACCACGGTGCCCTGCTTGAGCACCACGATGCGATCTGCCATGCGCACGGTGGAGAATCGGTGCGAGATCACTACGGCCATGCGCCCAGCCATCAGCTCGTTGAATCGCACGAACACCTCGTACTCCGCACGCGCATCAAGGGCAGCTGTGGGTTCGTCCAGGATCAGGAGTTGCGCCGTGCGCATGTAGGCGCGCGCGAGGGCGATCTTCTGCCATTCGCCACCTGACAGGTCCACACCTTCCTCAAATCGGCGACCAAGCATCTGGCGGTAGCCGGTCGCGAAGCGGGGAAGGAGACTCGAAGCAAGCGACTGCTCGGCAGACGCAACGATTTGCGTTGGCGGCGCCGGCGGTTCCGCCGTGGCCGCTCGTGCATTCGCGAAGTACTCAGCGACGCCGCCGATCTCGCCGACGCCGACATTCTCGTCGAAGCGCATGTCGTATCGCACGAAGTCCTGAAAGATCACGCCGATCGATTGGCGCACCGATGCGAGGTCATACTCGCGCAAATCGACGCCATCGAGCAGGATGCGGCCTTCGGTCGGATCGTAGAGGCGCGCCAGCAACTTCGTAATGGTCGTCTTGCCGGCGCCGTTCTCGCCGACCAGCGCGATGCGCTCGCTCGGCGAAATCGTGAAGTTCACGTCGCGAATGGCCCAGCGATCGCTGCCCGGATACTGAAAGCCGACGTTCTCGAAGACGAATCCCATCGTCAGCGGATTCGGCACCAGCTTCGCGCCGGGCTTTGATTGAATCGACGGCTGCATCTCGAAGAACACGAACAGGTCGCGGAGGTAGAGACTCTGTTCATAGATGTCACTCGCCGACATCAACAGCCGCTGTATGAGATCGCGGCTGCGACTGAACGCGGCGGCGAGAAATGTCAGCGTGCCAAGCGTGATTCCGCCCGCCACCGCGCGCAGAAGAATGGTGACGTATGCGCCGTAGTAGCCGAGCGTGCCGACCACCGAGAGCGCGGCGCTGACCAGGCTCTTACGCATGCTCAGCGCACGATTCTCCTCGTAGAACCGCTGTGCAAGCACTGCGTAGCGGTCCGTGAGCCAGCCGGCGAGCCCGAACATCTGTACTTCTTTCGCCGTAGCGTCGCTCGCGCCGACGTAGCGCAGGTAGTCCAGCTCACGTCGCTCCGGCGTTCGACTAAAGAGGAGAGAATAGCTGAGCGCCGCGAAATGTGTCTCGCCGAGGAAGCTCGGGAGGACAGCAACCGTGAGCAGAAGGAGGAGCCACGGATTGTGAACCACGAGTGCAGCGCCGAGTGTCGCAAGCGTGAGCGAGTCCTGGCCCATGCTGAGCAGCATGGCGATCAGGCCGATGCGCGCCGTGGTCTGTCGTCTCGCACGTTCGAGATGATCGTAGAATTCAGGATCCTCGAACTGCGCGAGATCGAGTGTGGCGGCGTGCCGCATGAGGCGCACGCTGATCGCATTCGAGAAGAGGTCGCCGAGCAGCGACTCCACGAGCGAAGACGCGCGCGCGAGGAACTCGCCGAGAATGACGATGCCCAACTCGAGTGCGACCACGCGCCACAGCGGCGTCAGCGAGCCACCGGGAGCGCGGACGTGCGCGACCACGATGTCGATGATGAGCTTCGCGACCCACATCGAACCCACCGGCACGAACGCGCGTATCAGCCGGAGGATGATCATCGTTGCCGTGAAGGCACGATGTGTTTGCCAGACGAGACGCAGGAGCTGCGGCAGGTAGCGCATCGCCGCGAAACGTTCGCGCCACGTTTGCGGACGCTCGTCGTCGGGCAGCTTTACGCGCGTCAATGCGCGCAGGGGAACTGTCATTCGCTACTGATTTACGGAGTCCGGAATACAGCGCCGCCCCTCATGACGAAGGTCACGTCGCGGATGGTGTGCATGTCGCGGACAGGATCGCCGCGCACGGCGATCAGGTCGGCGAGCAAGCCCTGGCGTACGGAGCCGATCTGCTGCTCCATGTGGAGGAGCTTGGCGTTCACGCTCGTTGCGGAACGCAGCGTTTGCAGCGGCGCCATTCCGTATGCGACGAGCAATTCCATTTCGCGGCCGTTCTCTCCGTGCGTGAACACGCCGACGTCGCTGCCGTTGCAGATCGTGACACCGGCATCCATTGCTGCCTTGAGGCTTGCCTTCTTCTCCGTCACGCGCGCCGGATCGGGGTCGCCCCATTTGTAGCCGCGGTAGCGGAGCAGTGCGTCACCAGCTGCGACCGTCGGGCAGAGCGCGACGTCGTGCTCCTTCATGAGGCGAAACACTTCGGGGGTGCCGTTGTCGCCGTGCTCGATGGTCTCCACGCCGGCAAGAATTGCACGACGCATTCCCTCCGCCGTCGAGGCATGCGCCACCACCGGCCGGCCGGATGACTTCGCGATCTCGACGATGAGCTTGAGCTCGTCGAGCGTGAAGGTGGGCCGAGCTTCTCCATTCGGACCCCAGCGATAGTCGGCGTACACCTTGATCCAGTCAGCGCCGTGCCCGATCTGATCGCGCACCACACGCGGAATCGTGTTGAGGTCCGCTTCCTCGGCGCCCTGCGGAATGTCGTTGGATGCTTCGGGGGTGAAACCGCGCGGGCCGTAGCTCCCCGTGGCGACGATGGCGCGCGTCGTCACGATCATGCGCGGGCCGGGAATGATGCCCTGTGCAATGGCGCGCTTGAGTCCGACGTCGGAGTAGCCGGCGCCTTCAGTGCCAAGGTCGCGAACGGTTGTCCATCCGTTGCGGAGCGTTTCGCGCGCGTGATTGGTTGCGCGTGCAACGCGGAGCGCGAGTGGTTCGTGCAGGACCTGGTCGTCCCACGGCGTCTCATTGTACGGATGCAGCAGCAGGTGCGAGTGCATCTCGATAAGACCGGGCATCAACGTGGTGCCGGGGAGATCCACGCGTTTCGCGCTTGCAGGTACGGTGAGCGACGCCGCGGGACCGGCCGCCGAAATGCGATCTCCACGCACAAGCACGGCCCAGCCCTCATG
>JBBQHJ010000155.1:0-10507 GCA_038323865.1 Gemmatimonadales bacterium
GCAGAGGTCCCAGAGACCGCAGAGGAACGACGCGCAGTTTGGCGTCCCGGCTACTCCTCCCCGGCCAGCGCGTAGTTCAACTCGCCCTTGAGCTCCGGATGTGTGCGCCACATGTACGTCCCCATCACCACGGCGGCGATCAAGTTTCCAACTGCCACCTGCACCCAGCCGAGCGCGCCGAGCATCGGCGATTCCTGGAGCGCGCGGCTCAGGGCGTAGAAGCCGATCTCGAAGGCGACGAACATCATCATCGCGCCGGCCAGCACAGGTGGATGCGACTGCGCCCAGTGGACGATTACCGACACCAGCAACCCGGCCGCTATGAAGGCCGCGTAGTGGAAGATCGTGTATGTCACGACATAGGTCAGTGGACCGTCACTAACGAGAGGGCCGAACAACCTGAACAGTCCCTGCCCCAGCGCGGTCGGTGTCGCGAGAGCGTGCGAGTAGATGATGTCCATTCCGAAAAACCAGAGAACAACTGCGGTCGCGCCAAGCATGCCCGCCACAATTCCCTGGCGAATGATCTGACGCTGCATATGAACCTCCCCGTTGGGCGTGGTGTCTGACGTTACGAGTCCCGGCGACGCTCGACAAATAGGCGATCCGGGTTCTAGTTAGATGCTGTCCTTTTGCACTTGGTTCGCACCTCCCGTTTTTGAGGCTGCTGCATGACTGCCACCCTGCCGTCCATTCCGCGTCACTTCGATCAGCACGTCGGCGAAGACGCTGCTCCGAAAGCGCCACCGCGAGAACGGCTGCTGTCGCTCGACGTCTTCCGCGGCATGACCGTGGCCGGAATGCTGCTCGTGAACAACCCGGGGACGTGGTCATCCATATATCCCCCGCTAGAGCATGCAGAATGGAACGGCTGGACGCCAACCGACCTCATCTTTCCGTTCTTCCTGTTCATCGCCGGAATCACCACGTATCTGTCGCTGTCGTCGCGCCGAGCGCGGGGTGATGACGAGAAGGCGATCCGTGCGCAGATCATTCGCCGGGGCGCGCTGATCTTCCTTTTCGGTTTGCTCGTCAACGGCTTCCCATACTTCACTTGGGGCGACGTCACCGGCGTCGCCGACCCGAGCTTTTTCGTCCGTTTCACTGATCGCCTGCTGCACTGGCGAATCATGGGTGTGTTGCAGCGCATCGGTGTCGCGTATCTGTGCGCCGCATTGCTCACGCAGCGCACCACGGTGAAGCAGCAAGTCATCACCATCGCGAGCCTGCTATTCGGATATTGGTTCGTGATGACGGCGCTTCCCGTTCCCGGCGAAGGCACGATCGGCGCTCTTCTATTGAATGAAGGCCCGCGCACCATGGCCGCATGGGTCGACCGTCTCGTGCTCGATTGGTCTCGCTGGGGACTCGGCAATCATCTCTGGGCGTCGAGCAAGACGTGGGATCCCGAGGGCGTGCTCTCCACTGTTCCGGCCATTTGTACGGCGATGATCGGTAACCTTGCCGGCCGCTGGATCGCGCAGCGCCACACACTTCCCGAACGACTGTCGGGTCTGTTCTCCGCGGGCGCACTCGGCATGATGGCCGGGCTCATGTGGAACTGGGTGTTCCCAATCAACAAGAGTCTCTGGACCAGTTCGTACGTGCTGTTCTGTGGTGGCCTCGCCTGCGTCGCATTGGCGACGGTGATGTGGATCGTGGACATGCAGAAGTGGCGCGGCTGGACGCGCTTCTTCGTGATTTATGGATTGAATCCCATCGTCGCGTTTGTCGGCTCGGGTGTGATGGCGCGACTGATCTATTCGATTCTCAAGGTGAACGGTGCAGACGGCAAACGCATCGCGCTCGAGACGTGGATCTATCAGACCGTGTATGCGTCATGGCTTGCTCCCGTGAATGCATCATTGGCATTTGCGATTTCGTTTGTGATGCTTTGGTTCTGCATTCTGCTTTACCTTGCGAAGCGCGATATCATTCTGAAGGTCTAGTTTCACAGCGTTTTTTTTACGAACGCTTTTCATGATGCACTTTCATAAGTGGAACGCGAGTTGCCCTCTTCGTCTTCGATGCGATCTCTTGTATTAGCGGTTCTGGCTTGCTCGTTTCTCCTCTGTGGGCATGATGATGCATCCGCGCAAACACGGAAGCGTAAGGCACGCACGACCACGAAGGCGGCGAGAAACAAGGCGCCTGCGGGTCCGGCATGGTCTTCACCGCGCGGACTGGACGCGCTCACCGTTGATCTTTCGGCGCTGACGGGCCGAGTGCGCAGCGGAAAATTCGGCGTCATGGTGGTGTCGCTCACGCGTGGCGACACGCTGTTCGACCAGAATGCCGGCGACATGATGCAGCCTGCGTCGACCATGAAGTTGTTCTCAACCGCCGTGGCGCTCGATCGCTTCGGTCCCGAGTACACGTTCTCGACAGACGCGTTGCGCGACGGCACGGTGAGTCCCGACGGCACCGTTCACGGCAACCTGTACCTGCGTGCCGACGGCGATCCGTCGCTCTCGGCGCGTTTCTTCAAGGACGCCAACCTTCCCATGGCCACGCTCGCGAAGAACATCGCGGCCGCCGGCATCAAGAAGGTCACGGGCGATCTCGTGTACGACGAAAGCATGTTCGACGGACGCCGCATTCCCGAAGGATGGAAGACCTCTTACCTCGGCGCTGCATATGCCGCGAAGGTGTCGGCGCTCTCGTTGAACGAGAATTTAGTGTGGGTGGTGGTGAGTCCGGCCGGCAAGGTGGCACAGGTCACGCTCGATCCCGTGACGACAACGATTCCGCTGCGCAGCAAGGTGCGCGTGAATCAGGGCGCGCGTGGTGGTCGCATCACCGCGCGCCGCGCGAACGATGGCGGCATCGACGTGAGTGGCTCGATCGGATCGTTGAGTGGTCCGCTGCGCTATTCACTCGTTGTCGATGATCCAGCGTTGTTCACTGCCGGCGCGCTGAATGCTGCACTGCAGAACGCGGGCGTGATCGTGGCGGGCAGCGTAAAGCCAGGTCGCACGCCGGCCACTGCGCCGAAGGTCGCGAGCCTGTCGTCGCCGCCGATGTCGCAGATCGTGTCGGAGATGAATCGCGAGAGCATCAACATTGTGGCCGAGTTGCTGTTCCGTGACGCTGCGCGCGCGGGTGCGCCCGGCGGCCAGAGCAGCGCGGAAGTTGGTCTCGCGCACCTGCGTGATTTTCTTGCCACAAAGGTCGGCGCCGATCCGCAGTCCATTCGTGTGTTCGATGGATCGGGTTTGTCGCAACTCGACTACATGACGCCGCGCACGATGATCAAGCTGCTGAGCTATGCGCATCGCGGTCCGTGGTCGTCGGCATTTCACGGCTCGCTGCCCGTGGCGGGTCAGTCGGAGCTGCTACGACGCCGCATGCGCGGGAGCCCCGCAGAGGGGAATCTGCACGCGAAGACCGGCACGACGAATGTGGTGAACGCCCTTGGCGGTTATGTCACCGCCAAAGATGGCGAGATCATCGCGTTTTCATTCCTGTACAACGGGAATGATCACGGGAATGCCAAGGGCGCTATGGACGCGATGGGAGCGACTCTCGCGAACTTCGTGCGCTAGGAGTTACGACTCTACGAGGTCCATCCCGCGCTTCCGCAGCTCAGCGATATACTCTCGCGCAGGCATGCACTCATCCGGCGTCCACACACCCGCGGGCTTGACCTGCCCTCGCGCCTGCATCTGCCCGGTGATCGACAACGAGTAGCCCGTCGTGCGCATCATCGCACTGATGCCATGCTGCTCGTCGTAGCGATCGATGAGATCGAAGCGACGCTCGGACTCCTTGCCGTCTTTCGTACCTGACACGATGACACGCAGCGCGAGAAGATCCTTGCCCGTGGGCTTGTTGAGCTTCGGTCCAACCACACTCACGAACACATCGCGCGGGACAACCTTGTGTCCCTTCACGTCCACCGGCTCGAGATCGAGCAGGCCGAGCTCACGGATGGTCTCCATGATCTGCGCGTGTCCCGGGTAGCGCAGCGTCTTGTATTCCATCGACGGAATCTTGCCCTCATAGCGGAAGGCCATCGTCGACAGACCACCGGCGGTGTGAAACGCCTCGAGATCTCCGACCGGCTTCGGGAAGGAGATTGTCTCGCGCTCGGACAAAGCCGTCACTGTTTGACGCTTGCCGTCGCGCACCACCCACGACTTGGTCGTGTAGTAGTCGAGCACACCTTCGAGTGAATAGACGATCTGATAGTTGAGCGGCGGCTCCGGATTCTGCGGGAGGCCACCAACGAAAATCTTCACCGACTCGACTGTGTCGAGCTGCTCGATTCCGTACTGCGCGAGGATGTTCACCATGCCCGGTGCAACACCGCAATCCGGAACCACAGTGACGCCCTTCGCGGCGGCCTTCTCGGCGAGCTCCTTCTGCTGAAACACGATCTCGGTATTTCCGCCGAGGTCGCAGAAGTGAACGCCCGCTTCAACCGCGCACTGCGCGAGCTGGAGATTGAAGTAGTACGGAATGGCGCTCATCACGGCATCCGTGTCGCGCATGAGGCCGAGCACGGCCTCGCGGTCGCGGACGTCGAGCGGCGTCGGAATGAGGCGCTCACCCACGAGCGGCTTCAGGAATTCCGGAAGGTGTTCAAAGTGGAGGTCGGCGAGCCGAACCTGCGTCACCTTGGGATTTTGCAACAGATCGTAGGCACACGCCGAACCCTGCAGGCCGGCGCCAAGAACAAGCATCCGCATCTTTTTTGGTCTCCGTAACGGTCGATCAGTGGGGCTGGAGACAAAGCTAACGGGGGTGCGGTAGCCCTGAGCAGGGCTTGCGAATGCGCAGATACCTCGCTTCAGATGGCGGCCGAGTGCGCTTCATGCGTTCACGGCATGCGTCAACGGCTTGATAGGCGGAGCAAAGCCACTGCGCGCATGGCGGCGTCGGACAATGGAGCACACGCGCATTCCGGTTTTCGGGCGGCCTGCTCGTATGCGCGCATGTAGGCGACTGCGTCACCAGCGATAGCCGCGAAGGCACCATCGCCAAGCTGACGCCGGATCGCTCTCGCCATGTACATGCCGAGGGTACGACCTTCCATTGGAAGTGCCTTGCCCAACGAGTCGCTGATTCGTTGCATGTCGTCTGGATGGGCTGCGATCTGCGATAACGCCTCGTCGAGTTGGCGAAGTTGAGAAGGAGCTTCGCTCAGCGTCCGTCGATATTGCTCGAGATAGGCACGCCATTCCGCATCCGCATAGCGGTGCGCGATCGCGTTGCTGTCCAGCTCCGCAGCGGCGGCCTTGTCGAATTGATCTCCCGCCGATTCCTCCGCGATCTTCATCAGGAGCCCTGAGAGTGCATCCGGCCCCGTACCGCGTGCGTCGGACGTGCCCTCACGCGCTTGGCCGAGTTGCGCCCAGTAGTAGTGAGTCACCTCGTGCGCGAAGAACTGCACGGGATCTTCCTTGCCCATGACGTTCGCAAGGTCAGCGACAATCAGCGTCGGATATCCTCGGCCGTCCGGGAGGAAGAAGGTGAACGCGACATTCGGTCTCCCGAAGCGCGCGTCGGTGGCGGAGGGAAGGAGTGTTCGCGCACGCTCGATGGCGCGGCCCAGCACATCCTGGTCACAGAGCCGCGTTGCGAAGGCGTCCAACTGTGCGCTCCGAGCCGGAAGTGATTCCATGTGTCGGATCGCGCGAGCGACCCAGCCGTTCGCCGCAACGAGCGAATCGCGCGCATGGCGCTGCCTTGGAAGAAATGCCGCACGCATGGCCACTGTGATCGCGGCGCGACGATGCTCCCGCTGCTCGAGGGCTGCGTAGCCCGGCGTTGTGAACAAGGAATCCCAGTCCGCCTTGGCGGGCTCAATACCGCCCGAGAGAGTCGACTGCAGATGCCAGAACTGGTCGATCCCGTTGAAATCGTTCGACGAGTTACGACACGCTCCACGCGTTCCTTGCGCTGATGCCACATGCGGGAGCGCGGCGGTGGCGATGGCAAGGAGAATCGGCACTCTCATGAATCGGGGCTTGGGCGTGTCCGGCGGAGTTCTGAACTTGCCGGTGTGCATGATTGTCGCAGTATTCGACGCCCATGACCATTCCAGAGTTTGAAAACGCCACGTCCGATTGGCGCTCGCACCTACTCGAGGACGACGCAAGCATCGTCGCCCTGCTCCGTCGGACCAAGCGCATAGCCGTGCTCGGTATCAAGACGCCTGAGGGCGGACAGCCGGCGTTTTACGTCGCCGAGTACGCGCAGAAGGCAGGCTTCGAGATCATTCCTGTGCCTGTCTATTATCCCGACGTTATCGAAATACTCGGCCAGCCAGTGGTGCGGACGGTCGCGGCGATCGCCGGTCCGGTGGACATGGTGAGCGTATTCAGGCGTCCCAAGGACATCGACCAGCACGTCGACGACATCATCGCGAAGCAGCCCAAGTCGGTGTGGTTCCAACTCGGCATTCGCAATGCGGCGGCGGCCGAGCGTTTCGCAAAGGCGGGGATTGATGTGGTGCAGGATCGTTGTCTGCTCGTGGAGCTTCAGTCAATCGGGTTGTAAGCGGCCCTATTGCGGCAGATGCTTGCGTTTTGTATACATCTTCGTCAGCATTAGCCGATGTTCGCGCAGGGCACGTGTTCGCACCTAGGAGATTGGATGAACTCACTCATGATGTTCCTGATGCTCGCCTCTGCGAGCAGGCAGTCTCCACGCTATGCCGAACTCGCGCTTACCTGTGACGGAGGCTGTACTACGGCGGATTCCGCCCTGGTTGCTGAAGCCCTTCGCGTGGGGCTCGCGCACGAAGGCGTGACCGTTGTGCAGGCGCGCAGCGCGAAAGACAATTTGCCGCTGGTTGTGAGCGCACGAATCAAGGTTGAGGGGCAGACGATTCGTGTGTTCGCCGAGCTACTCGAACTGGACCGCTCTGAATCGCGTTCTGTTTCTCGCTATGCCCTGGCCGCGCCGCGTGAGGACGTGCCGGCGCAACTGCGACGGGTGGGCGAGCGATTCGGCCGAGCGTTGTTCGGGCAGTAGCTGCGCGACACTTTGCCCTTTGGGATGCGTAGTACCGTTATCCCATTCGGAGCAGTGTGATGGTCTGGTCTGCCGTGATTGACGCAGTACGATCACTCGTCTTCATCGCGTCGCAGGTGTGCGGGCATAGTCTCGGCGGCGGCATCCTCCTGGTTTCATTCGCTGTTCGAATCGCCCTGCTGCCACTCACGCTGCGCATCGCGCGACGGATGCAAGAGCATCAGCAGCGCATCGCGGTGCTCGCACCCGGTGTCGAGCGGCTACGCAAACGTCACGGCAGCGATCAGGCGGCACTCGCGCAGGCCACCATGACGCTATACCGAGAACATGACATTGGCATGTTGCCTAAGGGGATGATGGCGCCTGTTCTCATGCAGATGCCGTTTGGCACCGCGCTCTATCGCGCATTTTCGAACGGCTTCGGCCCACGCACGGCGTTTCTCTGGATTGCGGATCTTGCTCGCCCGGATGTAGCGCTGGCACTCGTGTGCGCAGCACTGGCCGGCGCAGTCGTCGCGACGGCACCGTCGGCGAGCAGGTCGGCGATCGTCGTTAACATGATCGTAACCGGCTATCTGGCCTGGCGGCTCACGGCGAGCGTCGGGCTGTATTGGGTGGCGTCGAATAGTGTTAGCATAGTGCAGAGCATTGTTCTTCGTCGGTCGGCATCGCAACTACGCTCTGCATAACGCTCGATGAATCTGCGCGGTCGACTGATGGTGCTGGGGGCAATCTCCACCGCCGGTGCAATCCTGTTTCTTCCCCTGCTCTCTGCGGGGAGCCATCAGCCGATGAGTGCTGTCGCGGGATTCGCCGTGGTCCTCTCGGCCGTGTCGATACTCGTCGCCTGGCCAGGCCTGCGTTGTGCCGACATCACGGGATTGCCGATGCCGCTGCTCCGTCGGCTCGACGGGGTTCGCGCACCCGTGTCGCCCCGCGCGTTCGTCGTGAGCACTGCCTGGGGCGCCGCACTCGGTGTCATCGGCGCCATCGCTTTACGCGCCGTTCACGCTCCGCCATTTCCGGGCAGTGTCCTGGTGCGCATCCTCTCTGTCGTTTGCGTAGCGGTCACACTCGAGATCATCCTGCACCTCGGCGTGATGAGCATCGTCACATGGCTCGCGCGTGGTCGCCGCTGGATTGGGGTGCTCGCTGCCACCCTCGTCTTCGTTCTGCTGCAATCCACGGGCGGAGCCCTCAATCATCCAATGCCAGTGATCGTCGCATCCATCGTCGCCAACGTCGCGACGGGTGTTGCAGTGGGTTGGCTGTATGCGGTGGACGGGTTTGAGTACGCTGTGCTCTGCCGCGCACTCGCCTATTTGATTCCCGTGCTCGCAATCTGAGAAGCGACATCCGCGCGACCGGCGGACAATTCGCGCCCAAGCGCTTTCCTCGCAATTGCGAGCGAACCCGATGCGCTGACCGCGCACGCAGCAGCGAAGGTGGGGGCGATGACGAGCGCGTCGCCCACGCCAAGCGACGCGAGCTTGGCAAAGACAGCCGAAAGTAGAAGCCCGCCTGCTGCGCCCCACCCTGCAAAACGCGGAACGGACATCTGTTCGAAACTCCGACGGCCTTCGGTTAACGCGAGGACTACGGAGAAAACGACGCCGGCAAAGAAGCCGAGTACGCCGAAGACGAGCCCGAATGGGACGTCGAAGTTCAGGCCCAACACCCAACGCAGTACCGCCCCCGCGGCGCCCCACACGGCGGCCCAGGTGATACCCATTCCGATCGCGCCGCGTATGCGTCGCCCCCAATTCGGCATTCGATCTCCGGCGAGCACTTTGCGACATAAAGTGACTCGACGAGGTATGTCAAGAGCAACATGCACCCACGTACATCCGGCTCTGGTGCGCCACGCCGAAAATTCTTTGCGATGCTTGTCGAATTCCGGCCTCGCCGTTCGTCGTGTTAGTGAAGACCGAAGACATTAGAACTCCAACTGCAGCGCACGGACACTCACATGCGAAAGCTCACGATCATCGAACACATTTCGCTGGACGGCGTGATCCAGCACTCCGCCGACGCTCGGAATGACAGAAAAGCGGTTGCGCCCCCGGCGCCGGACACAGATGGCGCAGATTGAACGCAGACTTCACAGATTTCTGGGCACCGGTGCGTCGCTTCTGTCGCTACAGCATGAAAAACGGTTCTGCAAATATTTTCAGTAAGTGCGGAACTGCATCAATGCAGGAGAGCGATCTGCGTCATCTGCGCACGTCTGCGACCATCTGTGTCCGCGCCGCAGGCGCAAACGTAGTTCAACTACGCGAAGTGCAGATTCCTCGACTTCGCTCGGAATGACACCAAGGAGAACACATGCCACGTTATATGGTTGCCTCGTACCTCCTCGATAACTTCGACGCGTCGAGCGTAACCGCAGAAACCATCTCGGCGATTCATGCGCTCAACGACGAAATGGAAGCTGCCGGCGTTCTGAAGTTTGCATGCGGCCTTTCCCCGGCCAGCACGGCGAAGACGCTGCGGAAGTCTGACGGTGAGATGCTTATCACCGACGGGCCGTTCACGGAGGCCAAGGAGCACATCGGTGGTTTCTACTTCCTCGATGCCGCGAACATGGACGAAGTCGTCGCCTGGATGCGGAAGGGTGGCAAATCCTTTCAGGGTGCCGTCGAAATACGCGAGATTTTTTACGCGCCGGATCCAACGAAGGAATCAGAGCACGGACTATGAGGCGGCGAGCTGACTTCGGGATTGGCTCGAAGTCGGCGTATCTCACCGACGAGGGCGATCGGCGCTCGTCGAAGGATCCGCCTCAAATGAAAGGACTACAAAGAAAACGGGTCCGCGATTGCGGGCCCGTTTTCACTTCATGTTCCGATCGAGCGACTACGCAGCGTCAGACGTTGCCCGCCGCTTACGTCCCATTGCGAGCATGGCCAGTCCGCCGGCCAACAGCGCGAACGTGCCTGGCTCCGGTGCGACGGTTGTCTCGGGTGGCACATTCAAGCCCGATGCAAAGTCGACATCAACAGAGCTCGTGATGTCGTTGCCGTTGGCGTCACGCACCTGATAGCCCGTGAACTTGAGCGTGTTATAAAAGTCTGAGACCGCGTTGCCATCAACGTCCACGTCTGCCACTGGCGTCTGTGTGCACGTCGCGTCGTAGAGCGGGTCGCAACCATCCGGAATATTTCCGATGTTCGCGGTGGGATGGTAGAAGGCCGCCTGCGAGCCGAAGATGAAATTGAAGTCGAACGGGTTGCCGTTCGTAATCGGGATGTCCGCCAGCGTGAGCCGGCCTTTCAAGTATCCCGGCTGGTAAATACCCGCGAATGAGATCGTAGGCTGGAAGGCTCCCACCGGCGCAAAGGAATACGGGGTGAATCCCGAGTTTCCATTGCTGTCGAGGTTCATCGACGAACCGCCGTAGAATGCATCTGTGGTGGCCGCCGCGGTTCCGCATACTCCGGCTTCGGCCGTGCAGAAGTTGACGAAGCTGTTGGCGAATGCCGTGGCACCACCGAGCTGGGGATCAGTAAACATCACCCCGTCGAGG
>JBBQHJ010000156.1:0-10489 GCA_038323865.1 Gemmatimonadales bacterium
CCCGGTACCGCACCACAAGAGCATTCGTCCCACACCATGCGAACTCCCCTCGTCATCCTGACCGCCTCGGCCCTGTTGGCATGCGCCGACGCGCCACGTTCGGCGCCAGAAACCACTGCCGCAAAAGCTTCAGCGCCGCCGGCTGCGAGTACTGCTGACACCGTGATTCCAGATGGACCACTGGGGGTCTCCATCAGGCGCGGACTCGCCCTGCTCGAGCACACGCCTGATTCGCTGCCGCAGTTCGCCGGCGGAAACCTGCGGTGTACGAGCTGCCACCTCGATCGCGGGTTGCGGCCGAACGCGGCACCGCTCGCCGGCGTGCACGCGCGTTTCCCCAAGTACCTGGACCGCTCGAACGCCGTGGTTCCCATCGAGGATCGCGTCAACTACTGCTTTACGCGAAGCCTGGCTGGTCGTGCAATACCGGCGCGCAGCCGCGAGATGGTGGATATCGTCGCCTACCTCGCGTTCATATCCCGTGGTGCGGCGGCAAGCGGAGTTGTGAAGGGCCCGGGCATGCCCAAAATGGTCGCACTCACCGGCGACAGCGCGAACGGTGCAGAAATTTTCACGGCGAACTGCACGCGTTGCCATGGCGTGGATGGCGCCGGTATCGCGATCGTTCCAGCGGTGTGGGGGCCGAAATCATTCAGCATCGGCGCGTCGATGGCGCGAGTCGAACGTGCTGCCTCGTTCGTACGACACAACATGCCGTTCGACAAACCGGGCACGCTCTCAGACCAGCAGTCGTACGACGTGGCCGCCTACATCAATTCGCACTCGCGTCCCGACTCACCCGGCAAGGAAAACGATTGGCCGAGTGGCGGCGCGCCGGCCGATGTGCCCTACGCGACCCAGGGACACGTTGCGGCCAAACACATTCCCCTCTTGCCGCGCAAGTTTCCGGACGGCGGCATCGTACCCGTGCCTGCGCCCGCAGGTAAGGGAACCGAGCGATAACTACGGGTCGATCAGCTCGATCTCCCGCGCCGTGGAAGCAGAGCTTCCACTCTCGCGCGAGAGCGTAAGCGTCACGCGATAGCGACCCGTATCAAGGTTCGTGAGATCGAGTGACACGCTGCGGCCCGCCGAGGGACGCGCGTCCGACCACTTCATGCGGATGGGCGTATCGATCGGTGTGAGCCCGAGTTTCTGCTTCGTGCTCCGAATCCAGCTGTGATCTACTCGCTCCACGCTCACAGCCAACTCGAGTGCCGTGCCCTCTGCGGCAACACCGTATGTCTCCCAGAACAGCCCGATGGGATGATTTCGAGTTGCCGTATCACCAGGAATGGCGTGCGCCAATGCGCTATCCACTGTGGACGCGGGTTCATCCGTTGGTCGAAACACGAGCAAGTCCGAAACACCTACTGTCGCCGTGTCCTGCTGCGGTGCGAATGCGAACCGCGCGCGCAGCAGCGTTCCGGTGCTGGTGTCAGCCACGTCGACGCCAACCAATGCGGCAACGCCAGCAATCATCACCCGACCGGTGCCGACGCGATTCGTATCGCTCGCATTCACTGCAACGCTATCGCTGAGGGTAACCGCACCAACACTCACCGTCGGCGAGAGCAGTGAATCATGCCTCGCCGCGAATGCCGCAACCACCAGCGAGCTGTCACCACGACGAAACCGCGCGAACTGCGCAGTCATGTTGGCTACACGGCGCACTGCGCGCGGTGCAAAGCGCGACTCGGCCCTGATCTCTTCGAAGTCCCACGCGCCGGCACTCACCGCGCCGAGAGAATCCTTGAAGGCCACGCGCGCGGCGAACGGAAAGCTCGGACTCGGATCGTGTCCGATCACCGACGGCTCGCTGCCGCTCATGCTGTTGAACGACTCGATCTTGCTCCACGCCACGGGCCAGCCGTAGCGAAGCACGAGTTCAGCCGCGTCGTCACCCCACGAGAGCAGATGCGGCGTGGTCGACCGCTCGCCGAGCCACGTGATCACACGTCGTGCATTGAATTCATTGCGCCATTCGTTCGGGGTTCCGTTCAGGCGCGGGCGACTCAGCATCCAGTATCGCTGCTCTACTCCAGCTCGCGCATCGCACGCGAGCTTCTCGTATGCGTCGCGATCGTCGCCGAGCAGCGGCGCGATGCTCTTCCACTGGCATGCGGCGTCGGCAGGCATGGTGGCAATCGCCACCGCAAACGCGGAATCGGCAGCGCCTGCATCGCCCTCGGCGTGTGCGGCGTACCCACTCAGGGCGGCACACCACCACGCCGACGCTCGGCACGACTGCGCTGCTGAGTCGGCGCGCGCGAAATCCTTGGCGTCTATCCGGTAGTGCACTCGCATACCGACGAGCCAGTCGTCGCCGGGCTGGCGCGTACTCGCCGAGTCGAGCTGGCTCAGCAGGTCGGCGCGGCGGACGCCGATGGTTGAATTCTCCGGGGGAAAGTGCGGAATGCCGCCGTCGTACCACCAGCAGAACCGACCGAGACGCACGTCGCAACGCCCGCCGCCGCTTTCGCCGCGAGGAAGCAGTGCTCTGCGGCTGCGCTCGAACGCGGCCTGCGCATACTTCGCGCGTGAGAGATCGCGCGCACTGTCGGCGGCGTGAGTGTCAGGTCGCTGCGCGCTGGCCGCAAGCGGCGCGCGTAGCTGCAGGGCAAGAAAGAGAATCGCGATGTTCATTGCACTCGACTATCGCATGAAGTAAACAATGACGGCAAACTCCAGCGTTGCTGCTACAATTCCGAAGATGAGAGCCGCGCGCAAGTCGCGCCTGGTTCGATTCTGGTCCTCGCTCATCTCACCTCGGTGCGTTTGTCCCTTCGTCGTATAGCCTACCGCCAGGATTGCGCCGCGTCGAGCGCCTTCGGCACGCGATTGCGCCGGATCCTTGTTGCCGCGTGTGTTCTCGCGGCCGCGTGCGACGCGCCAACCGCTCCAACGCTCCTCGTGTATGCTGACCGCCCCATCACCGTTCCCGCCACAGCAAAGGGATGGGCAACTGTCAGCGTCGGTGCGTCGCATACGTGCGCCATTCGCACGGACGGCGCGCTCTACTGCTGGGGCGGCAACGCGAGCGGGCAACTTGGTGTGGGTGTGGCGCGCGGACAGTGCGGGCGACGTCTGACCGCGTGTGAAGGTGGGCCACGTGCAGTGTCGAGCACGCTGAAATTCATTCAGGTCAGCGCGGGACAGCGGCACACATGCGCCATTGCAACTGACCGTGCGCTTTACTGCTGGGGCGACAACGTGCAGTTCCAGACGGGCGTGGAGCGCGAAGTTGTCGTCACCGTGCCCACGCAGGTCATGCCGGGTTTCCAATTCCTGGATGTCGGAACGGGCGTGACCCACACGTGCGCGGTGCGAACCAACGGCGTTGTCTATTGCTGGGGCGAAGGTACGCTCGGTGCGCTCGGCCGCGGCGACACGCTCACCACGGTCATTCCAGCGCCCGTATCCGGCACGCAGCGCTTCGTGGTCGTGCGTTCCGGTCGCCTGAATAGCTGCGCGATTGCGACAGACGCATCGGCGTGGTGCTGGGGTGCCGAATGGGAAGGCTCATCGAGCGGCTTCGATTTTTTTCACACACGCACCACGCCGCATCGAATCGACGGGCTGCCTCCTCTCCGCGACATCACCGTCAGCTCGTCGTCGATCTGTGCCACCGCACAAGACGGCGTGAACTATTGCTGGCAGGCCAATGGCTTCGCGCAACTCGGGACGGGCACCCTCGAGGGCACGGCCGTGCCAACGCCCGTGAAGTCCGACGATCATTTCCTGTCCGTGACCGCCGGCATCATTCAAACGTGCGGCGCGTCAGTAGACGGACGCGCGCTCTGCTGGGGGAACAACAGCTTCGGACAACTCGGCGTGCCGCGCCCCGGTGAGCATTGCGGCGGCGCGGCGCTGGAGTGCAGTCGTTTGCCGATCGCCGTGTTTGGCTTTCAGCGCTTTACCGTGGTGGCAACCGGCTTGGGCAATCACACCTGCGGTGTGTCGACGGAAACGGCAATGCTGTGCTGGGGTCTCGGCTCGGAGGGTCAGCTTGGCGATGGCTTCACACGCGATCGGCAGAGCCTGCCGGTCGCGGCGCTTGCGCCAGCCCCGTAAGGGCTCGCAAACGCGTGCAAACATCCACGATCCCCGTCATGGTGCTGACGGGCGACGATGAACACGATTGTGATATGATCGACTCCAATTCAAACGCCATCGGCGCTGAGCATGACTTGCCGGCGACGGACGACGCATCGCTCGATCGGCTTCGCCGCTTCGGTGGTGGCAAGCTGTTAGGGCAGATGATGGACATCTTCCTCGAGTCCACTCCGCAGCGGCTGGCTGTTGCGCGCGCGGGCATTGCGGCTGGCGACATTCCGTCCGTCGAGCGAGCGTTCCACTCGCTCAAGTCGAGCGCAGCACAACTCGGTGCGTTTCGCATGCAGCGGTTGTGTGAGCGGGGCGAGCATCAGGCACACGCTGGCTCGCTCACAAACGCGCCCGCAATCCTCGATGCGCTGGATGCAGAACTCCCCCGCGTCATCGAGTGGCTGGAAAAGGCCCGCATCATGGAGGCACCGTGAAGAAAGTTGCTGTCGTGGAAGACAACGCCGACAATCGTCTGCTCCTCCAGGCCATCCTCGACGGATTGTACGACATTGTCGAATACGAGAACGGAATCGACGCCCTCGGCGGGCTCGCAAGCAACCTGCCGGATCTCGTGTTGCTCGACATTTCGCTGCCCGGCATGGACGGCACCGAGATTCTTGCGCGCATCCGTGCCGACGAGCAGTTGAAGAAGCTGCCGGTCATCGCACTTACGGCCCACGCCATGTCCGGCGATCGCGAGAAGTATCTCTCCGCCGGATTCAACGACTACATCACCAAGCCAATTGTTGATGAGGCTGTGCTGTTGAATGCGATGGAGAAGTGGATTGCAGCAAGCGCCGCCCGTCAACTTTGACGCCTGCGGCCATTCTGTGCGCGGCCCCGTTGTCATCCTGAGCGCAGCGAGGGATCTGCTTTTACTCACGAGTGTAGTGAGTGTGACCCTCGGCGCTCGGGCGTCGTCTGCCTAATGTCAGTAACGCAGTTCCTTCCTTTAGAAGTTTCTTTCCAATGCCAAAACTTACTCCGACCGTGCAGCGCCTCATTCTGGCGTTCACGACCGGGCTCTTCCTCGCGTGCGCAGCCCACGTGAGCGCCGCGCCAGGGGATGCCCCGGTAAGCGCTGAGCAATAACGCGTGAACTGCAGTACTTGAGTACGAAAATCCGTACTCAGTACTTGAAGTAGAAAGTCTGAGAGTACTGAGTACTAAAGCGGAACGGACGCCAATGCGGCGTCCGTTTCTGTATCTGCGCTGTGGTACTAAATACTTGAGTCTAGGTACTGGGGTACTGAGTACTGGTTTTCGTACTGAGGTACTGCTCTTACGAGGTTAGGCTTCGCGCAGCGCTGCCATCGGTGTTTCCTGAAACACCTCGCGCCCAGTCAGCATCCCTATGAGAACGGCGAGCGAGATCATCACGAGTGCAACCAGCGCGGAAGGCAGCACCGCCGGCACGAATGGCTGCTTGAACATGAAGTACATGAGCGCCCACGCGCTCGCCAGGCTGAGGATCACGCCGGCCAGACTCCCCAGCACGCCGAGCAACAGGTACTCGGCCAGCATTACTCGTCCGACCTGACGCTTGGTTGCGCCCAGCACCTTCAGCAGTACACCCTCGCGCAGTCGTTCACGACGCGTGGCGCTCACGGCGCTGAATAGCACTGGAATTCCAAGCGCGAGACTCAGGCCCGCCATGAACCGAATCGCACTGCTGACCTTGTCGAGCACGCGACCAATCGTCTGTTGCACGAGTGTGAGATCGAGGCTCGCGACATTTGGAAACATGTGCACCGCGTCGCGCTGCAAGCGCGCAACTGCACCTTCACCACGAACATCGGCAAGAATGACGTATTGCTTCGGCGCCTTCAGGAGTGCGCGCGATTCGAATACGGCAAAGAAGTTCGGCTCGAACCGCGACCAGTTCACCTCGCGAAGGCTGGTGACGCGCGTCTTCACGTTCACGCCTTGAACATTCCAGGTGATCGTGTCGCCAATCCCTACACGGAGGTTGGCGGCGAGATCGACATCCAATGACACCGCCGGGAGATCATTTGCCGGTGTGCCTCCCTTGTGAAATGTGCCCGACTTGAGCACTTCACTCGGCATCAATGAGTCTCGAAAGGTCGAACGATATTCCCGGCGGAGCACCCAGCTTGGACGCGGGCGCGTGTGCCGCCGCGCCGTGTCGCCGTTGATCATCGCTTCACCTTCCAGCGAGTTGATGGCGACAATCTTCATCGGGACAATGGGTGTACGCTGAACGATCGTATGGCCAGCCGCACGAATCATCGAATCGAGTGGCTCGGCCTGATCGTTCTGCACGTCGAAGAACAGCGTGTTCGCGCGTGATGCATCGAGCTTCACGTTCACGGTGCGCAGCAGGTTCTGCTGCACCTGGTACACAGTGCTCATGAGGAACACGCCAAACCCGAGCGCGAGTACCACGGCGCGCGTTTGATTGCCCGGCCGATACAGACTGGCCACACCCTGGCGCAGCACGAATGGCCACGATGGGCGAACGAGCTTGCGCGCCATCGCACTCAGCAACGCCGCTGCACCGTAGAGCAGGAGCACCGCGCCACCGATGGCAACGGAGAAGCCGATGCCCTGCATCGGATTGTCCGCGCGCGCGACACCCAGCGCAACGACGCTGAACACGATGATGAGCGCAACGAGCACGCGCATGGGATCGAACTTCGCGCCGCGAAGCGCCTGTGCGTCGGACTCGCGTCGCAGCGTTTGCAGCGGACTCACATTGCGCAGCGAGATGAGCGGCTTCAGCGCGAACACCAGCGCGACCCACACGCCCACAAACAAGCCCGTCACAAGCGCCGATGTCTCAACCGACACCTGCACGTCGACGGGAAGAAAATCTGCCAGCACGTGCGGTAATCCGAGTTGCAGACCGATACCGAGCACAACTCCGAATGCCGCCCCGATGAGTCCCATCACGACGGCTTGCGAGAGATAGATCGCGAGCACCTGCGCACTCGTTGCGCCGAGACACCGGAGAATGGCCACGGTGTCGATCTTTCGCATGACGAACGCATTGACGCCGCTGGCCACGCCAATACCGCCGAGGAGCAATGCCACGAGGCCGATGATGCTCAGGAAATCACGAAGCTGATCGATCGCCTGCGTGAGATTGAACTCGGTCTCGGCTGCGGTGCGATACCGCACTGAGGCCTGCTCGAGCCGCGACTTGAAGCGCCAGATGAATTGCGAGACAGGTAGCTGCGGAGTCAGCTTGAGCAATGTACGGTGCTCGGAGCGACTGCCGAACAACAACAACGATGTTTCCCGCACGTACGTGGATGCGATGTAGATGCGCGGCCCGATCGTGGTCGCCACGCCGACATCACCCGGAACGCTGGCGAGCGTTCCGGCAATCACGAATCGCGCAAGACCGAGCGACACCGTGTCGCCCACGTGCGCGTCGAGTGCAATGAGCAGGGCAGGGTCGACGAATGCATTTCGTCCGTCATGCAGGTGACTCCACAACCCCGCTGGCTTCGTGACGATCTCGCCGAAAAACGGATAGCCCGGCGTGACGGCTTCCACCTGCGCGAGACGGGTCAGTCCGGTGCGCGGCAGCAGCGTCATCGACGTAAAGCTCGTCACCTCGGCAATGCCGACGCCCTCCTTCCGGAGTGAGTCGAGCGCGAGGTTGACCGTGTTCGGATATGTGTCGCGCGCGGAGAGCGAGATGTCGCCACCGAGCAGGGCACGCGCTTGTTCACGAACGGAGCGCTGCGTGTTGCTGGCGAACGAGTCGATTGCCACCAGCGCGCCCACGCCGAGTGAAATCGACGACATGTAGAGCAACAGGCGGCGTCGAGCCGTTCGGCTCTCGCGCCAGGCGAGCGCAGCGAACTGGCCAAGGCGCATCAGCGGTTGCTCACAATCGCGGGCACTGTCGGCTCAACCATGGCGTCGCTGATGATGGCTCCGTCGGCGAGGCGGATAATGCGCTGCGCGCGGTGCGCCAGCGTCAGGTCGTGCGTGACCAGCACGATCGTGGTGCCCGATTCCCTGTTCAGTGTTTCGAGCAGCTCGACGATGTGCGCGCCGGTATCGCTGTCGAGATTACCCGTGGGCTCATCGGCGAAGAGGAGACGTGGCGAGTTGCTGAATGCGCGCGCGATTGCCACGCGTTGCTGTTCGCCACCAGAGAGCTGGTTTGGAAAGTGGTGTGTACGATCGCCCAGCCCGACGCGGGCGAGCAGTTCGCGCGCGCGCGGGGCTGCGCCGTCGTCACCGCGAAGTTCGAGCGGCACCTGCACGTTCTCGAGTGCGGTGAGCGTCGGGATGAGTTGGAAGCTCTGGAATACGAACCCAACCTTCTCACCGCGCAGCTTGGCGCGTTGGTCTTCGCTCAGTGTGGACAGGTCGGCGCCATCGAGCACCACGGAGCCTCGGCTGGCGACGTCGAGTCCGGCGAGGAGGCCGAGCAAGGTCGTCTTGCCACTCCCGGACGGCCCGACAATCGCCACGAATGCGCGATCGGGTATGGTGAAACTGACGTCGCGCAACACGGCGAGCCGGTGCGTGCCGCTTTGGTATTCCTTGGTCAACTGGCGAGCTTGCAGCATGAGACGATTCGGGAGTTGGACGATAGGAGCGGTGCTGCTGGCGGCGGCGTGCGGAAAGGGGAGCGAGTCTGAGACTGCCGCAAAGTCGCGGGCGGATTCCACGACCGGCGCGCCATCGGAAGCTAGTAGCGCGATCACTAATGCCGATGCAACCGGTCGCGCCGTATTGTTTCTCGGCACATCACTCACGGCGGGGCTCGGGCTCGATGCCGACAGCGCTTTTCCGCGCCAGGTCCAGCGCCTCATCACGCAGCGCGGCCTGCCGTTTCATACTGTGAATGCGGGCGTGAGCGGCGAGACGTCGGCGGGATTGCTGCAGCGCCTTGACTGGGTGCTGAAGGAACCGGCGGCGATGGTGATTGTAGAAACGGGCGCGAATGATGGGCTCCGTGGGCAACCGGTGGAGGGAACGCGGGCGACGATCGGCCGGATTCTCGATCGGATTCACAGCGAGCGGCCGGACGCGAAGGTGGTGCTGGTGCAGATGGAAGCGCCGCCCAACCTCGGTGCGGACTATACGCGGGCGTTTCACGGGATGTTCCCCGTACTGGCGCGGGAGCATGGGGCGGTGCTGATGCCCTTTCTTCTCGATAGCGTGGCCGGATTTCCCCGGTTGAACCAGAGTGACGGCATTCATCCGAACTTCGACGGGGAGCGGATTGTGACGCGGACGGTGTGGCGAACGATCGGCCCACTTCTGGAGGCGCTTGCGAAGGAAAGCGCAGGGATTGCGACCCGCCCCAAGGGCAGCTAAATTCAAAGGCTGTCCCATTTTACGCGATTCTTGCGCGCTTGTTCTGGGCGCACGCTGTCATCCTGAGCGCAGCGAAGGATCTGCTTTTTTCTCAATACAGGTCAATTCCCATGGCTGTCCCAGCCACGCAAATCCGCCGCGGCATGGTCATCGTCTTCGAGGGCGAGCCGGTCCGCGTCATCGAGTTCCGTCATCACACGCCGGGCAACTTGCGCGCGATGGTGCAGGCGAAGCTCAAGAGCCTCAGGACTGGCTCCTCGTTCGATCATCGTTTCCGCGCCGCTGACTCCATCGAACCGGCGTTCATGGAAACGCACGAGCTCGAATACATGTACGATGCCGGCGGCACGTATCACTTCATGAACTCGTCGAACTACGACCAGATCGAGATGGATGAAGAGGCGCTCGGCGACAATGCGCCGTGGATGCAGCCGAACATGAAGATCCAGGCCGAGTTTTATGAGGGTCGTCCCATTGGCGTTCGGTTGCCGAATTCGCTTACGCTCAAGATCGTCGATACGAATCCTGTCATGAAGACGGCGACGAAGACGGCGTCGAGCAAGCCGGCGAAGCTTGAAAACGGTGTGATGGTGAACGTACCTGAGTTTGTTGCGAGTGGTGATCGAATTCGCGTGAATCCGGCGACGGGCGAGTATATCGAGCGGGCGAAGGACTGAACTGAGGCGCCTCGCACGTCGCTCCTCGCTCCCCGTTCCTCAGTTGATTCACTGTGTCGGACCGATTACACTGATTGTTCTCCATGGTGGCTGTAGCTCAATCGGTTAGAGCACCGGTCTGTGGCACCGGGGGTTGCGGGTTCAATTCCCGTCAGCCACCCCTGAGTAGGCGGCGAGCAGCGCGTTCGGCGCAAAGCTGGATGCGCTGCTTGACGGTTTAGGTCCGTAGCTCAATTGGTAGAGCACCGGTCTCCAAAACCGGCGGTTGGGGGTTCGATTCCCTCCGGGCCTGCTGGGTTTGACAATTGAAAGGCAGTTGCAGTACCGCGCCGAATTGCCTTCGGTGCGAGGCCACGGCGGTATCGTCTAGAGGCCTAGGACACGGCCCTCTCAAGGCT
>JBBQHJ010000157.1:0-10475 GCA_038323865.1 Gemmatimonadales bacterium
CAGAGATGGTCGATTCCCGGAGGAGGCTCCTGTGTGCCATTCGTTTCCACCGCGACTTCGAAGCATCGGCCGTGCAATGCCACGATCGCTGCTTCGTCGAGTTGGAGCAGTGGCTCGCCGCCAGTGCACACAACGAGCGGCCTGCCACGGCCGGATTGTTGTGCGGGCCATTTTGCCAGCACTGCATTGGCAAGCTCTTCTGGACTCGAGAAGCGCCCGCCATCCGGACCGATCCCAACAAAGTCGGTGTCGCAGAATTGGCATACTGCGGTGTGTCGGTCGGCTTCGCGTCCTGTCCACAGATTACAACCGCTGAAGCGGCAGAATACCGCAGGGCGACCGGCGTTGGCGCCTTCACCCTGAAGCGTGTAAAAGATTTCCTTGACGGTGTAGCTCACGAGGAACGCACGTACACCGCTGGATCATCGGTGCCGGCTTCGCGAAAGCCTTTGAGACGTAGGTGGCACGCATCGCAATGGCCGCAGGCTTCACTGCTCTCGCTGGGGTCGTAGCAGCTCAGCGTCAGCGAGTAGTCGACTCCGAGTGAAAGTCCCAATTTCACGATCTCGCCCTTGGTGAGATACAAGAGCGGCGTCTGAATGCGAATCGGCGTGGTGCCTTCCACACTACCGCGTGTCGCGAGATTTGCCATCGCTTGAAAGGCCTGGACGTACTCGGGCCGACAATCGGGATACCCGGAGTAATCGAGCGCGTTCACGCCGATGAAAATGTCGGACGCGCCGAGCACCTCGGCCCATGCGAGGCAGAATGACAGGAAGATCGTGTTCCGCGCTGGAACGTAGGTGATTGGAATTCCATGACTGATCGCGTCGTCGTCACGGTCCTTGGGAACATCAATTTCTGCAGTGAGCGCCGAGCCGCCGAACGTTCTGAGATCGATGTCGACGACCACATGATCCTTCACGTCGTAGTGCGCGGCAACGCGTCGCGCGGCGTCGATTTCGCCGGCATGACGTTGGCCATATCGAAACGTCATGGCGTAGACATCGAATCCTTCATGCTTGGCCTTCGCCAGCATGGTCGTGGAATCCAGGCCGCCAGAGAGAAGTAGTACTGCGTTGCGCATGCTGAAATCTACCTGAACAACTAGCCCTTGAGCGCTGCGTCGAGGTCCTCGATCAGGTCATCGGCGTGCTCGAGCCCAACGGACATGCGCAGCAGATTTTCCGGCGCGATGCTCACCGCTCCCTCTACAGACTTGCGGTGTTCGATGAGCGTTTCCGTGCCACCCAGACTTGTGGCACGTGTGATGAGCTTCAGGCGGTTCGTGAAATCCAATGCCGCGCGTGCATCGCCGTGCACCTGCACGCTGAGCATGCCGCCAAAGTCACTCATTTGACGCGCGGCAATGGCGTGACCGCCGTGCGATTCAAGGCCTGGGTAGTGCACAACTTCGACGCCGGCGTGCGACTCGAGAAAGCGCGCCACGATCATGGCGTTTGAACAGTGTGCGCGCATGCGCCATGGCAGTGTGCGGATGCCGCGAAGGAGCAGCCAGCAATCGAACGGCGATGGAATTGCGCCGCCGATACGCTGTGCCGTCCGCAGGCGTTCGGTGAAGTCGTCGTCCACCTTCGCGATGAGCGCCCCGCCCATGACGTCACTGTGGCCACCGAGATACTTGGTAGTGGAATGCATCACGATATCGGCGTCTTCGCCGAGCGGGCGCTGAAGAATCGGAGTGGCCCACGTGTTGTCCACCACGCAGCGTGCACCGACGCTGTGCGCGAGTTCAGCGAGTCGTGCGATGTCTACAACACGCACCAGTGGATTCGACGGCGTTTCGACCCACACGATCCTGGTGTTCGGACGAAGAGCGCGTTGGACGGCATCGAGATCCGCCATGTCGACTGTGTCGCACGTGAGATCCCACCGGCCGAACATTTCGTTGATCTGCCGTAGCGTACCGTAGTAGGCATCATGCGGAGCAAGTACGTGGTCGCCTGCGCTGAGCGCCTGGAAGACGGCAAGACTCGCGGCCGAGCCGGACGAGTATGCGATTGCACTTGCGCCGCCTTCGAGCTGTGCCAACACCTGCTCGAGCGAATCGCGTGTCGGATTCGACATGCGCGCGTACAGGTGCCCGGCGCGATAACCGCCGTCGACATCTCGCTCAAACGTGGTAGAGAGATGGATCGGTGGCGTGACGGCCCCGGTGCTGGGATCGACGGAATGTCCGGCGTGAACGGCGAGCGTCTCGATGCGCATTGGCGTGCGGAAAAGGGGCGAATGGGAAAGCTATTTCACGGCGAACGCGGCCGCTCGCCTGATTCGCATTGGTCGTGGCACCCTATCTGCCCAGCACAGTCTCATGCGCATAATGGTTACGGGTGGAACGGGCGTTGTTGGTACGAGCACAGTCACTGAGCTGCTCGCGCGCGGTCACGAGGTGAATCTCGTCTCGCGGCACGCCAACTCTGACGCCCGGCAATGGCCCGTTGGCGTCACACCATGCGAGGGCGACGTCTGTGACCCCACATCGATCCGCGGATTCGCAGACGGTTGCGATGCCGTGTTGCACATGGTGGCGGTGGTAGAGGAGTCGGCCGAGGCCACGTTCGACAACGTGAACGTGGAGGGCACGCGCAACACGCTCGAGGAATCGGAGCGCGCAGGTGTTTCGCGATTCATCTTCGTCTCGTCACTCGGCGCCGAGCGTGGCGAGTCCCGGTATCATCAGTCGAAGCGCGAGGCCGAGGCGCTCGTGAAGAAGTTCGGCCGCGAGTGGACCATCTGCCGTCCGGGCAACGTGTACGGACCGGGCGATGAGCAGATCTCGATGTTCCTGCGGATGGTGCGCAGCCCGAGTCCGATTGTGCCGGTGATTGGTGATGGAGATCAACCCATTCAACCGATCTGGCACGAGGACGTGGCACGTGCGCTCGCGACTGTGTTGGAGCGAGACGACCTGAGCGGACGAGAGCTCGATCTCGCAGGCACGGAGCTGACGTCGCAGAACGATCTGCTCGAGCGGTTGCAGGTCGTCACCGGGCAAAAAGTGCGCGGGTTGTCATTGCCCGAGTTCGTTGCTTCCATTGGAGCTCGCGCGATCTCCATGGTGGGTTGGGACGTAAGGCTAAGTGACGACCAGATGCAGATGATTCGCGAGGGAAATCGAATTGGCGAGCATGCGGTGAATGCGTTTACGGATGTGCTTCACCTGACACCGACGCCGCTCGACGACGGCTTGCGCGCGCTCGCCGAGGCGCAGCCGGAACAGAATCCGCGCGAGGGAATCGGGTCGCTCAAGCGCAAGTTGTTCTGGGCCGACATCACGGGTACGTCGTTCACGCCGGAAGCGCTGTTCGATGCCTTCCGCAAGAACTTCAACGAGATCACACCTGTGTTTGTCGATGCGATCGCGAAGTCAGCGGAGACGACAGAGCTGGTAGAAGGAGAATCGGTTACGCTGGCGCTGCCGATGCGCGGGCATGTGCAGGTGCGCGTTGCGGGATTGAGCACGCGTCAGGCCACGTTGCTCACGCTCGCGGGGCATCCACTCGCAGGGGCGGTTCGGTTTCTGATCGAGGAGCGCGGTGAGGCGATTCGCTTTCGCATCGAGGTGTATGATCGTGCCGCGAACTTCATCGATCTCGTGGCAATGCGAACGATCGGGGACCGGCTACAGGATCGGACCTGGACGCATGTGGTCGAGAACGTGATTGCACGGAGTGCGGGGACTGCGACTGACGGCGTGCAGCATGACAGCGAGAGTCTGAACGACGCTGCGGCGCGTGAGATCGAGAAGTGGCTCGAGGAGCTCGCGGTGGATCAGAAACGGACTGAGAATACGGAGAAGATTTTGGGAACCGCGTGAAATGCAGATTCCTCGACTTCGCTCGGAATGACACAGACGGGGTCATTCCGAGCGAAGTCGAGGAATCTGCACTTACGCTTTTTCCCCCTCATCCCAGATGACGTCGAGGGGGCGCGACTGACAATGTGAGCCGCAGCCCATCTTGTAGCGGTTCCTCGCGAACCACTTGTAGAAGCGATCGGCCAGTCCGCGCGCGAAGGGAAGGCGGAATACCCACGCCACGAGCTTGCCCTTGGGCAGGATGTTCAACAGCTCCTCGACTGCTGCGGCGCCTTGCCACGTTTCGCCGTCGGCGCGCACGAGTTGCAGTGCTTCGGCGTACGCGCGAGGTGGAATCCACGGAAAGCGAGCGAGCACGCCCGGCGTCTGTGAGGACACCACCTCGAGCTTTCGCTCACGATCCCAGCTTCGCAGCACGCCCGACAAGCGCGTACACACGCGACAGTCGCCGTCAAATACGACTGTGTACTCGCGGCCGAGCCCCGGAGATTCCTCGTGCTCTCCGGCCACAGTAAAGTGAACGACCGGAACGGTCACGCGGCCGGCGACGGTGTCGCCTCGTGTGTGTGCTCGTGCGACACGTCGCTCGCGGGGAGTATTTCGATCCGCGGCGGATGCATCAACGTCGCGTGCACGGTGCACATCTCTGCCACCCGCTTCACGGCGGCGCGCCGATTGGCAGGCAGGGAGGGCCAGTCGAAAATGACGCCGATATCAGAGACGCGATGTGGGTCATCGCCGAACTTCCACTGTACGTCGAGCGTGAGGTCATCGACCGAGAGCTTGGCATGTGTGGCCCACGAGTAGAGCACCGAAAAGGTGCACGTGGCCAGCGCGCTCGCGAGCATGTGGAAGGGCGAGTATGACATTTCAGCCGTCGCCGCCTCGATGGTCATGGCGCCTGGGACTGCCTCGAGCCGGATGGCGTCTTCGGAAAGGAGCGTGATCTTCATGGCCCACGAGAATGCAAGAAGTGCTCTAGCGACTGGCCGACGGCTGTTGTTGAGTCAGGCAATGCAACGTACCAAAACCCCACACCAGATCGACCGCATGGATACCAACCACGCGGCGGTCAGGGAATAGCGCTGCGATTGCGTTCAAAGCCACGCGATCGTTGTCGTCATTGAATGTGGGAACCAATACCACACCGTTCGCGATGTAGAAGTTCGCATAGCTGGCCGGCAGGCGTTCGCCCTGCATGTACACGGGACGTGGGTAGGGAAGCTTCACGACCTTGAACGCACCCGCGCCTGCTCCCGCGAGCTCGAGGCGACGCATGTTGTCGGCGCTTCGGCGATGGTTCTCGTCGTCGGCAGGATCATCTTCGTACGCGAGCGCGATGATGCCCGGCGCAGTAAAGCGCGCGATGTCGTCCACGTGCCCGTGCGTGTCGTCGCCGACGCAGCCTTCACCCAGCCAGATGGTCTGGCGAATGCCGAGGTACTCCTTGAACGCCCGCTCGTAGGCGCTGCGACCAAGTCCAGGATTTCGCACTTGCACCTCGGACAGCAACCACTCCTCGGTCACGAGCATGGTGCCTGCGCCGTCGGTTTCGAGACCGCCGCCCTCGAGGATCAAGCGTCCGCCGTTGTCGGGTCGTTGCGGTTCGATGCGATTCAGGCCCGTTATTTTCGCGATGGCCGAACCGACGTTCACGTCGCGCGCGTAGTTGGGATACTTCGCCCACGCGTTGAAGCCCCAGTTCATCAACGAGACAGCGCCGCTTTCGTCGCGCACGAATGTCGGTGCCGAGTCACGCAGCCACACGCGATCGGTGGGGGCAACGTGCAGTCGCACATGCTCGGTGACGTGATGCGCATCGAGAATTTCCTGCGCCGAGGATTTCACCTCATCGTTGTGGCAGAGAATCTCCACACGTTCGTGCTGCGCTATGACACGCGCGATCTCGGCGTAGACCCATGGGATTGGCCCGAGCTTGCCGGGCCAATCGGGTTCGTGGTGTGGCCACGAGATCCATGTTGCGTCGTGGCGTTCCCATTCAGCTGGGAAAGAATATGGCATCAGTCCAAGAGTAAGTCAGAAATCGCGACCCAGACGGCCAACTCCAGCTGTAAGGCTGGTTTTGGGCACGCAAGAACCCACACTCTCCGCCTACGCGCCCAGATACCGCGCAAGTATTGGAGCGTAGGCGTCGATGCGACGATCACGCAGGAACGGCCAGTTGCGGCGCGTCTCCTCGATCAGCTTGGGATCGCAATCGGCAATGAGAATAGTCTCGTCGGTATTTGGTGCGTCAGCCAGCAGGCGACCGAATGGATCGGCAATCAACGAATGGCCGAAGAATTCAATGCCGCGCGTGCCGGGTTCGTCGTCTTCGTAGCCGACACGATTGGGCGACGCGACGAAAACACCATTTGCGATGGCGTGCGAACGTTGCATGATGCGCCATGCATCTACCTGCGCGGTGCCGAACTCCGACTTTTCTGCCGGATGCCAGCCGATTGCCGTTGGGTAGAAGAGAATGTCTGCACCGAGCAGGCTGGTGATGCGCGCCGCTTCGGGATACCACTGATCCCAGCAGATGAGCACACCGATGTTCGCGTAGCGCGTGCGCCACACGCGAAATCCACTCGCCTGCTTCGCCACGTTGCCACTGGCGGCGATACGGTCGTCGTGCGCGGCGTCACCCGGAACGAAATAGTATTTCTCGTTGAAGAGCGGATCGTCCGGGATGTGCATCTTGCGATACACACCGAGGAGCGAGCCGTCTGCGTCGATGATTGCTGCAGAGTTACGGTAGACACCAGCGGCCTGACGCTCGAATACCGGAACGATGAGCACGACCTCGAGCGCCTTTGCGAGCTTCTGCATCGTGTCGGTGGTCGGACCGGGAATGGGCTCTGCGATGTCGAAGCGCTCGCTCTTCTGCGACTTGCAGAAATACGGCGCGTTGAAGAGCTCCTTCAGGCAAATGATCTGCGCGCCGCGTGCAGCGGCCTCGCGGATGCGTGTCACGCTCGCGTCGATCGTGGCCTGCATGTCCGAGGACGCGGAGTCCTGAATGATCCCGACGCGAAATGGTTTCGTGGTCATTGATGAAAGATAACGCGAAAAAAAGCAGGCCCCTCGCTGCGCTCAGGACGACAACAGGCTGCGCTACCGGACGACATGCTAGTCGATAAGACCAATCACGACGTCCATCACGTTGGTTCCCGTGTCACGACGGGGCAGGAGTGCGCCCGCCGCACTGAGCACGGCGTGTGACTCGTGGCGTTGCAGAGCGACATCCGGATCGCGTCCGCTGTCGCGAATCGCGTTCCAGAGACTGCTGTCGGCGTAAGCGCCCGCCGCGTCGGTCGCGCCGTCGCGCCCATCGGTGCCAGCGGCGAGCAGCGTGATTCGCTCTGCGCCTTCACCGGCCTGAGCAAGGCGCTTCGCTGCCGCGAGTACCAGTTCCTGGCATCGTCCGCCGCTGGGTGGCTGCTCTGGCGAGCGCGAAGAATCGCTGCGCGACGTCAGCTGCACCGTTGTCTCGCCACCCCACACCATGCAGATGCGTCCGGTGTTTGCTGCGGCGCGTGCAAGCAACGCGTCGGCAATGCGCTGTCCCGCCGTTGCAGCGTCACCCGTAAGCGGAGTCGCGGCGCGCTCCGCGTGCAGGTCGAGCGATTCAGCATGGCGGCACGCCGCCTCGATGGCGAGCACATTACTGCCGATCACGCGCGTGGTCACATGGGCGAATGCGGGATGCGTGCGCTTTGGTGTTTCGGGAATGACACCGCGTTGTACGCTCGTGAGGTAATCGCGCATCGGTGGGGAGACCTTGGCGTGCAGGCCCGTGCGCTGAAGGAGATCGACTACCTCTTTCACCGTGGACTGATCGGGCGTGCAGGGGCCGGATCCGATGTCCGCTGGGTCGTCGCCGGGCACGTCGCTCATGATGAACGCGAAGGTTCGCGCAGGGGCGAGCGCGAGTGCCAGCCGTCCTGCTCCCCAGCGGAGAAAGCGTTTGCGGATTGTATTGACGTCGTGGATATCGAGCCCGGAGGCAAGGAGCAATTCGAACAGCTGACCAAGGTCGCTCTCCGCCATGCCGCGTAGTGGCGCCGCGATAAGACTGGACACGCCTCCGCTGATGAGCACAACGGCGATGTCATCGCCCCGCATGCCGACTACCGTCTCACCAAGTCGCGAGGACGCCGTGAAGGAATTGCGTCCGGGCAGTGGATGATCCCCGTGCAATGCAGCGACTGTCGCGTAGGGTGACGGTTGGGTCTCTGTGCCAACAATGATTCCGCCAGAAACACTGAGCAACGCGCGTTGAAGCGTCGCCGTGGCGCTCGCGGCCATAGGGTACGCCGCCTTGCCGAGTGCGTGCACCCAGATGCGTTGTCCGGGTTTCGCGGGCAGGTCTTTCAGCGCAGCAGCGGTTACGGGTCCTGGTGCAGCGCCGGCAACGGCGGCGTCATAAAGCTCTGCCAGCATGGGCCGAGCGCGATCGTGTGCCCGCGTCAGTTGAATTCCCGCGTGAGGAGGTAGTGAATCGGGCAAAGTTGGACCGTACGGAGGTGGGAAGCAATGGCGTGGACAGACTGCTGTGCTCGCCGTTTCGCCGTACTCAATTGAGGACATCCGTTCTCGCCAGACAGACGGCAAGTGGCACTTAACTGGCTCATTTAGCGGTTAACAGATGGTCTGGCCCCTGCCTAAGTACTGGCCAGAATGATTCATCTGACGCCTGGAGGATTCATGCGCACAATCGGAATAACCATGTCGCTTGCCGGACTCGCACTGATTGGTGCGTGCAGCCGCGGCACCGACGCACGTCCCGACGACGCGCTGAAGAGTGATCTAGCTCTGGCCGCACAGGCTCAACCATATGCTGCGACTCAGTTTGTCGGGCCGAACGAGCAGAATCCAAATGGCACGGCCGCGGCTTCGCAATACAACTCGGCGCCACGCGCGCCGCAGTCTGTGAGCCGTGCACCTGTGCGTCGCACCAGTTCGACTCGTTCGTCGTCATCGTCGTCGCGGAGCCGTTCCTCGGGCGGATACTATCCGAGTGTGCCCAGTGCCCCGCGGGAACCTGTTCGACACACGCAGCGTGATGCCGCGATCGGTGCTGCGGCGGGTGCCATTATCGGCGCCACGACGAGTAGAGACCGAGTGAAAGGTGGTATTATCGGCGCCGCCGCCGGCGGTATTCTCGGCGGCATCATTGGTCATACCGTGGACGTAAAGAAACCTTAGGTTCGAGGAGCCAGGTGCGAGGCGCGAGTGTTCCTCGCACCTCGACCCTCAAGAGATCCCCCTACACGAACGCCCGCACCAATTCATCGGTGGGGGCGTCCGTGTGTCGTGGGGCATGCTTCTCGCTCACCTGAGTCCGGATGGAGCACTTCGGCATGAACGATAGCCCGCCAGCGGCGGATCAGAAACAGGACGAACGACGCAAGGGGCGATACGTCGCCAACTTCGCGTTTGGCGCGATCAAGGCGCAGCACTCGGCGCATCGCACGCAGCTGGAACGCCTGATCGATCTCCTGAACAACATTGCGAGTTCCGCGGCGTTCATGTATTGCCACATGCTCGCCTTTGCCGGCTGGCTTCTATGGAATTCCGGCGCGTTCGGATTCAAGCCGGTCGATCCATATCCGTTTGGCCTGATGACGTTCATCGTCTCGCTCGAGGCGATTTTCCTCTCGATTTTCGTGCTGATGGCGCAGAAGCGCGAATCGGCGATTGCCGAATTGCGTGAGGAGCTAGGGTTACAGGTGAGCTTGCGTGTCGAACAGGAGATAACCAAGACGCTGCAACTGGTTGCGGGTCTATACACGCGTTTAGATTTTCGACTCGGCGACGATCCTGAGCTGCTGCACATGATGCAGCCCCTCGATGTTCGCGGGATCGAGCGTGATCTTCTTCAGCAGATCGAAGCAGCGACGCGGCGACAGAAGGATGGCAAGCACCTTCCAGCCGACGGCGCGAACGTCCTACGGTAGCCCCACGTCCTCCTGCTCGTTCCAGCCAGCGCGGAGCCACGGTGACATTTGCCGGCGCGGATGCTTCGTCAATTTTTGGCAGTTTCTCCGGGTCGTCGCCGATCATCAGTGGTTCGCAGATCGTCGCCGTGTATTCGCGTTGAGCGCATCTGGATACAAGAAGAGCCGCGTCTGCCTGGACGCGGCTCTGTTGCTTTGAGAGGGTCAGGATGACAGGCGAGCTACTTCCGCGCGAGGCTCCGAAGCACGTAGGGAAGGATACCACCGTTCTTGTAGTAGTTGAGCTCTTCCGGGGTGTCTATGCGGCAGAGCACCGCGAATGTCTTTGCGGTTCCATCGAGCCCGCTGGCTTTCACGGTGAGCGTCTTGCGAGCGCTGAGTGAGTCGTCCAAGCCCTCGATGTCGTATGTCTCGAAGCCCGTGAGGCCGAGGGACTGGCGTGTGTCGCCGTTGGTGAATTCGAGTGGGAGCACGCCCATGCCGACAAGGTTCGACCGGTGAATGCGCTCGAAGCTCTCGGCGATCACGGCGCGAACGCCGAGCAACACCGTGCCCTTTGCAGCCCAGTCACGCGACGAGCCGGTGCCGTACTCCTTGCCGGCGACGATGACGAGCGGGGTGTTCTTCTTCGCGTAGTCCATCGCGGCGTCGTAGATGAACACGGGGCCCCCCCC
>JBBQHJ010000158.1:0-10473 GCA_038323865.1 Gemmatimonadales bacterium
TCACGTCCTTCGCGGCCGCCTGGGCGAGCGAGCCCTTGCCCGTGACAGGCTGGTGCTCGCCCGGCATCTGCGGCGGGTTCTCGATGTTGAGATAGCCCTCGTTGATCAGCCGCTGCACGAGTTCGTCGAGCAGCTTCGCGAGCTTCGCTTGTGACTCTTCGTCGCCGTCGCCGCGCAGCGCTTCGAGCATTTCGGGCGTGAATTGCCCGCTCTCCATCAATGCTTCGAGAATTGCCTGCTTGAGGGCGTCGAGCGATCGGTCCTGTGGCTCCTCGCCGATCCCCATCCCGTAGTACGGATGGTTCTCCCCCGCGAAGCCCGACTGGAGCAGGAAGTCGGCGAGCTTGTCGAGCAGCGACTGGAGATCGACCGCATCGGCCATCTCCGGCGAGAACTTGCTGTAGGTATGGAAGCGCATGTGATCCCCCTCTAGGAGAAATACCCCGCGAGTCAGGCGCGAGCAACTCGTATATTCCATTCCGTGCCAGAACCGCGCTCGATCAACCCGTTCCGTGTCTTTCTCAAGCACCGGAACTTCCGTCTGTTCCTCATTGGACAGACGCTTTCGCTGATCGGCACGTGGATGCAGACCATGGCCGTCGGCTGGCTCGCCCTCGAGCTGACGGGCAGCGCTTTCCTCGTTGGGCTCGTCGCCACGGCGTCGTCCATTCCGGTGTTGCTGTTCTCCATGCCGATGGGCGCGATGGTCGATCGCTCCGACAAACTTCGCATCGTGCGCTTTGCGCAGATGGCGTTCCTCCTCGACGCATCGCTGCTCTGGTATCTCACCTGGTCGCATCACATCACGATTGCGTCGCTGATCTCGCTCGCCTTCCTGGGCGGGCTCATAGCGTCGGTCGAGAGTCCCGCGCGTCAGGCGATGTTCATCGATCTCGTCGGTCGCGATGATCTCCCCGACGCCATTGCGCTCAACTCGAGCGGCTTCAACCTCGCGCGCGTCGTGGGACCCGGCATCGGAGCCGCCATCATCGCGCATCTCGGTATTGCGTGGTGCTTTTTTCTCAACGCGGCAAGCTTCGTCACCGTGTTGATCGGGTTGTTCATGATCCAACTGCCAAAACACGAAGCACCGCGAAGCGCGTTGACGCCGTGGGAAGGCGTGCGGCAGGCGCTCGTGTTCATGCGCGACACGCCCAAGATCCGTTCGCTCATGACCATGGTGACCGTCTACTCCATCCTCGGCGTTCCGGCACTGGCGCTGATGCCGGTTGTCGCGCGACAGATGTTCGGCCTCGATGCAGGCGGATACGGACTGCTCATGTCGTGCATGGGAGTGGGCGGACTCGCCGGTGCTCTCTCGCTTGCTGCGGTTGGCTATCGCTTCTCGCGCCTCAAGCTCTTGATCGCCGCCTCCATGGCGTGGCCGGTTGTGCTGCTGATTTTCTCGTTCACGAGAACACCGATCATCGGGTATGCGTTGCTGCTCGCGGTCGGTTGCACCATGATTCTCAACGGCGCAATCTCGAATGGACTACTCCAGACCAACGTGCCCGATGCGCTCCGCGGCCGGATCATGGCGGCGTACGGACTGGTGGTCGTTGGGCTCGCACAGGTGGTCGGCGCATTCGTCGCGGGTTCGGTCGCGAACATCATTGGAGTTGCGCCCACCATTGGTGGTTCGGCCGTCCTGATGCTCGTCTACGGACTCGTCGCGTTTTTCCGCAATCCGGATCTGCGCGCCCTCTGACCCCGTTCAATGTTAAGGGGCGTACGGATGTCTAACGTCGTGTCCAATCCCACCGGTTCTCTTATGCGCCACACACGCTCGACGCTCGCCCTTTTCGTGGCCCTGTTCTCGGCCCACAGCGCCGGCGCGCAGTCCTGGTCCGCGACGCTGACGCCTGCTGCAGCGCAAGCAGACTACGATCTCCTGCGGAATGCGCTCACCGAGGCCCACGGCGCGCTCTATCGCTTCGTCCCGAAGCCGGAGCTTGAGCGCCGCTTCGACGCATATCGCAAGCGCCTCGATCATCCGGTGTCGCGTCTCGAGCTGGCGGGCGTGCTGAACGAGATGGTCGCCGGCATCGGCGACGGACACGCACGTCTCGACTTCGATGATTCTACCAATGCACAGCTCAGTCGTGCGGTGGTCTTTCCCTATCGTGTTTCACTGGAAGGCGACCGGCTCATCGTCTCGGCGAACGATGCACCTGATGACTTGCTCATCGTGCCGGGCACGGAGATCGTCCGAATCAATGGAGCAACGATCCAAGAACTGACTGCGCGCATATTGCCAAAGTTGCCGCGTGATGGCTTCATCGAGACGGGACGCCGCCGTCGCTTCGGCTTGAATTTTCCGCAACTCTATTGGCTCTACGTCGAACAGCCAGCGCGCTTCGAGATCGACGCGCGCAGCAAGAGCGGCTCACCGTTGCACTGTTCCGTGCAAGGCATCAGCGAGGTCACGCGGCGCACCGCGAGCCGGCCGCTGAACGCGGCGTTCGCTGCCAACGCCAAGCAGCTCGACGGGCCAACGCAGAACATTTCGCTTCGCTTCTTCGCAGACTCCACGGTCGGCGTTATGAAGATCCGCGGCTTCATTGGCGGGACATTCGTGGCGGAGATGGATTCAGTCATTCACCTGGCCAACGCGAGAAACGCGCGCGGAGTTGTTCTCGATTTGCGCGGGAATGGCGGCGGCGTCGATATGTACGGCGCGGCGCTCGTGGGAGAATTTGCCACGGCGCCATTCCGGTACTTCGATCACATCAGTCTCACGACGATCAATCCATCCTTCGCCACCTGGAAGCCCGAGACGTTTGACGACTTGAAGGCAAACGCCATCGTTGATCCCAAGGGCGGCTATTTCGCCAACACGAAAATGCATCCGGGCATCGTCGAGCAGCAGCCGGCCAAGGAACCATTCCGCGGCAAGCTCGTCGTCATGCTCGACGGCGGCACCTTTTCCACGGCGGCCGACGTCACCTCCGTGCTGCGCAGCCTCGGCCGCGCAACCTTCATCGGCGAAGAAAGCGCCGGCGCCTACGAAGGAAACACGTCGGGTCTCAATGCCGACGTCCGGCTCCCGAATTCGGGGTTCAAGTTCAGGGTGCAGATGTTCGGCTACGTCAATTCCGTGACGCCGGCGGAGAAGGGGCGCGGAACGCTCGCGGACATCGTCATGCCACGACGCATCGAAGACGTCCTCAACGGACGCGATCCGGCGCTGGAACGGGCCGTGGCCGTGGCGGGCGCTCCGCGCTGACTATCAAGACAATCAACATGTCATTCTGAGCGCAGCGAAGAATCTGCTTTCGCACGGCTCGGCGACGCATACTTTCACGTAGATGTACTCCACCTGCCTCTTCTGCCACTCCGACCTCGGCCGCAACGAAGCGATCGAGCGCTTTCCCGTCGGTCGACGCCTCGCGTTCGATGGCGCAAAGGGTCGCCTCTGGGTGGTGTGCCGTAAATGCGAGCGATGGAACCTCTCCCCCCTCGAAGAGCGCTGGGAAGCCATTGAGGAATCCGAGCGCGCCTTCCGCTCGACGAAGCTGCGCGTCTCCACTGATCACATCGGACTCGCCAAGCTGAAGGAAGGGCTCGAACTCATTCGCATCGGAGAACCACAGCGACCTGAAATGGCCGCGTGGCGCTATGGCGATCAATTCGGGCGCCGGCGCCGGAAGAAGTTTGCGATCGTGGCCGGCGCTGCCGTTGTCGTCGGCGGTGTCATGATCGCAGGGCCGGCCATGGGACTGATCGGCGGCGGTGCGTTCCAAGGAACATTTCAGCTTCTGAACGCCGGCAGCAGCCTGTACAAGACGAAAAAGCTCATTCACGTGCCCACTCCAACCGGCACCATGAAAACCCGGCTCATCAACCTTCAGAAGGTTGCACTCCGCTCCGATGGACGCGGCATCGAGCTGGAGCTGCCAGTCATCAGTCGAGATAGCCGAGTGCCTTGGTACAGGTACGATGACGGGTCGCGAAATATCGTCTTGCATGGTGAAGACGCCGTACGGGCGGCTGGCGCCCTGCTTCCGCACTTGAATCAAGGCGGCGGTTCACAAGGTGAAGTGGCGCGCGCAGTGGAATACCTCGAGGAAGCGAGCGATCCCATCGCGCTCTTCGCCCGTGCCGCCAAGATCATCGCGGACAAGAAGTTCAGTCGCTCCATACGGACGGGCAAAAGTAACGCGCTCAGGTCACTTCCAACCGCCGGGCGCTTGGCACTGGAAATGGCCACGCACGAAGAATCAGAGCGACGCGCACTCGAAGGTGAGTTGAATATTCTCGAGGAGGCGTGGAAAGAAGCAGAAGAGATCGCCGCGATTTCCGACGACTTGCTGCTGCCCGCGAGCGTCAGTGATGACCTCGCTCGCCTCAAGGGTAACGACCGCTAAAGCCGCTTCGCGGCGAGCGTGATCATCTCTGCCGCACCGTCAATGCCAAGAAAGGCCGTGTTGACACACAGATGATAGTTGGAGAAGTCGTGCCAATCACGCTTCCAAAAACGCCGTACATACTCGGCACGCCGCGTATTGGTCTCCATAACGAGCCGGCGCGCAGCGTCCGTCGTGAGCGAATGCTTCTTCATCGTGTTCGCGATGAGCGTGCCCTCCGGCGCATAGCAGAACACATGCAGTGCGTCACTGCGCAATGCGAGCAACGACTGCGCACCTCGGCCAACGAATACGGATGGCCCTGCAGTTACGGCCTCCTCCATCACGAGCCGAGTTACCTCGACAATCTGCTCCTCGCTCGTGCACGATGCCGCATCGCTCACACTCGGCACAAATGCCGGCGTCGTCAGCGACATGGCACTCGCGAGACGCTGCGCCAATGTCGGTAAACGTTCTTCTCGCGCAGAGACTTCCTCGACACTGATACCGAGCCGCGCCGCCACTGCATCCACCACGGCATTGTCGTACAACTGCCAGCCCAGTGCATTCGCGACGCGCTCGGCCACATCGGATCCACCAGATCCGAATTCGCGCGAGATCGTGACGATCGCCATCAGCTTTCGCTCAGCGAACGAACGCGCACCTGTTCCACGACCTCGAAGCCAAGCGCGTTCCACGCACCCTCTGCGCTCTCGCTGCCGGCAACGTTGTGCAAGCGCATCTGTCCGAGTCCGCGTTCGCGCGACCAGCGCTCAGCGGCACTCACGAGCGCGCGGAGCACACCCATGCGGCGGTGCTCAGGACGCACATACGTGGATGAGACGTACGCATAGTGCGACGGCTCGAGCAGCGGCGACCCGATCATCTCCACGCAGCGAAGAATGCCCGCCAGCGCTTCGCCCAGGTATCCGAGGAAAATTATTTCGCCATCAGATCGCAACTGACTCGCGAACAGTTCGCGCGCCCGCGTCGTGACGTCCGCATGCAGGTGACCGTACACCGGATGTTCAGGATGCTCGCACAACAGCGCGACACGGAGTCGCACCACGTCATCGATATCCGCGGCCGTTGCGCGCCGGACCCGCACTTCTGCGGGACCGGCGTCAGGCCGAGAGGCCGCCGCCAAAGAAGTCTTCATTCTTGTGACGACGCCTGCGCTCGGGCTCCGCACGTCCATACATGCCGTTGTCGGAGCGCGAGATCTTCTTCCGCGCAACGAGCGCCTCGAGGACGAGCTCACACGCGGCGACGGTTTGCGGTGCGTCGCCTTCGTCGGCGAGTCCAACGTGCCGGATGAGATCCGTGAGCCCAGGTACGGCATTGAATGCCCTCGCCATTGCTCCGGACGTTCCGTCTTCCGTCACCTGCAGTGCGCCACCCTCATCGAACCAGATCACGATGTCGTCGACATTCACGCCACCGGCGCGCTCCTGGAACGTGGCATCTGCGGCGCGGCGAATGAGTTCGCGAGCAATCGCATGTCCCCCCACGAGCTCTCCCTCGTATTCGAGCTCGATCTTGCCGGTGATGGCCGGCTGCGCCGCGAAGATGTCGGAAATACGCGGCACCACTTCACTCTCACCCGTCACGAGTGAACGACGTTCCGCATTCGACACCACATTTTCCATCACGGTGATCGGCATGCGCTGCGACACGCCGGAGCGTCGGTCGATGCGCTTGTCCGTGCGTGCCTCGAACGCAATCCGCTCGACAACCTCGGAGATGAAATCAGGCACGCGAACAACCTTGTCGTCGCGCCTTGTCCAGGATTCCTGTGCAGTGATGGCCATTCCGAGTTCGACCGTCTCGGGATAGTGCGTGATGATCTCGCTGCCGATGCGATCCTTGAGTGGCGTGATGATCTTGCCACGTGCCGTGTAGTCTTCCGGATTCGCTGTAAAGCAGAGCTGCACATCGAGCGGCAGGCGCACGGGATATCCCTTGATCTGGACGTCGCCTTCCTGCATCACGTTGAACAGTCCGACCTGCACCTTGCCGGCAAGATCGGGAAGTTCATTCAGCGCGAATATTCCACGATTGGCGCGCGGCAACATGCCGTAATGAATGGTGAGCTCGTCTGAGAGCACATGGCCACCGCGCGCGGCCCGAATGGGATCGAGATCGCCGATCATGTCGGCAATGGTGACATCGGGCGTCGCCAGCTTCTCCACGAAGCGACTGTCGCGATCAACCCACGCAATCGGCGTATCATCGCCGGCGTCGGCAAGCAGCGTCTTCGCGAAACGCGAAATAGGCTTGTACGGATTGTCATTCACCTCGCTGCCGGCCACGATCGGCATCGCCTCGTCGAGCAGCGTCACGAGTGCGCGAAGGATGCGTGACTTCGCCTGGCCGCGGAGTCCGAGGAGAATGAAGTTGTGCCGCGACAGGAGCGCGTTCACGATCTGCGGCATGACGGTCTCTTCATAACCGATCACGCCTTCGAACAGCGGACCTCCAACCGTCAGGCGACGCAGAAGGTTCTGGCGCATCTCATCCTTCACCGAGCGGTTCAACAGCCCAGGTGCGCCGAGCGGCGACTTCTTCAGTGCGCCGAGTGTTTCAGGGAACGACGACAACTTACCTCCAATGCGTGCGTGTCCTTCGTGAATCAGTCGCAGAGAACCAGACGCCGCAAGGGCCGACGTTATGCCATCTCGACTTCCACCTGATTGTCGTAGAACACCGGTCCGTGCCCCAGATCCGTTTCGAGCTGTGATGTCGTCTGGTTCGCATTGGCTCCATCAGCGGCCAGCTTGCCCCACCAGATGGACGGCGCCCACACCACGCCCTCCCTGATCGACGGTTCCACGCGCGCCTTCGCGAGGAATGCACCGCGATCATTCCGCACCGTGACCATCGCACCAGCACCTATCGCGCGACGCTCGGCGTCGGCCGGATGGAGTAGGACTTCGGGTTCATGTGCCTGACGTCGCAGCGATTTCACATTCACGAACGTGCTGTTCAGGAATGTGTGCGCGGGTGAAGAGATGAGCGTGAGGGGATAGCGCTTCACCAGATCCGGATCGCGCTCGCGTGATTCGTACGGCGGGATGTAAGTCGGCACGGGATCGAGACCCATGTCCGCCAGCCGCTGCGAGAAGAACTCACATTTGCCACTGGGCGTGGTAAACCCGCCTTCCGCATAGGGCAGGTACGGCGTCGGCACATTGAGACGCATCCATCCTTTCTCCTTCAGCTCGTCGAAATTCACGCCCTTGAGCTTGGACGCCTGCGTGTTCAGCGACTGCTTGATAAGCGCGACATCATCGTCAAAGAAGATTGGATCGGTCATGCCCATTCGCTGGGCGATGAGACGGAAGATCTCGCTGTTCGGCTTCGCCTCGCCAATAGGCGCGATGGACGGCTGATTCAGCGAGACGTAGTGATGTCCGTATGCGAAGTGAATATCCCAATGTTCGAGCTGCGTTGTCGCCGGCAGCACGATGTCGGCCCAGTCGCACGTGTCCGTCATGAAATGCTCGAGCACCACCGTGAACAGATCCTCACGCGCAAACCCTCGGCGCACGGCATTCCGGTCGGGCGCCACTGCCTCGGGATTGCTGTTGTACACGATCAATGCCTTCACAGGAGGGCCACCCACTCCCGCGTCCGGCTCATTGAGTGCGTCGCCGAGTCGGATCATGTTGATGGTCCGCACAGGCGGACTCAGGTCGGGACGCTCGAGTGTGGCCTTGTTGAACTGGAAGTTCGCGGACGTCGAGAGCTGCACGCCGCCACCCGCGCGGCGCCAGTGACCAGTCACAGCAGGCAAGCACGCGATGGTGCGCACTGCCATGCCGCCGCCGGCATGCCGCTGCAAGCCGTAGTTCACGCGAATGAAGGCCGCGCGAGCTCTGCCAAAGCGCTCCCCGAGTGAGACGACAAGTTCTTCGCTGAGCCCCGTGACACTCGCGGTGCGCGCGGGTGTCCACTCCGCCGCGCGCTCGCGCAGGTGCTCGTGGCCAATCGTGAACTGCTCGATGTAGTCGCGATCCTCGAGCCCCTGTCCGAAGATCACGTTCATCATGCCCAACGCGAGCGCCGCATCGGTGCCGGGCCGAATGGGGATCCATTCGTCGCATTGCAATGCGGTGCGCGTCTTGATGGGGTCGATGCAGATGATCTTCGCACCGTTCTCGCGCGCCTTGAGAATGAACGGCCAGAGGTGTGGATTGGCGGTGAGCGTGTTGGTGCCCCACAGCAGCACGAGATCACTTTGTGGTACACCTTCGCTGTCGGCGCCCACATTTGCGCCAACGGTCATCTGCATGCCGACAGTGCCGGCCATCGAGCAGATGGTGCGGTTGAGTTTCGACGCACCCAGCGTGTGAAAGAATCGCCGGTCCATCGATGAGCTCTGCACAAGGCCCATCGTTCCCGCGTACGAGTACGGAAGAATGGCCTGCGGTCCGTGCTCTGACTTCACGATGTCACCAAGCCGCCGCGCGATCTCGTCGAGTGCTTCATCCCAGCTGATGGGCTCGAATTTTCCGCTGCCCTTTGGACCGACGCGACGCATGGGTCGCGTGAGCCGGTCCTCGTGATACGTGCGCTCGATATAGCGGTTGACCTTTGCGCAGAGAAACCCATTCGTGAACGGGTGATCGGGGTCGCCGGCAACGCGAGTGGCGCGCCCGTCTTCAACGGTCACGAGCATGGCGCAGGTATCGGGACAGTCGTGCGGACATGCTCCGCGAACGACGCCTGACGCGGGAAGCGTAGAATTGGTCATTGTGCCTGAAAATGGCGCGGGTCCCTCTGCTCAAACTACATCATCCGCGCGACACGGAGTAACCTGAATCAGTTAGAACACGCAACAGACGCGCTGCGATGCCTTAACGCTATATGCAGCAACATCTTAGATAAACATGATAAACTCCTGCTTAGAAAAGCGGCTTCACAGGGGCTTCGGACTCTCAGGCAAGACTGGAGTCAAAGACAAGGAAGATGTTGGCATGTAGAGACTTGCCCGCTTGAATCCGCTCTTGACATAGGGTCCTTTGACTCTAAGTTTCACGCCGCTGAAGCCGAGCACCGAGAAGTGCGCGGACCAACGCGTCATACACCCCCGACCCAATCAGGAGAACTACATGAAGCGCCTGGCCCTTGTCGCAGTCGTGCTCGTCGCCGCCTGCAGCTCGAAGGAAGCCGCCAAGACCGATACCGCCGCGCCCGCAATGGCACCGGCACCGGCCGCCGCAGCGATGGACACCGGCATGAAGAAGGATTCGGCCATGGCTGGCATGAAGATGGACACAGCAATGGCAAAGATGGACACCGGCATGAAGAAGATGGACGAAGCAAAGGACAAGATGAAGGATGCCGGCAAGATGACCAAGAAGCCGTAATTGGCTTTCTCAGCTTGCAGAACGGGGCGATGCATCACTGCATCGCCCCGTTTCCTTTTCTTGTCGTTCTAGTGGTGCGCTAACCACCACGCAAACGCATCCGGAACGCCAACCTCCGGACGCAACTGCGGATCCCAGCCAATCTCCGCGCGTGCACGATCGGACGTGAACGGATTGTCGCGCGAGAGAAAGTTGAGTGATGCCGAGGTCACCGCGCCGAATCCGTTGCCAAGCAACAGCGGCGCAAGCGTGTTGAACATTCCCGCCAACGCGCGCGCCGCAAAGTGCGGAACACTCAGGATGCGCACATCGCGATTTATGCCCATCGCGGCAAAGCGAAAGAATTCTGCGACGGTAACGTCGAAGTCGTTCGCGAGATTATAGGCGCGACCGCCTGCGACGTCGGACGTTGCAGCACGCACGATTCCGTCGGCGACGTTCGCTGCGTTCACAATTGCAAGTGTCGTTCGGCCACCAGCGACAACCGGTGCGACGCCGCGTCGAATCAACTTTGCGAGACGCGGCACGAATTGACGGTCGTGCGTACCATACACCACGTCGGGACGCACGGCAGTTGCCCACACACGCCCTTCACGGTGAGCGCCGAGCATGAGCTCTTCGGACTCACGTTTGGATCGCGCATACCATGAGCGATCATCGAGTGGTGCGAGGGGCGTATCTTCATCTGTCTTTGCGCCATTTGCCTGGTAGCGCGCCGCACCACCATAGACGGCAACACTGCTCACGTGAACCAG
>JBBQHJ010000159.1:0-10420 GCA_038323865.1 Gemmatimonadales bacterium
GTAGAAGCAGCGGTCAGGGCAGCCGCGTTTCTCGCTGGTAAACTTGAGGGGGCGAAGCACCTCAAGCTCGAGGGTGTCTACATGACACCAGACGGTGGATTCAGCGCCGCTGTCAGCGTCGACGGCCAGTGGTTGCGGAGCGATGGAAAGAAAGTACCTGGTGCCGATATGACGAACGAGACGAGCGGAGCGCCCGCCAATTTCGACTGGTGCGCATGGCTCCGCGAAACTGGCGGGAATCCGGGCGCTTGAAAATTGAAATCGGTCGGCAGCGATCGGAATAAGCGTTTCGGCGGTGAGCGGTGTTCTCCCAGTCATGCGCGAGAAACCTGCCTCCCTCCAATCCGGACAGCCTGCCGTGGCACGCCTGACGCTTTCCCGATCACGCCGACGCTCCCTCCTGCTGCTTGCCCTGTGCGCACCGAAGCTGCTCTCGGCGCAGGAAGACCGATTTCAAGACCCTGACGGCCCACTGCCCACCGCCGCAGCTGTGTTGGCAAAACACTCCGCCAACTACGGAGACCTCAAGGGGCGCTCTGCCCTCCTCTACTCCGGCACGATCACGGGAACAGGCGTGGCAGCTGGTACGCGATTCGAGCGCTATGTCGACACCGCGGGCAAGTATCTGCAGCGCACACTCGCTGGCACCACCGAGGTGACAGCAGAAGGCTGGACCGGAAGCGCGGCATTCCGCATCGCGCGAGGTGCGAAGATGTCTGTGAGTCGCGCACAGGGTGCCGCGCTACGCGAGCGAGGCCTCGCGTTCGGTGGAATCCACTCGCCATCCGTAGAGGCAAGCGCCAAAGCGACGGAGTGGTCGGACTTCTTCAAGTGCGTTTGTGTCAAGTTGTGGATCAAGCTTGCCCCGGGCAACGCGCGATCCGAGCTCTACGATCCCCAGTCCGGCCAGTTGAAGGGAATCGTGCGAAACGGAACGGATGCGGATGGCCGTAAGGAGGATCGACTTGTGGTTTTCATCGCATATCGGGAATTCGAAGGCATCAAGGTGCCTGTTGATATCCTCGAAACCGATGGGAAGTCCGAGTGGCGGCTCACGGTGGATCAAGTGCTCTGGAATCCACCGACGCCGGCGCGGCTCACTGCAGGTGGAGCACGATGACAATGGCACCAGCACACTACTCGCTCCGTCGTACGGGGATTGCCGTGGTTGCCGCCCTGTTGTTTCTCGCGCATCCACCTGCTTTGCGCGCGCAGGCGAAGCCCGCAAACCGATTCACCGGCGAATGGTCCGGGCCGATCGTCACGGACGCGTTGCGTGGAGTGGTAACGCACACGATTGAAGGAAGTGCACCGCGACTGATCATTGCCACGACAGTTACGGCGCGCGAGCGTACGTTGCGCGGCCATGCGGACAGCGTGAGTGTGCGCGGAGATACACTGCGGTTCGGCGTTACGATTGATGGCGCGAGACTCCGCTGGGTCGCGATCGCGTCACATGACAAGCTCGCGGGAACAATTCGTGTATCGCAGGGAGCGGAGTTGGCCGCGAGCGGAGTGTGGGAGGCAACGCGGATCGACAAGACGGCGGCCGTCGTCCCCGCACAAAAGGACGCACAATCCGTTTTCGATGCGGCCTGGACCACGATCGACCGTGGGTACGGTAATTTCGCGGACACGCGCATCGACTGGGGAGCCGTTCGACAGTACTTCCGTCCGCGCGCCGCAGCAGCGCCGAATGACTCTGCGTTGTTCTCGGTCCTTGCGGAGATGCTCGGTGTTCTCAACGACACGCACGTCACGCTGCGAAACGACACGACGCGGTTCTCCGCGGGAACTCGTTCGGCAGCACCCGCCGGTGACGTCTCGATCGATGTCATCGCGCAGCGATACGCCAAGGGCGAGATGCATGTATCGCTGGCAGGCACCGTTCGTTTCGGCTGGCTCGCCGATTCCGTTGGATATCTTTTCCTGTCCGAGTTCGGGCCCACACGCGCGGTCGCCGCGGTACTCGATTCGGCATTCGCGGCATTTGCCGGGAATCATGGTCTCATCATCGATATTCGGGACAATCGTGGCGGCAATGACGTGACGGGCCAGCGCCTTCTCGGCCACATTGCGGACAGGAGACGACTGTACATGATGACGAGCGCCCGCGCACTGAGCAATCACGATTCGTTCCTGCCCCCGCGCCCCTTCTACCTCGAGCCCGCTGACGGAACTGCCTTTCCGGAGCGAGTCGTGGTCCTGACCAACAGGCGCACCGTGAGTGCGGGCGAGAACTTCCTGCTGGGCGTTCGCGAGCTGCCCCACGCCTCCATCGTCGGTGAGGTGAGCGCAGGGGCGTTCTCTGACGTCACTCGCGAATCGCTTCCGAACGGATGGACACTTGGATATCCGATGAATCACACACTCGATGCGCGCGGTCATAGTTGGGAGCGTGTCGGCCTGCCGCCGGACTATCGGCGCACCAACGCCCGTTCCGATGTCGCGGCAGGCAAGGACGCGGTCCTCGAGTTCGCACTGGCGCTCTTAGGCGCACAGCGCACGCGATAGACATGCCGTCTACCGCGTGAGCACGTACGACGTCACACTCCGGGAGTCGGCGGAGCTCGCGCGCCGCGCGGCGTTGGCCGACCATGGCGCATTCGCGGAGCTCTATCGCCGGCATGGCCCGGGCATCTACGGCTTGTGCCTGCGCATGACGCACGACGAAGAGGAAGCCGAAGAGCTCGTGCAGGCGATTTTCGTGCATGCGTGGAAGCAGCTGGGAATGTTCGATGACGGAAACTTCGTCGCGTGGCTGAACGTGCTCGCTCGGCACTTCGTGCTCAACGACCGTCGCGCGAGATCGCGGCTCGCCGCGAGAGTGACGAATGACAACGATGCGGTGCTCGGCGCAAGCCGGGGGGTCGTGGTGAGTCACGAGACCCTCCTCACGATCGAGGGGGCCGTCGCCGGGCTATCACCCGCCAGGCGCACGGTGTTCGTGATGCACGATGTGGACGGATTCGAGACTGAGGAAATCGCTCAGTGCCTCGGCATCACTGCGTCTACTGTGCGCGTGCATCTGGCGGATGCGCGCCGAACCGTTGCGAGGATGCTCAGGTGCTGACCGATCATCCCACTCCTGATGCACTGAGTTTTTCGCTCGATGATCCGGTGTTCGCCGCGCCAATCGCGGTGCACCTCACCAACTGCGACTCGTGTCGCGCTGCGGTCGCGTCGCTCACTCGAGTTTGTGAGAACGCCGCGTTACTGCGAGTTGGCGTGGCACCTCCGGATCGAGTATGGACGCGTATCGAATGGTGCATCACGCACGAGCCGCTGTCACCTGGACTTCGCCAACGACTCCTTCGCGAGATGCGCGCACCGCTGCTTGCGCTGGCGGCGGGGCTCGTGGTGCTCGCGGGAGTGGGAGTGTGGGTCGCTGCCGACGTGCGCTCCCAGATTGCGGCATCGGAGAGGGCGATCGCGGCAGTTCGCGCGCGGACGCCGCTGATTTCGATCCCGTCGATTATCGCGCGCCCGCTTCCCGACGCGGCGGATGTCATCGCGCGAAGTGACGCACTGCTGGGCAACATGCGAGGCCGGACGTCCGTTGTGCTTACGGGGACGATCGTGGCCGGCGACCTGCCTGCTGGAACCCGGTTCGAGCGCTATCTGGAGCGTTCAGGACGAGTGCTGCACCGCAACATTGGTCTCAACGCGTCCGTAACGGGCAGCCGCATTGCGGACGTGGCCGCGGAAGATGTCGTGTTCAACACCTATCACCGCACATCCGCAGCGCAGGGGGCGGTAACACGTGAATGGTCTGACTTCTTTGGCTGCACCTGCGTGAAGGTGCAGCTTTCGCTGCCGCTCGAGGGCGTCCGCTACGAGTACTACGATGCCAGCTCCGGCCTTCTCACTGGCATCGTGCGCGAGGGTGACGGCACCAGGCAGTTGCACACGCACTTGGTAGTGATGCGGAAGTATCGGTTGTTCGACGGCGTCAACGTGCCGACGGATATTCTCGAAGCAGACGGCGACTCACAATGGCGTCTCTCTGTCGAGAGTGTCCGGTGGAATGCGCCCGTCCCTGCGGGGTTGAGCGTTCACCGTCGCGACTAGTCGCGCCTTGCCAGTCGTGCGAACAGCGCGTCGCGATACCCGCGGCTCAGCGTCAACCGCGTTCCGTCGCGCAATATCACTTGATACTCGCCATGAAAGCGCGGCCGCAGCTCGAGCACGCGCGTGAGGTTCACGATGGTAGACCGGTGAATGCGGACGAATCTCGCCGGCGCGAGCCGCAGTTCGAGCGAGCGCATCGTCTCGCGCATGAGCAAACGAGTCCCCCGCACGTTGAGTCGCGCGTAGTTGTCCTCGGCGTCGACCCAATCAATGTCCGTGACCGGCACCAGTACGATTCGTCCCTGGTGCCGCACGGTGAGCTGATCGACCGCTCGACGATGCTGGTCCCACAACTCCAGGAGGTCGCTCATGCGAGCCTGCCCATGCGGCTCATTGAGTCGCGCGCGTGCGCGCGCGAGCGCGATCCGCAGGCGCTCTGCATCGAACGGCTTGAGAAGGTAGTCCACCGCGTGCACATCGAACGCGTCAACGGCAAAGCGATTGAACGCCGTTACGAAAACGACCGCCGGCGTCGCCGCGGGCGCCAGCTCGCGTACAACGTCAAGACCTGACATCATGGGCATGGCCACATCGAGGAACGCGATGTGTGGAGTGTGAGCAACGATGGCATCGAGCGCTTCTCGCCCGGTGCGACACAGCGCGGCAACTTCAAGCCCCGGCTCGGCGCGTATCATGCGATCCAGCCCGCGGCGCGCGATTGGTTCGTCGTCCGCGATGATCACACGGAGTGGCTTCTGGCAGAGCAGTTCTGTCATCATGCGTAACCCGGCGTGCTACGTGCGCCGGTACGCAACGGAATACGAATGCGCACGAGCGCGCCGCCGCCAGCGGCGGCACCGCACCGCAACTCCGCGAGGTCGCCATAGAGCATCTGTAGCCGCTCGCGCGTCGCAGCGAGCCCAATCCCGCCGTCACGATGCGAGCCCGTCTCGAAGCCGGCACCGTCATCCTCCACTTCCAGCTCGATGTGCGAGCTGGATTGCCGCCCCCGCACCATCACGCGCCCGGGTGACGTGCGCTCGGCGACGCCATAGCGCACGGCGTTTTCCACGATGGGTTGCAGGATCAGGCTTGGAACGTGAGTTCCAAGTATTTCTTCAGGAGCGTCGATCGTAACGGTCAGCCGGTCCTGAAAGCGTGTCTCCTCGATTTCCAGATAGTCGCGCAAGATTTCGAGTTCTTCACGGAGCGGTAGCTCGGGTGTGTGTGCGAGCGCCAGCGTTCGGCGAAGGAGATCTCCGAGTCGCACGATCATTCGTGATGCGGCCTCTGGATCTTCACGCACGAGCATCGATATGGCGTGGAGCGTATTGAACAGGAAGTGCGGTTGTAGCTGCATCTGCAACCCCTGGAGCTGCGCTTGCGCGAGGTCGCCCTCGAGCCGCGCCGCGTGCAGTTCGCGTTCGCGCCGTCGCTTGCGCTCATCGACCGCGAGCGCGATTCCCAGGACGCCGGCGTAGAGCACCAGCGCGAGAGTGAGCCGCGTTCCAACGAGGTTGCGGTACGCCACCCTGAATGGTGGAGGCCTCGACATGCTCAGCGACGTGTACTGGCTGATCCATGCGCACCACGCCAAATAGCTGGCGATGCATGCGATCGCGAGCGACACGTGTACGGGCACGGCTGCCAGAAATCCATCACGCTCGAGTGGAAACCGCCTCGCCGTCATCACGATGAGGGGCGTGAACGCCGCCCACACCAGCCAGAGTGCGACCTGTTGGCCCAGGTAGAGAGTACCGAGTGTTTCCCGGAGAAACGCGGGGAACAGCACGAGGTTGAGTGCTGCGGTGAAGAACCCCGGTATCAACCAGAGGATGATCAGCGCAACGGCATTCGCAGTCTTGCGGAGTAAGGTGTCCAAGCTAGGGTGCGGAACTCGGTCCCGGGACGCGTCGCTCTACATCGGCCCAATTGGTGAGAGGCATGTGCTGCGCACCGACCTTGTCCGGATGGAGCGCCAGCGCCCTCGCCGTGAGAACAACATCTATATAGTAGGGCGATCCGGGGTCGCGCTGGAGGTAGTCACCTGCCCACAGGTAGCGCTCAGCAGGAAGCCATGCAGCGAGCGCTCCCTCGGTGGTATTTCCGCGCATCGCGTGAATGACGATCGCACCTCCGGCCAGCGTGAGCGAATCAGCGACTCCGCGGAAGCTCAGTTTGGCGCCTCGGGCCTTCTCGAGTGCATCGGGATTGAGGGTCCAGCGACGGCTAACCACCCGGCGAATGAAGTCCTCCGAGATTTTGTGCGAAATGATGGTCGCTCCGCGCGCGACCCAGAATCGTACGCCTGAGATGTGCGGCCACGCGAGGTCCGTCACTACCACGACGACGGGGTGCTTTCCCGGAAACAGCGACGCAATCCACGTGGAGTCGCCGCGCGAACGGGCCTCACTCGTGGTGGCATCGAGGAGGTACACCGTATCTCGCTGGAGCGTGACCGTCTCCGTGTACGCTGGCCGTACGAGGAGAAATGTGTGCTCGTTTACGCGGACGGTATCGGCCAGCTCTACATTCGACGACGACGTGGCTACGGGACCCGACGGCGCACCTGGCGGCAATGGCGGAGCCACCGCTGATGACACGTCGAGTCGCGGCGCGGAATCGGCCGGCACGAGCCGCATCGGTGTTCCCTGCGCCAGGCCAATGCGCTGGTACGTGATGTCGTCGTAACGCAGGTACGTGGCGTACGGAAACATTCCGCCGCCCTGCACGGACCACCACGTGAGCCATAGATATTCGGCGCGCAATTGCCCCCAGAGATAGTGAGGTTCGGTGCGCTCCAGCTTGATCGGAATTCCGTCTTGCTCTGTGAGGTAAAGGCGATCATTGCCGAGACTCAGGACAATGCGCGGATAGTCCCGGTAGTTGCAGCGTTGAATCACGCGTACTTCGTCGGCGCGTGCGTGCCAGGCTGACAACACGGCCCACGGATTGAACGGCCGCTGGGTCCCAGATCTTGGAAATTTGAACAGCTCGGAGCCACGAACAAAGAAATCCCCATCGGCACTCGTTAGCTGCGACGGCAATTGTCCGGGCGCAACTGGTCGGTCGGACGCCTGTCGCCCCTCCACAGCGGTGGACGGATCGTACCAACGCACCAAATCCTGCGCAGTCGGAAGAAATGGTTCGTACATGCGGTCGCTCTGCTCCCACATCGGCACCTCGAGAACGGCGCGATAGCGGAGCACCTTACCGGCAACCGATACGGGCATGACTCTCGTGCTCGCGCGCTCCAGCCATTGTACGGCAGTGCCGACTCCTGTGGGTGCTGCCGAACAGACTTCGCGGGGAGACGCCGGAAGGAGCTGAGGCGTTTCTGCCGCAGACGCGGCGCGACGCGGCTGCGCCGACACACACATCGGAATGATGCTCAGTGCCACAAGCGTGAGCACCGCGCCGGTGCTCAGCGAATTCACTCGGGTCCGCACGTTCGATGGCCTTGTTGGAGTCGGCAGCACTGTACCAATAGCTCACAGAGAGCGCGACGAGATTGTGGCCAACTGCGGTGGGCAGGGGTGAGTGTGCAAGCTTGGCTCGTGAGGAATCGCGAACTGTCAGAGATCGATGGATGCTGCACGGCGGCGACGACAGCGACCATCGAGCGACTGATATTGGCCCGCTACGCTTGGCACTTCCGACCCCCTGCGGACAATCCCAGGAGCCTTTCATGCGGCCGATTACACGGTTCGTTCTTCTGTCGATTGCAGGCCTGTTCTCTTCGCGGCCGACGGCGCTTCGCGCACAGTCGGTGGACACGGCGCTCGCGCGGCGCCTCGGTGAATTCGGGCGCGTATGGGGCGGAGCAAAATATTTTCACCCGCGTGTCGCAGATGGCCGCATTGATTGGGACTCCGTAGCGATCGGCGTGATCGCCCGCATCAGAGCCGCCAGAACCGAGAGTGAGTTTGTCGAAAGCGTGGACGCGGGCTTGCACACACTGCACGATCCCTCCACGAGAGTGAACCGGAGGCTGACGGAAAGCGGTGGGACATCGGTGCGCACGGAGGCGATCCGGCGGCTCCCCGACAGCACGCTGGTGATCGATCTCAATCCGGCGCGAGGAGAGGCGCTGCTCCCTGCGCTCAGTACTGCGCGCGAGCAAGTCGCGCGCACACCGCGAGTGATCTTCGACCTCCGCCGCTCGTACGACGCACCAACGGTGAGCAACTCCTTTCTGTTCTCGCAATTCGGAATCGATGCGTCGCTGACAGCCTCGCCGCTCGCAATGCCTCGTCAACGTCAGCGAACGTATTCCGGTTTTATGCCGCAAATCGGTGTCCCCAACGCAGGGTATTGGGCGGGCGTGCTCGAGCGCCCTGTCGACCGCGCGCCCATACAGCGCAAGGCTGCTGACGGCATGATCGCATTTGTTATCAATGAAAACTCGGACGTGCCGTCGATTGCGTGGGCACTCCAGGCTGCCGGCCGCGGGATCATTGTCAGTCACGGTCCACCGCCGGACGGCGCTGGCGGAATGTTTGGCTCGAGAAGTCTGCCGCTCTCAGGCGACGGCAGCGCAACCATCCGAATGGCCGAACTGATGATGCCCGGCCGGGGAGCGCGAGTATTCGCGGACGATGTCGTTGCCATGGCGGACGATCCGATCGCCGCGGCTGCTGCAATGCTCCTCGCGCCGTCAGCAGCGGCGCGAACAGTCACCATCGATCCGGAGTCGACGATGCGGCCGGAGCGCGGCTACGCGGAATCGTCGTATCCGTCGTTCGAGCTGCGCGTGCTCGCAGCGTTTCGGTGGTGGACGGCAATCCAGTACTTCTACCCATACAAGAGTCTCATCGGAGAAGATTGGAACCGGACGCTACCCGCCTTCGTCGCGTCGCTCGGAGGTGCGCGAGACTCCGTTGAGTACGGGCTTGCCGTCGCAGAGATGGTGGCACGGATTCGCGACTCGCACGGAAACACGCGCAACAACAGGGGCCTCACCGCGTATGTCGGCGCTGGTCGGCCCGGCATTCGTGTTCGGATGATCGAGGGTGTTCCAGTTGTCGTGCAACTCGCACACGATTCCATTGCGGCGTCGGGAATCGCCATCGGCGATGTTGTGCTTTCCGTCGACGGCGAAGACGTCAAGGTGCGCTATGCACGGTTGTCGCGATACGTCGCCAGCTCGACACCACAATCGCTCGATGCCGGCGTCGTCTCTCGCCTCCTTGGCGGGGCGATTGGGAGCGACGCGCTCGTTGCCGTGCGTGGACAGTCGGGGCACACTCGCGAAGTGAGGTTGCCGCGCAGAGCGCAGGCAGATTGGCCAACGCTAGCTGCCTCGCGAACCGGGCCAGTCTATCGCATGCTCGAGACGAAGATCGGATACGTTGACCTCGAACGTCTTGCGCCGAACGCGGTGGACAGCGCGTTTACGGCGCTTGCCGGCGCTACGACAATTGTCTTTGACATGCGAGGATATCCGCGCGGCGTGTTCAACCAGCTCGGGTTTCATCTCGCGCCGATTGCGGGAGTACCGGCGGCCATCATTCGGCGGCTCACACCGGCCTCAATCGATGCCACTGAAACCGCGTACAGTGAATTCATTCATCAAGCTTTCGGGAGGGGCGAGCGTTACAGCGGGCACCTTGTGATGCTCATCGACGAGCGGGCGGTGAGCCAGTCGGAGCATACCGGTCTATTTCTCGCCGCAAGTGGCGCCACCACGTTCGTCGGATCACCCACTGCCGGTGCAAACGGGGACATTACAAGCGTGCTACTTCCCGGCGGCATCGAGGCCTATTTCACAGGACAGGAAGTGCGTTGGCCAGATGGTCGGCAGTTGCAGCGCGTCGGCCTGCAACCGCACGTACGGGTGTTGCCCACCATCAAGGGTACTCGCAGCGGAAAAGATGAAGTACTCGATCGCGCCGTCCAATTCGCACGAACGGGGCGTTGACGATACAAACCGCACAGCGTCGTAGCGCGGTCGAGCGCAGACTCTACCTCCGCCGATGGCTGGCGACAAACACAGGTCTTTGAACTGCGCGACATTCAAGCACCTCGCCGCCGATAGGCCATCTGGAAAGAGATAGTTTAGACGGGCCGAGTCGCTGCGCTCTTAGGGAGACACGCGCGTCCACGAAGACCCGTCCCACCGCCAGACCTCATTTGAAGGCTGCCGAGCAAAGCCACCGTACAACAGTACGGCCTTAGCGCGAGCGTCGTACATCATTTTTGCGTAACGACGTTCCGGCCCCGCGCCAGGCGCACGCGTCCATGCGCGTCCATCGTATGCCCACGTCTCCGTTGCAGACTGTTCCTCTCCACCCCCGTGGAGAACCACGACACGCCGCACGGGATCGTACACCATCTGCGTGTGATCGCG
>JBBQHJ010000160.1:0-10374 GCA_038323865.1 Gemmatimonadales bacterium
ATGACCGGATCGGGCTCTGCGGTGTTCAGCGTGGCGGCGCCCGGGACCAGTCTGGAATCGCTGATGCAACGAATTGAGAGAGCTGGCGCGCGAGTGATACAGACATCCACGGCCGTGCACGTTGAGCCAGTGATTCCTATCGAGTAGGTTTCTTGGCTCTACGAGGTTGATGCCCTTTCGTCCAATGGCAGGACAGTGGCCTTTGAAGCCACGAATCTTGGTTCGAATCCAAGAGGGGCAATGTGGTCGGACCTTGAGACGGTACGACCGTGCGACCCGATCGACAGTTTGTTGACTAAGTTACACAACCACACTAGCTTACAGGGCTATTCATGGACGGGCTTGCCGTACCGGCACACGGATTCAAACTGTTGTCGGGCCTGGCCAACCGGCCGTTGGCGGAAGAGATCGCCCGCCATCTGGAGGTGCCGCTTTCCAAGCTCACCTGCAACCGGTTCGCTGACGGCGAGATTTTCGTCCGCATCGATGAAAACGTCCGCGGGAATGATGTCTTCATCCTGCAGAGCACAAATGCACCCGCCGAGAACATCATGGAGCTCATGCTCCTGATCGACGCGGCACGGCGCGCGAGTGCGGCACGAGTCACGGTGGTCATGCCCTACTACGGGTATGCACGCCAGGACAGAAAGGATCAGCCTCGCGTCGCCATTGGCGCGAAAATGCTGGCGAACATGATCGTTGGTGCTGGAGCCGACCGCGTACTCGGTGTCGACTTCCATCAACATCAGCTACAGGGGTTCTTCGATATTCCCGTCGATCACCTGTACGCCATGCCGGTGTTAACGTCGTACTTCAAGAAGAAAGAGTTGAAGGACACGGTCATCGTTGCGCCGGATGTGGGATCGGCCAAGATGGCGCGCGGATTTGCCAAGCGGCTCGATGCATCGCTTGCGATCATCGACAAGCGGCGCCCCCGTGCAAACGTGAGCGAAGTGGTGAACGTGGTCGGCGAGGTGGAAGGACGTGATTGCATCCTCTGCGACGACATGATCGATACGGCCGGCACGATTGCATCAGCGGCCGAAGCACTGAAGAAGTTGGGAGCACGAGACATCTACGCCTGCGCCACCCACGGTTTGTTCAGTGGACCTGCGGTGCAGCGATTGGTCGACTCTCCCATTACGGAGCTGGTGGTCACGGATACCATCAACCTCCCGCCGGAACGACGGTTCGACAAGCTCACCATTCTCTCCGTTGGAGAATTGTTGGCCAAGGCAATTCGCTACACGCACGCAGAACAGTCGGTCAGCAGTTTGTTTGAATAGTTTGGGTCTGCCGGTCCGCCGGTCTGCCGGTCTGCCAGTCACTGCTTTGCAGTTGCTGGGCGACTGGCCGACAGGCCGACTGGCCGACTGGATGACCCCGCGACGACGCCTCGGACGAGGCACCCGGCATGGTAGGGCGGACGCAGCCGCCTGAGAGTAGCACCGGCATCGCGGTTCGCTGCAGTCGAAGAACGCACGATCAGGAATCTTCATCATGGCAAAAGCACAACTCGTCGCCGAAGCGCGCACCGAGACCGGCAAGGGCGTTGCACGCAAGCTGCGCGCAGCCGGCCGTATCCCCGGCGTCATCTACGGTCACGCGCGCGAAGCGCAGGGCCTTTCAGTCAACGCACGTGAACTTGATCGCCTGTTGGGCAGCATCGCGGCAGGGAGCACGGTCGTCGAGCTCAAGGTCGGCGGCGCCACGTCCAACACGCTGATCCGCGACGTCCAGCGCCACCCGTTCAAGAAGCAGGTCCTCCACATCGACTTCCAGGAACTGGTCGCCGGTGAGAAGGTGTCGGTGCACATCCCCATCGTGTTCGTCGGCACGCCTGAAGGCGTTCGGCTCAGCGGCGCACTGCTCGAGCAGATCGTGCACAGCATCGACATTCGTGTCGACCCGGCCAACATTCCGAACCACATCGACATCGACGTGAGCGGACTGGCCATGGGCCACTCGCTGCACGTGCGCGACCTCCAGCTCCCCGAGGGCGTCGAAGTGATGTCGGACGCAGACCTGACGCTTTGCGCATGCGTCGCTCCGCGCGCAGCGGTCGAAGAAGCGGCGGCAGTAGAAGAGAGTTCAGCGGCCGAACCGGAGCTCATCCGCAAGGTCAAGGAAGAGGACGAGAAGTGATGTCACGTGGCGAATGCCGCGTGATGTCATCCTGAGCGCAGCGAAGGATCTGCTTTTTCTCTGTCGCTTCTCGATTATCTACTCCGACGGCTCCGCCCAACCGGGACGGAGCCGTCGTCGTCTTCACCAGAGCCAACTGCAATGAAGGTGATCGTCGGCTTGGGCAATCCGGGCAAGGAATACGAGCACACGCGTCACAACGTGGGCTGGTGGCTCGTCGATCACCTCGCGGAACGCTGGGGGTTCGAGGGCTGGAAGAAGGACGGACAAGCGAAGGTCGTGTCCGGCCATCTTCCGGGCATGAAGGAAGTGGTGCGTCTCGTAAAGCCGCAGACGTTCATGAATCTGTCAGGCGCCGTGCTCGTGCAATACGCGCGTCGCCCATTCTGGTCGGCCGCAAATGATTTGCTCGTGCTTGTCGACGAAGTGGCCATCAACGCGGGAACGTGGCGCTTCCGTGCTGAAGGCGGTACGTCGGGACACAATGGCCTGAAATCGATTCAGCAGTCTCTCGGTGGTTCACAGAATTACCCGCGGCTTCGCATCGGCGTCGGCGATCCGGAGCGCGCGCCGGGTGGGCCGTTGTCAGATTACGTGCTCGGCGCCGTGGGCAAGCGCGAGGGTGAAACGATTCGCTCGCAGTTCGGTGCTATCACGGAATGCATCGAGGCCTGGGTGCGCGACGGAAACAAGGGCGCGCTCGACTTTCAGTCGCGCAAAGCGTAAGTGCAATTCCTCGACTTCGCTCCAAATGACCCATCTCTTAACGTGATTCAATGCTTCGCCTAGGTATTGTAGGTCTTCCGAACGTCGGCAAGTCGACGCTCTTCAACGCCCTCACCAGCGCCGGCGTTCTCGCTGCGAACTATCCGTTCGCGACGAAAGATCCGAACGTGGGTCGCGTGAACGTTCCTGATGATCGGCTCCAGGTGCTGGCTGGTGTCGTGAAACCACAGCGCACCGTGCCGGCGTCCGTGGAGTTCGTCGACATCGCCGGACTGGTCGAAGGCGCCAGCAAGGGCGAAGGGCTCGGCAACCAGTTTCTCGCGAACATTCGCGAGACCGACGCCATCGTGCATGTCGTACGGTGCTTCGAGGACGACGACATCCTGCATGTGATGGGATCGGTGGATCCCGTGCGTGATCGCGAAGTCATCGAGTTCGAGCTGGCACTCGCCGATCTCGCGAGCGTCGAGAAGCGACTCGATCGCGTGAAGCGCTCCGCAAAGACCGGCGACAAGGAAGCACTCGCCGAGTTGCCAACCATCGAGCGTGCGCACGAGTTCCTGAAGGAAGGAAAGGGCTTGTGGGAAGCGAAGCTCAGCCCCGAGCAGCTCGCGATTCTCAAGCCGCTGTCGCTGCTGACGTCCAAGCCGATTCTCTACGCGGCCAACGTCACCGATGCCGAGCTCTCCGGCGAAGAAGGACAGCACCTCAAGGCGTTGCGTGCCGCGGTGGCGTCCAGCGGCGAGCAGGCGGAAGTCGTCCCCTTCTCTGCTAAGATCGAGAGCGAGCTGGCGGAGTTGCCACCTGAAGATCGCAAAGATTTCCTGGCCACACTTGGTTTAGACAGCGCAGGGCTGGATCGCTTGATCAAGGCTGGCTTTCAGCTGCTCGGGCTGCAGACGTACTTCACGGCTGGCGAACAGGAAGTGCGCGCGTGGACGATCCATCGCGGCGACACTGCACCGCAGGCAGCGGGCGTCATTCACACCGATTTCGAGCGCGGCTTCATCAAGGCCGAAACGTCGGGCTTCGACGACTTCATCCGCAACGGCGGCTGGAAAGGCGTGAAGGACAAGGGCCTGATGCGGCAGGAAGGAAAGGAGTACGTCGTGCATGACGGCGATGTCATGTTGTTCCGCTTCAACGTCTGAGGCGCCCTCGATCGGCATCGCCTACGCGAGGATCGGGCATTGCACTGGGCCTGTTCAAGCACCGAAGCTATCCCACGAGTGCCGCGGAGGGCTCTGGTGTCACCGGTTCTTCGAGCGTAGCGGCGCTGAGGGAATACGGGCGAAGCGCTTAGTTCCCGGCCTGGGGTGGCAGGCTCGTCACGGCGTTTCCGCCCTCAGCGTGCGCTCCCTGGATTGTTCCACCACGAACGCGTAGGCGAACGCACCGAGAACGAGGAGCACGAGTGCGCCGACAGCCATGAACATGCGCCGGCGGTGGCGCGTACCGCGCCTCACGAGCTTGACGGGACCCCTCATCACGGGCACAAAAATCGGCGAATTGCGGTGTTCGCCGCTGACGCGTGCCTGCAGGTGGGTCGGAGTGTGCACTTCTGGCGCGTGCACCTCTGGATGCTCCATCACGTCCCTCATCGGAGTCGGAGTCTTGTGGCGGGACCAATGTAGTTGTTTCCGGAAAAACCGCTATGAGGCGATCTGGAGCGTGTTGGCGCCTCCGCAATTCGCAGAGGCTTTGTTGCATCAAGTCCAGACTCCACTTAGCTTTAAAGGCTGTCACAACTGTGCGCGTCCGGATGTCCCGGACCGTGCTCCATTCCCCTCCTCCTGCTCAGGCAACCAGCGGGGGGCGGTTACGTCCAAAGGGAGGATTGCCAGGACATGCCACGTCCATACGAGGCGGTCTACGTTTTCGACTCCACACTCGAAGACGCCGCCATCAATGAGAAGCTCGAGCGCTTCCACACGCTCCTCGGTGTTTCCGGGGACAACATCAAGGCCGACCACTGGGGTCGCCGCCAGCTCGCCTATCCAATCGGCGCGCGTGAGAACGGCTATTACGTCGTTGCTCGCTTTGACGCTGAATCCGCCGGCATCGCCGAGTATGAGCGCGCGCTCAAGCTCGACGAAGGGGTCGTGCGGTACCTGCTTACCCTCTTCGAGAATGAAGTCGGCGCCCCGCCGATGACGGAAGAAGAGCTCGCGCTCGCCAAAAAGCGCGCCGAGGATGACGACGAGGACGAGGAGTAGACCATGCGGAGACCATCTAAGGCCTGCCCCTTCTGCGAGAGCCGCGTGCGGTTCGTCGATTACAAGGACGAACGCACCCTCGGCCGCTTCATCACTGATCACGGCAAGATCTTGCCGAGCCGCCTGAGCGGCGTGTGCGCTCGCCACCAGCGTCAGCTGAGCACGGCGATCAAGCGTGCGCGTTATCTCGCGCTGCTTCCGTACACGAAGGGCCTCCAGGGCTGACGTGACGGACGCCGTGCCTCCGGCGCCAACCGAACGTGGGTGGGGGAAGCTCCTGCTCGCGCTCGCGGCGTTCCTGTTTGTTCCTGTCATTCCAGGGATGCGTACGCTGCTGCCCGTGGAGGAGACGCTTGTGCTTCTCCTTCCGGCGCTCGCGGCGTGCTGCCTCGTTGGCTGGTGGGCAGGAGGACGGTTGAGTCTCGCGCTGGTGTGGCTCGCGCTGGCCGCGTGGGTGCTCAGTCAACCAGCGGTGCCCGGTTCGTTCTACAACCTGGTTCGCGGCTGGAGTCTCCTGCTCGCCGGTGGGTTCGGCCTCGTGTGCCTGGTTGGACCGGGCCGCCCCTTCTTCGCTCGTGCGCTCGTTACGCTTGGACTGGCAATGCTCATCGTGCTGGTGCTGAGCGTGAAGGGCCCGCTGACAGAATCACGGGCTCGTCAGGCCGTGCAGACTGAATACGCGCGGCGGAACGTCGAGAGCATGACGTCGTTCCGTGCAGGATTGAAGGAGTATCCGGAGCTCGCCAAGTCGATGCCGCAGATGGCGCTGTCGCCTGACACGCTCGACCAGCGCCTCCGCACCATGGCGAACGCGGGGACGGAGCTGTTTCCGTCACTGCTGCTGCTGGAATCACTCGTCGCGCTCGGGTTGGCGTGGGCGACGTTCCACCGGCTCTCGCGTACGCGGCTTGGCGTTCCGCTCGGAAAGCTCAAGGATTTTCGTTTCAACGACCAGCTTGTCTGGGGACTCATCGTCGGTCTGGCAATCGTCTTCGTGCCGGCACTCGATTTCCTTGGTGGAGCAGGTCGCAATCTTCTCGTCTTCTTCGGCGCACTTTACGCCGTTCGTGGATTCGGCGTGCTTTCGTGGTTCTTTGCCCCGGGCGCACTCGCAGTCACGGTCATCGTAGGGTTCGCAATGTTGTTCTGGCCGGCGGTAGCAGTGCTCGGCTTCATGCTCCTGGCGTTGGCCGCGTTCGGTCTCGGACTCGGCGACACCTGGGCAGATTGGCGCCGCCGCACGCGGCCTACCACGTAATCAGAGGGTTTATCCATGGAAATCATTCTTCGACAGGCCGTCGAGAACCTCGGACATCCGGGGGACGTCGTCACGGTTAAGAACGGCTACGCGCGCAACTTCCTGCTGCCGCGCGGCTTTGCATATGAAGCAACACCCGGCAACCTGAAGCGCATTTCCGCCGAGCGCTCGCGTCTCGAGGCCGCAGAGAGTGCGCGTCGCGACAGCGCGGGCGATCTCGCCAAGAAGCTCGAGGAGGTGCAGTTGACCTTCTCGGCGCGTGTTGGTGAGGAAGGCAAGTTGTTCGGTTCGGTGACGTCTGCCGATATCGCCGAGCAGCTCGCCGCGCAGGGCTTCCAGATCGAGAAGCGATTGATCGACTTGCACGAGCCGATCAAGGCCCTCGGTGTCTATCGCGTTCCGGTCAAGCTCCACGCCGACGTGAAGCCTGAGATCCGCGTCTGGGTCATCAAGTCCTGACCGCCTAGCGCTGACCGCTATCCGCTGACCGCTTCGTGCAGTTAGCGGACAGCGGTGAGCGTATCGCGGAACGCTTCTCATCTAAATATGACTGCAACCGCCTCGAAAATCTCCAATCCCGACGCTGTCGCCGCGCTCGTTCAGCGCGCCGCGGCCATTCTGCTCGACCGCAAGGCGAATGACGTCGTGCTGCTCAGCTTGAAGGGTGTGTCGGACATGACCGACTACTTTCTCATCGCCAGCGGTACGTCGGACACGCACGTGCGCTCATGCGCGCAATCCGTAGCCGAGCAGTTGAAGAAGGAGTTCGGGCAGATGCCGCATCATGAGGAGGGGCTCACGCAAGGCCGGTGGGCGCTGCTGGACTACGTGGACTTCGTGGTGCACGTGTTCCATCCTACACTACGCAACTTTTATCAGATCGAACGGCTCTGGGCTGACGCCGAGAGCATACCTGTCGCTGCGGCCGAATCGCGCTGAGCGCGTTTGAGCCGCGTCTTCACCTCGAGACGCGACCAACTGTGAGCCTGCGAACGTCGCTGATCACTTTCACGCTCCTGGCGCTTGGCGCGTGCAGCCGCGACAACAAGTCTGCGGCGCCCAACACGCAAGTTGCTGCGTCGGCGCCGACGCGACGCCCCAACGATCAGTTTGTGCTGCGCATTGCCGGCAAGGGTGGCGACGCGCGCGTCTTCGCCTATCCACGGTTGGACACGGTGGTGTGGAGCGCCGAGGGCGCGCCGTCGCCCGAGCGCGTGCTCGCGTTCGACGCGGAAGCAGGCACAATCGTGTACGTCGACGTGAAGGGCGCGCCCGCGCGCGTGGACTTTCGCCAGGGCTCCGCAGGTAGTGTCACCAAGACGAAGCTGACCGTCGTGACGTCGGAAGATGGCTCCAATGTCTTCGGCGTAGCGCCCGATGGTTACATCGAACGGAATGGCCCGGGCGGTCCGTGGCGCTGGAAGCCGCGCATGCCGGCGAAGGATCTGGTTCCCCTGCCCGACGGCACCTTGCTCGTACTCGCGCAGCGCGGAGACAGCAGTGTGGTGTGGCGTCTTCGTCCTCCGCTGGAAAAGATCTCCGACTCGGTAAAGGTCGCGCGCGTGAGCCGTACGCTGCGAACGCTCGTTGGGGACCGGCTCTACCTGGGCTCGGGGCATGAGCTCACCGGCGTGCGCACCAAGACGATGGAGCGCACTTCGAGTGTCGGCTTCGATAGCGACATCGAAAGCATTGAAGCAACGCCAAGCGGTGATCGTGTTTTTGTTGTCACAAGGGACGGCTCGACGATCGCGATCGTCGATCGCTATCGCGAGGCGGCGAGCGGGAAAATCGATCTCGGGAGGCATATCGCCGACCTGCGCGTCGATCCATTCGGACGCTACTTACTGGCACGACCAGATGGTGTGGACAGCGTACTTGTGATTGCGCTCGGCACCAATCGCGTGATTGGCGCAATCGCGACTCTCTGGCGTGCGGATCTTCCTTTTGTTGGACCGGACGGTGGCATCCTGCTCGCACAGGGTAACGATGTCGTGATTGCCGACGGAGAGACGCTTCGCAACACCGCTCGCGTTCGAGGCGGCGCGGCAGATTTCTGGTATCCATTCCGCTGGTCCGGTTTCCGTCCGCGCGACGCGCGATTGGACAAGCCGGCGGATTTTGGCGGTGACACTACGGCACCACGCGCTGATTCCTCTGCTCCGCGAGACACATCGCACGCGCCGGTGCCGGCACTTCCGCAACCGGCACCGGCACCGCGCGACACCACGCCGCGGCGTCCTGCTGCGGGCTTTACCGTGCAATTCGCGGCGCTCATGGCACCCGACAAGGCACGCGACGTCGCGCAGACCATCCATGTGAATGGCGAAACGCCGCGTGTGTCCACGACTGTGCGCGACGGCACGACGATTTATCGCGTCGTCCTTGGTCCCTACTCGACGCGTGAGGAAGCCGAACGCGTGGGTCGCGATTCCAAGCAGCAGTTCTGGATCTATGAGGGAGGGCCGTGAGGCCACCACTCGACTGGACGGAACGCGGTCGCGAGCTGGGCGCCTCACTCAGTGCGTGTCATGCAGTGGTTGTCGTTGGTGCCGATCCGATCGCTACAGCGGAGGCGGCCCTTGGCATCGCACGCCGACAGGCGGAGGAGCGTCGTGTTGCGGTCGTTGACCTGTTGGGCGATGCACCTCCGCTTCAGTCGCTTGTGCATTCGGACGACGCTCACGGCATCGTCGACAGCTTCGTGTTTGGCGTCTCGCTCAACAAGATCGCGTACCCGGTCGAGGGCGCGCCAAACCTTTTTGTGATGCCGTCGGGCAGTGCGCCAATCGACTACGAAGAATTGCTGCCCAATCCGCGTTGGGGCCGCCTCTCGGGCGGTTTTCGCGAGGTCGGTGCATTGCTCGTGATCGTGGCGCCGTTCGATGTTCCCAAGCTGATCGACCTTGTCGATCACACCGACGGTCTGGTCATCATCGGTGACTCCGCTCCCGCGGACGTTCCCGTTGCGCAGGCCCTCGCGTGGCTGCGGCCGCGTCGCGCGACGGCGGAGGAACCCGCCGAGGCGCCGCTCGCGAAAGTTGCGTCGGCAAGGCCGGTGCGCTCGCGGCGCTGGAGTATTGCCGGTGGCGCCGGCATTGCCCTGTCGCTGCTATTCGTCTTCCTGTTGTGGTGGTTCGCGCGCCGCCCCTTTGCGGGCGAGAAGCCGGTGCAGCATGTGTCGGAAGCGAAGCCTTCCGCGCCGGCCGCCGCGGCGATACTGAGCGAGACGACACAGACCTTCGGCGCCAGCGCTCCTGACACCGTGCGCAGGGACACAGCCACCACACCGACAGACCTGTTTCCTGTGCTGACGGTCGCCAACCCCGGAGACTCGGCAAAGGCGGCCGCGTGGTCTGTCCGGTTGGAGCAGACGAACACCCCCGCGGCTGCTATTATGGATTTGCGTGGACGATTCGAAGCAGTGCCTGTCGGCACGTATGGCTTCGAGGATCTTCGCACCCGCTTCATCCTCCTGGTTGCCGGGGCGTACGACACCCGCGCCGGGGCGGAGTCGCTGCTTGTACAGCTACGCGCACGAGGGACCCTCGCGCCCGATAACGGGAGCGTGATTGCATTACCTTTTGCCTTCATGGTGCAGCAGGACGTTCCGCTCGCGGCCGTCCAGCAGCGCCTCAAACTCTTTGCAGCAGCTGGAAGACCCGTCTACGCCCTGCGCCAGCCAACCGGCGCGTGGCATGTGTACTTCGGCGCGTACGCGAGTCCGCAGCATGCGGCGCTGGCGTTGCCTGCGGTACGTGAGGCCGGACTGACTCCGATGCTGGTATATCGAATCGGGAGAGTGAACTAGTGCGGTTGACCAAGCTCGAGTTGAACGGCTTCAAGTCGTTTGCCGACTCGACCAGTCTCGTTTTTGAACCAGGCGTCACGGCCATTGTTGGCCCGAACGGCTGCGGCAAGTCCAACGTCTCGGACGCCGTGCGGTGGGGGCTCGGCGAACAGCGCGCGCGGCTGATGCGTGGTGCCAAGATGGACGAAGTGATCTTCCAGGGATCGTCAGCGCGCCGA
>JBBQHJ010000161.1:0-10326 GCA_038323865.1 Gemmatimonadales bacterium
CGTCGTCGGTATCGCCCATCCTGCGTTCTGCGCAGTCGGCGGAGCCGAAGTTCTGCTGTCCCGCTATGCGACGTACCTGCGTTCGCAAGGGCATCGCATCCGGCTCGTCACCACTGCCATCGACGCTGCAGACTGGGGCGATCTCACCGAACTCGCCGACGTGCGCGTGCTCGATAACAGCTGGATAGATCACGTCGGCATGCCTGGCTCGCATCCGACGCTCGGCCGTCGTATCGCACGCCAGGCGGAGGCGCTTGCGGGAGTGGACGTCGTCATCGGTGGCAATTTCCCCGGAAATATCGTCGCCGCATGCGTCGACGATGGGCGGAGATCACTATGGACTTGCATGGAGCCCAGCCGACGGCTGTATCCCTCTGCGACGCTACCGACACTCACGGCGCACCTCCACGCTACTGCACGTGAGTCGGATTGCACTCTGCTTCGCTCCATGCGCGATGTCATCGAAAGAGACGTGGGTATCGGCAGGAGCAGTATCATCACGGCGCAGCGAAAGCTGGATCAGTCGCTCGTTCCTCAGCTGGCGTGCATTACCGCCATCAGTGAATACTCCGCTGCGAGTTTGCGGAGAATCTATCAGCGCACCGTAGATGCTGTCGTCTATCCCACCGTCGATGTGGCATCATCTCCCACGCGCATGCCGGGTTTGTCGGGCGATGGATTGCGCGTTCTGATCCATGGCCGACTGGATCTCTTGAAGAATGTGGAAACGGTACTCCGTGGATTCGCGACGTTCTCCGCTGCGCAACGCGGCGCGCATGAGCTCCACGTTGTTGGCGCGGGATCCGACTTGCCGCGCCTCAACAACGTTGCGACGGAGCTCGGCATTGCATCCGCCACGCATTTTCACGGATTCGTTTCGCGCGCGAAACTGCTCGCCATCTATGAACGTTGCGATGTGCTCGCCGCACTGCCAATCGACGAGCCATTCGGGATGATTTTTCCCGAGGCGGCACTCCAGGGCTTGTTGCTCGTCGGTCCGGACCACGGCGGGCCCATGGAGATTCTGGATGGCGGCAACAACGGTTTTAGCGTCGACGCGTTTTCATCGCTCGCACTGGCCGACGCGCTCACATGCATCTCGCGAATGTCGTTTTCCGAAGTGGAGCGGCGTCGCTCGCGTGCTGCGCTCAGCTGCGAGCAGCGGTTCAGCCCAGCGTCCACGCTGCCTGCGTTCGAACGGCAAGTGATGGCCGTTGCGCGGGTGTTCGCTTAGCGAAGCTGGACTAACGAAACGCGTATTGTGCCATCGATGAGATCCGTGCGTGCGAAGTACCACGCCCGCGCGCCGTACTGCGGAAGCAAGGCGCGATTCCGCTCGCCCAGGTCGCGCGCGTAAATCACATCGCCGGCCAATGCACCGCTGGCATCGAGCGTGGCGAATGGAAGCAGCTCGGCGAGCGTGACGAGGACCGGTGGCGAGCGGTTGATTTCAACGAGACACTCAGGTGTGAGTTGTCGGCCCGGCACAAGCGCGACGAGTGCACGTGTCTTGACGGGGGCGAGTTGCGCCGACCGGCGATCGAGCACAGCGGCATTGAACACGTAGCCGGCGAGCTTCGACGACGTGAGCCCGCTCTGCTCGCCCGTGTCGAGGGCGCGCTGCAGTGCACATGCGTCGTACTCCGCGAGGATACGCTCTGCCGATAGCGGGCGAAAGCCGGCAGCACGGAGTCGAGCAGCGAGTCGGTCGCGCCACGATTCCGGAATGAACACAACCGCATTGCGCAGATGCCGTGAGCTCACCTCAGCGGCAATTGCCGATGCCGGCGAACGCATGTAAAGCTGCGACGCCAGTTCGCGCACGCCGAACTGCACGCCGTGCGTCGCAGGCATCAACCACGCCGCGATCGCCAGCAGTGGCAGCGCTACGAGCGCCGCCGCCGCCACCGTCGGTGACTTCACGCGCACCCGAATCTCTGTTGGGAGTCGCGCGGTGTAATACACGAACACCGGCGCGAGAAGAAAAAGGAACCGCGGCCCCATGAAATAGCTCTCGGCCCAGTAAGCGGCGTATCCGCAGAGGAACACCACGACGAGAGCCGCCATCAATCGGTCCCACTTCGTAGTGCTACGCATCAGCAGTAGCGTCGCAACGATGACTAAAAGGCCTGGAACCGGCCACGCAAACAGCGCCACGTCGAGCTTCATCAAGTACGCGGACGCCATGTACAGCCCGCGACGAGGTGTGTGATCGAAGCCCAGCGGCGTTGCATGAAATCCAGGCCGGTGCTCCGGACCGTTGAGCACGTCGTACGCGAAGGGTAGCGGCGCGCCCAGCGTGTGCTGGTTTACCCACAGCAGCAACACAACCGGCCCGGCGGCCGCCACGGTCTGAATAACCACGTCGCGCCAGAAGTTCTGGCGATCGCGCTGAGTGACCAGTTGAAAGGCGCCGATGATCACCGCGCACACGAATGCATCAAACGGCCGGATGGTTGCACCGACTCCAACGCACAGACCGATGCCCACCGTGGCCAGCAGCTGCGCACGCGCCGGGAGGCGATCACGTGAGGCCAATAGCGCAAGAGCTCCCCACATCAGCAGCAGCGTGGGCGTGTGGTTCATCCGCGATCCGCCCATGAAAACGATGAATGGGCTTACGATGGCGAGCAACGCCGTCACGCGAGCCATGACCTCGTCGTGGATGGCGCGGACAAAGTAGTAGATCGCGACTACGGCCAGACCCGTGAGCAGCGGATTCACGATCCACGGAGCGCGCAGCACATCGCCGAGAGCGAGAAGCACCGGGCCGCCGACGGGGAATTGCGAGAGCCATCGGCCGTTCAGCATCAGCGTCTCGGTAGTCGAGAAGAATTCCACCGGGTGTGGCGCGAGCGCTGCCAGATGTCCGCTGCGCAGGATCGCCGCCTCGAAGCCCTGTGCGAACTCATCGCCGGCTACCGCCTGTAACGCGACGATCTTCCATCCAAAATACAGGGAAGCGAACGTCGCGACCTGCGCGGCAACGAGCGCGAAGATTGGCGAGGGGATGCGCACGAGGACGCGCGTCGCAGCAGCAGCCACCGATTCGATTCGCTCCGCGGCGAATCGGCCGAGCAGCAATGCAAGCGCCACGAGAGAGCCACCCCACACGAGCCAATCCAGCATCGTCTGGTTCCACCACGGAAGCCCAACGCCGTTCGTCGTGAGATTGGCGAGCGGTATCACGCCGAAGAGAAACAGTGTACCCGCAAGCGCCCGCGAGGCGATGGTCGACCCGAACTTCTCGGACTTGCTGGACTCTGGTCTTGGCTGGCGTTCCTTGCGCGGGCGTTTCGCCATGAACGCGTGCTACTTGGTGTTGAAGCGCGCCCGAACGAGCGCACGCAAATCAACTTCCGGCGCTGCCGTCACAACCGGCGCCGGCGAGTCACCCTTCTCTTCGACGACAACACGCTGCATGGTGGCGCGCACACCCCGGTCGAGAAAGCGCGAGAGCTGGTCCAACGAGTAGTCGGCGCTCCGGCGTGAACCGTACACCTGCATCGGATACACAACGGCGAGTTCATCCTTCGCGCGCGTCAGCGCTACGTACATCAGACGTCGCTCCTCCTCGAGCTCGTCGGGATCTTCTACCGACCGCGATGCGGGAAACCAGCCGTCGACCGCCCAGATAAGAAACACCGCCTGCCACTCCTTGCCCTTTGCGCTGTGAACGGTGCTCAGCACCAGTGCGTCGGACTCCGACTCGGATCCGCTCGCGAGATCCTGGGTGCTCGAGGGTGGATCGAGCGCCAACGCGGATAGAAAGCTCGTGCGCGACGGATAGCCCGCCGAGATGGTCTTGAGCTGATCGAGATCGGCAAGCCGCGCTTCGGGACGGTTGTATTTCTCCGAAAGAAGCTTGTCGTACAGCCCGCGAATCGCCGTGATGTCACTCGCGACCTTCGCACCTCCTTCACCCTCGGCCTCGCCCACCGCGCGCAACTGCCGGAGCAACAGTGCAAGTGACCGGTGCGCATCGCGCGCTCGGGGTGGCGCGATGAGGTGGGTAAACGCATCCGGATCCCACGTGCGCTCCTGCATCTGGTCCATCATGGCGCGCGCCGTGGTATCGCCGATGCCGGGCATGAGCATGAGGATTCGGTACCAACTGACCTCGTCGCGCGGATTTTCCGACACGCGGAGAAATGCGAGGACGTCCTTCACGTGGGCTGCTTCGAGAAACTTGATGCCGCCCCATTTCTCGAACGGAATATTCCGGTTGGCGAGCTCGATCTCGAGATCGGCGGACATGTAGCCGGCGCGAAACAGGACGGCCATTTCCTGCAATGGAACGCCGGCCTCGTGCAGTTGCAGTATCCGGTCGACGACGAAACGCGTCTGCTGCGCTTCATCCTTCGCGGTGACGAGCCAGGGCTTCTCTCCACCTTCGCGCTTGGTGAACAGATCCTTCGTGAATCGCTCCTCTGCGCGCGAGATCAGCACGTTGGAGAGATCGAGGATGGGCTGGGTCGACCGATAGTTCTGTTCGAGCGTAATGATGCTTGCGCCGGAGAATTGACGCGGAAAATCGAGGATGTTCCGAAAGTGCGCGCCGCGGAACGCGTAGATGCTCTGTGCGTCGTCACCGACGACGGTGATGCGGCGGTGCTTTTCACACATACCGCGTAGAATCCGCGCTTGCAGCAGGTTGGTGTCCTGGTACTCATCCACCAGCACATGCTCATAGAGTCCGGCGATCTGCGATTGGAGCGCGGGTGATGCCTCCAGCATCAGGGCCCAGAACAGCAGCAGATCGTCGTAGTCCACGAGGTTGCGTTCCTGTTTCCGGACCGTGTAGTCGGCGAAGAGTGCGGTGATGGGCTCCTGGTACTCGAGGAATTGCGGAGAATCGCGGTGGAGTAGCTCGTCGAGGGGAAGTTCCGTGTTGATGTGCCGAGAGTAGAGCCAGTACAGCGTTTCTTTTTTCGGGAAGCGCTTGGCGGTCTTGTCGAAGCCACGTGCGCCGCGGGCGAGCTGCATGAGATCTTCGGCGTCGCCCTGATCCATGATGGTGAAACCAGGGGGCAGGCCGGCGGCGGCGCCAAACTGACGGAGCAGGCGGTGGCCAACGGAGTGGAAGGTTCCGCCCTGCACGCGCGCGCTTGCTGAGCCAACCAGGCGCTCGGCGCGCGTGAGCATCTCGGCGGCAGCCCGCCGGGTAAACGTGAGGAGGAGAATCCGCTCGGCGGCGACGCCGCGGTCGATGAGGGCGGCGACGCGGTGAATCAGCGTTCGCGTCTTGCCGGTACCCGCGCCAGCAATGACGAGGAGGGGGGCGTCGCCAAAGGTGACGGCGCGCGCCTGATCGGAGTTGAGCGACGCGGTGAGCCTGTCCTGATCGGATGGCAGGACGTCCCGTTCACGCGGGCGGTAGAGACGGGGCTCGTCGGCCATGGCGGCCATAATATAGTGGTGAGACCGAAGGTCTGCCGAAGCGAATGGCTGAGTCGCTGCGGTCCGTGTGACCTGTCAGTGGACGATTCGTCTATTGACGGTTTTCCGGCTTGGCCCCGCGGGTCGCTTGTCTGATGTCTGAGGGCGGAAAGTCCGTTTTTTTTTCGGCAAACGTTTGTGTAGTCGTGACTTTAGTCACGGATGGTTCAGAGGATGATGTCTTAGTTCGTAAGATGTCGGCGAGATAACGGGAGGTTGGGGGGGGGAGCGCTTGACCGCCCCTTGCCGGTCCGGTATCTTACGATGATTGCACGTCCAAGGCACGGAGTGTCTCGTGGGGGTCCGGTTTGATCCCTGAGTTGCCCGCTAAATGACACTCCGGTCGTAAGTGCCACCAAACTGGTGGATGTAGTAGTGGCGGGTGGTTCCAATGAACGATGCAGTTCAAGTGCAGGTTCGCAGTTAATTCACGCACCATTCCTTAGGGGGAAGAATGCACAAGGTTTCTCGTACTTTACTGGTCGCCGGAGTTCTGGCGTTCGGTACGCTTGCGGCAGCGTGCGGCGACAAGGTTGAACTTGTTGCCAATCCGAATCAGCCGACGGGCGTAACGGGCATCGCGGTGACTCCGCCGGCCGCCACGATCTCTTCGGGACAGACCATTCAGCTTGCAGTCGCGGTCACGACCGCTGACGGCAACACGGCCAAGACCGTGACGTGGTCCACCAGCAACGCAGCAGTCGCCACGGTCGATCAGACCGGTAAGGTTACTGGTGGCTCGACGGCTGGTACCGCTTCAATCATCGCCACGGCTACGGCCGATGCCACCAAGGCAGCAGGCGCCGCAATTACGGTGACGGCCACCACGCCGCCGCAGGCTGGCGGTATTGCGATTTCGTCGGTTACGGCCGGCAACACGCTGACCCCGGTAAATCTTGCCGCGGTTGCGGGTCAGGTTGATGTCACGCTGTTCGTGTCCGGCCCGTCCGGCGCGGTCCGGCTGATTTCGAACTGCGCCGCTGGCGCAACGCCTGGCGTTGACGTTGTCGTTGCTCAGCAGACTTTCGCTGGTTCGCAGAACCAGACGCCGATCGTGCTCAGCTACAACACGGCAGCGACCGGTACGGTTGCCGCTGGCATCGCGACGGTTGATAACAACGCCGCCACGCCGATCTCGCTCAACGGCAACTGCTTGCTCAAGGCGCAGCTGGTTCCGACCAGCGGCACCACGGTCACGGCAGCGAACATCACGCCGTTCACGCTGACGAATACGAACTTCTTCCGTTCGACGGTCAGCTACACGAAGACCACACCGGCTGCCTTCTCGGCAGTGGGCAACGCAATCAGCGCATCGACCGGACTCCGCTACGACCAGGGTGACGTCGTTGTGTCGGTTTCGCCGGTGGTCTACACGACCGCCGTTGGCGCCACCGCGGCGCAGATTCCGGCGCTTCTGTCCGTGACTTTCTCGGCGAACGGCGTGCAGGCTGGCGCTGCAGCGGCCCCGAAGACCATCACGGGTATCCTTCCGACCGCGGGCAAGTTCGCCGCGACGTTCCCGTCCACGGGCGCGACCGCAGCGAACATCAACGAGTACACCACGACGGGCGCTGCTGGTGACAATGTCACCATCACCGGCTTCATCGACGCAGTTGGCCAGCCGATCACGATCGGCTTCGCGACTGCGAACGCTGTTTGCTCGAATGCGCTGAACTGCGTTGTGACGCCGATCCGCGTCGACAACGGCTCGCCGGCAACCGGCGCGCTCGCGCAGGCCCTGAACCTGTTCACGACCGCTCGTAACTACATCAACGCCCCGTACTCGTTCTCGGCGAACAACACGCCGACGACCGACGTAGCGTTTGCACCGGCACAGCTGACGACGTCGTTCTACGTCGGCCAGCTTACCGCAGCAGGAACCGGCGGTGTCGCACCGGCCCTGAACGCGATGAGCGTGACGGAGACGTCTGCATCATGCTCCACGACCGGCCTGACCAAGGTTTCCACTGGTGCTGATGTTGCCGCGGCCACTGGCCTCGGCCAGACCCCGGCTCCGTACGCGCCGAGCTACTTCGTTCGCGTCATCGAGACTGATCCGGTCGGCAACGCTTCGTGCCAGGACTTCGGCATCACCAACGGCATCAGCGGCTTCGGCCTCGATGCTCAGGCGCCGTCGTCGTTCGCCGTCACCGGCGGAAGCAATGGTTCGGCCGCGAACAACGCACTCATCACCACGGGCGCAGCCAACACCTACAACGCAGTCGACTCCATCTCCGGCTTCAACCCGGGCGGCGAGCTCCGCGCTAAGGTTCGTCGTAACTGGATCAACAACAGCACCGCTTCATGCGTTCTTTCTGCGCTCTCCAGCGGCGCTTGCCCGTTGACGGCTCAGAGCTTCTCTGGATTCTCCATCGACGCAGGCAGCGGCACGCAGGCCTACTACGTCGTTGACGCAGTGGCGCAGGATCAGGCTGGCAACCAGTCGGCCAACAACCAGCGCATCTACCTGCTCGACAGCAGCATCCCGGTGATCGGCGGCGTTTCGATTCCGCAGACGCTCGCTGGTGGTGCGTCGGTGACCTTCCTGTCTTCGGTCACGGACAACGTCGACCTGTCCACGTCGAACTTTTCGGTTCTCTACTCGGCCGCCTCGACGAATGCCTCGCTCTACTACCAGGCGGACTTCTACGGCCCGACGTTCGATTCAACCCGCGTTACCTCGGCGCCTCTTAACGCCAACGTTCCGTTCTTCATCAAGCAGCTTCAGGGTGAAACAGCCGGTGGTGCGCCAAACGCCTTCGCCGCTGGTATCGGTGCTGACTCTGGCCGTGCGGCTTCGGTGACGGTTCGTGCAATCGATGCAGCCAACCTGCTCTCCACGCCGGTTGCAGCAGCGATCCCGTCGATCAACATCTCGAACAGCTCTGGCTTCACTACGCAGTTCGCCACGTTCCTTGAGACGAACGCAGCTGTTACGCTCTCGAACGGAAATGGCACGGGCACGCCTTCGGTTGCTCTGACCGCACAGGCTGTGTTCAACGGCGCAACAGCGCAGCAGCAGAACCTGCCGTTCACGCAGGTGTGCTTCTTCTTCCAGCAGACCGCCGCTGGTAACGCTACACGTCCAAGCATTCCGACGGGCGACTACGTCCCGGCTGGCCAGTTCGACGCCAGCGGAAACGTCATCCCGAACACGAACTGCGTCCCGGCTCCGGCCATCACGGACGTCGCACTCGTGTCGCGTACCTGGACCTACACGAGCGGCTTGTTCAACCCGCCCGCGTACCTAGGCACCGCGCTCACCCTGAACATTGTTGCCATCGGCATCAACGGTTCGGGCGTCGGCATCATCACGCCGGCCAACGCCAACATCACGCTGGCTCCGTAATTCGAGCTAGCTGGTAGCGGTAACAAAGCAACGGCCCTGACGAAAGTCAGGGCCGTTTGCTTTTGGGGCACTCGCAGCAAAATGGAAAGCGGCACACCGAACCAGATTCGGTGTGCCGCTTTCCCTCTAAACCGCAGAACTTCTATTCGTGCACGTGGGCGGGAATCTTGTGCGCTGTGTACAGGCTATCGAGGAACGGCCAATCCTTGCCGACCACCACGCGATCGATCATCGCAATCGGGGTCAGGTCCTACCATGGAATGGTGTCTTTCTGCGCGCCGTAGAGATGCTTTCCGCTTCCAGAGAAGTAAAAGATCTCGTAGTTCTTGCCGTCGATCAGGTAGCGCTCGGCCCGATATACGTTCGGGAGTGAATCAACGCCTGTCGCTTCCTTACCGATAACGGTCAGCAAGGAATCACGGGTAATTCCCGACTGCACTGCCTTGATGCGCTTATCCTTGCACGCGCCCAGCGTGACGACGCCGAGCGCCGCTGCGAGCACCATGGTGTTCCGTCTAACCGATCTGTTCATCAACTGACCTCGAGCATTTTGGGTGGGTCGCCGCAGTTACGGGCGAACCTTGAAATCTACCGTTCAGCGACTGACGCTGCTACCCGATCAAGCTCGGCGGGATCCAGCGTCGCGAGCTCGAGATCGAAGACGGTTGCGAATCCCGAAGCAACGGACGCCCTCACTGATTGACCCAACTCCTGCGGCGAGCTCGGCGGGTTGCCGAGTTGTTCGAGCTCTTCCAAAACGGAAGTCATGCGAACGTCCTGAATACCACAGGGCACGATGACGTCGAAATAGGAGAGGTCGGTAGCGACGTTGAGGGCAAAGCCATGCCAGGTGACCCAGTCTCGCGCATGCACGCCAATGGACGCGAGCTTTCTCCCGTCCGTCCAGACGCCCGTGTAACCGACGTTCCGTGCCCCGGGAATACCGAGAGCCGCCAAGCCGTGTATCAATGCCTCCTCGACTTGACGGAGGTACCAGTGAAGGTCCTGCTTGTGCCGCTTGAGGTCGATGATGGGATAACCTACCAGCTGCCCCGGGCCGTGGAACGTGACGTCGCCGCCGCGTTCAACCTCGTGAAGCTCGATGCCACGCGAGGCCAGCAGGGCAGGCGATGCCAGCAAGTGCCGCTCCTTGGCGGAGCGGCCAAGCGTCACGACCGGAGGATGCTCAACAAGCAGGAGCAAATCCTCATCTATGATTCTTGCAATTCTTGCACGCGCCACCGCACGCTGAAGTTCCAGCGCGTCGGCGTAGGGCATTGTGCCAAGGTCAACCACTAAGAGATTCACAGAAAACCATGAGGTGCAGATTCCTCGACTGCGCTCGGAATGACACGCATTTGCTCACGACGACAATTACTACGCGTGAATCATCTTGCCGAGCGAGTCCAACGCTGCTTCGCCGATTGCTTCGGACAGCGTCGGATGCGCGTGGATCGCGAGATCGACTTCGTCCACCGTGTATTCGTTGGTGCGAGCGAGCACGAGTTCATGAATCATCTCGGTTGCGTGCGCGCCGA
>JBBQHJ010000162.1:0-10314 GCA_038323865.1 Gemmatimonadales bacterium
GACGATCAGCGGGCGCATCGATCCGCGCCGCCTGCGCGCGACTCTGGGTAAGGGTGGGCGAAGAATCAAGCTCTCGACCGTGAACGGGAACGTGGAACTAAGAAAGCGGTAGTGCCGGACTGGCCGACTGGCCGACTGGCCGACTGGCCGACTGGCCGACTGGCCGACCCAAAAGCCTTCCGCCGGGTATAATTCGAGTAACCTCATCGGAGCCCCTACAGTGGCCTTCGCAGGCACTCTTGTTATCAGCGGCGAGGAGCGCGCGACGCTCGTTCGCCGGACCTACGGCCTCGTCTTCGTCAGTGTCATCGTCACGACACTCGGCGTCGCCTTCTGCTTGTCGCAGGAGTCGGTGTTCAATGCCGTAGCGGCACACCCGTTCATCACCATGATCGCGATGTTCGCGCCGCTGTGGATGGCCATGCAGGCGCGCCGCGAATTTCCCAAGAACATCATCCTCACGCTGATCTTCACATTCATCGAGGGGATTTTCATCGCGCCATTCCTGGCCATCGCCGAACGTGGCTCGCCGGGAATTATCGGACAGGCAGGAATTCTGACGTTGTCCACCTTTGGCGTGCTGTCGCTCTACGCCGTGTTCAGCAAGCGCGATTTCAGCGCATGGGGCAGCTTCTTCATCACCGGTCTATGGGTGCTGATCGCCACGTCGCTGATCAACATGTTCATGCAAAATTCGCTCGCGTCGCTCTGGATTGCCGCGGGTACCGTGCTCGTGTTCAGCGGCTTGCTCGTGTTCGACACGTGGCGCATCGTCCGCTCCGGCCAGTACACGGCGGATGACTACGTGCCGGCGGCCGTGAACATCTATCTGGACCTGCTCAACATGTTTCTGGCCATCATCAGTCTGCTCGGCGGGCGTCGCCGGAGCTGACGAGACCGGTGACACGCACCATCGCGGCGGTCTTCGCGCATCCTGACGACGAGACCTTCGCGACCGGTGGCACACTGGCGAAGTATGCGGATGAAGGCGTGCGGTGTGTGCTGTACTGTGCGACAGACGGGGATGCCGGCAAGACGTCCGGCCTCCCCGTTTCTTCTCGCGAAGAGCTCGGCCAACTGCGTCGCTCGGAACTCGTTGCGGCCAGCGAAGTGCTCGGCATCGAGCCCGCCGCGCTCGGTGGTCATCCCGACGGTGCCCTCGGTCAGGTGCCCGAGGATGTTGTGGTTGGAGAGATCGTCGCCTTTCTCGAGCGCGAGCGGCCAGACGTCGTCATCACATTCGGCCCCGAAGGCGCACCGACGAGGCACCGCGATCACATCGCGATCAATGCCTTTGCCACGCGTGCGTGCGCGATCGCCGGCGTGCCGCGCCTGTGCTACGTAACTTGGCCACAGGAAATCGCGGAGCTCTTCAACACCGAGGGCCAGCCGATCCAGATTCGCGTGGACGTCCGCGAGTTTTTCGAGCGGAAGCGCGCAGCGTTCCGTGCGCATGCCACGCAGCGCCAGCACGAAGAGGCCTTCGAGCGTGGCGTCATGACGGATGATGAATGCTATTTTGTGGCGGCGGGTGTGCCAGTGTTGCCTGGCGCGACGGATCTCTTTGCCGGCCTGGCTTGATCAACAGAACGCACAGACATGACTGATTGGACGCAGACAAACCGGATAAATCGAAACAGCTATCCGCCGTTTGCAGCTATCCGCCGTTTCTGTGTCCAGTCGCAGTTCCATATCTGTGAAGGCTTTTTGAGACCTTCCCGGCAGAGCGGCTTCCTCCCGGCAAAGCGGCTTCCTCCCGGCAGAGCGGCTTCCTCCCGGCAGAGCGGCTTCACCCCGTAAAGGCCCTACTGAAGCCCTTCAATCTGGCCCGCCAGGTCGAGATCGTTCTGCGTGATGCCGCCGGCGTCGTGCGTCGACAGCGTGCAGAGTATTTTGGTGTAGCGGATGTCGATGTCGGGATGATGATTCATCTCGTCGGCCGCGCGCGCGATGCGCTGCACGAACTCGATCCCGGCCGCGAACGTCGGGAAGGTATAGCTCTTCGTCAGGACGTCGCCTCGCCGCGCCCAGCCCGGGAGCGATCCGAGGGCGCGCTGAATCTCGAGATCTGAGAGTCGTTGAGGCATGGGAGCGTTCAGGGTGAACTGGGTGTCGCGGAAAGGTAGTGCGGTGTTGGCGCTTTCGCTCCTGCTGAGCGCTCCATCCTGGCTGCAAGCGCAGACAGCAACTGACTCTGCCACCACAACTCCATCACGACCAGTGCACTACTGGCGCAACTTCGCCGCCGGATTCGCGGCCAGCCTGCTGGCCCACGAGAGCGCGCATGTCATCACGGCGTATGCGGTGGGCTCCCATCCGTATTTGGGGTTCGACAAGGGACGGCCCACCGTGTATTCGGGACTGAACGTCCAGAATGAACCGCGCAAGCAGTTTCTCTTCTCGAGCATGGGCCTGAACACGCAGGCCGCGCTCGATGAGGGCATTCTCGACATCCCGCATTCTCGCGGCTCGGCGTTTGAACGGGGTGTGCTCGCGAGCGGCATCGCCACGGCTGTCTTCTACATAACAATCGGACGCACCGCCTCCGTGAGCGACATCGACTTCATGGCGCGCACGTCATCGCTCTCGAAGACCGATCTCTCGTTCATCTATGGCGGGGTCGCTGCGATGCATATGGTTCGTATGCACTACGATGGCCACTACGCGAACTTTTTCGTGCGGCCGGCGCCCGAAGGTGGGCTAAGGATCGGCGTCCACTCGGACTAGCCGTTCCAACCCTGGCGCTGTCGCGAGTATCGAACGTATCTGGACCCACTCGCCCCCACCCCGCCATGCGCCGTTTCGTCAGACTCGCCCAGGTCGCAGCCGTTTCGCTCTGCGCACACGCCGCCAGCGGCCAGCAACCAGTCCCCGCGCTCGACGCACACGCGTGGCGCGAGGACCTGCGCACGCTCGCCACCGAGATGCCGCTCAGGCATCGCAACGCCTTCGCACGCATGAAGCGCGCAACGTGGGACTCGGCCGTTGCCGCACTCGATGCACGCATTCCCAAGTTGCACGGTTATGAGGTGGAAGTCGCACTCGCACGTCTCGTCGCGCTCGTGAACGACGGACACACCACGCTCGCGCCAGACGGTGAAGAGCGCATGGCATTCGGCCGCCTCCCCATCGAGCTCTACGATTTCTCCGACGGCGTCTTTGTCGTCGCGGCAGACTCGGCGCATGCCGATCTCGTTGGTATGCGTGTCACGCGCATCGGCTCCGCGCCAATCGCTGCTGCCATGGACTCGGCGTCACGCGTCGTTTCGCACGAGGGGCCGCACTGGGTTCGCCTGAGGGCACCATCGATGCTCGTGATTCCCGAGGTGCTTGCTGCGTTGCATCTCGCCGATTCCGCGCAGGCCGTGTTCACGATGGAGCGCAGTGGAACGTCGCGCCAGGTCACGCTGCGTGCAACGCGCAAGGCGATCAATGCCATTCCGTTCGGCGCCACGTTGCCGTCCGGTTGGCGCAGCCTGGCAGCCAATTCACCCGGTGACGTTCCGCTCTGGATGCAGCAACCCCAGCAACCGTGGTGGTTCACGGTGCTGCCGGACAGCACGCTATACATCTGCCAGCGCGCGGTGCTGGCCTTCGCCAATGGCGAAACGAACGAGGCATTCTTTCATCGCGCGTTTGCCTCCGGCGATTCTGCCCACGTCGCCCGCGTCGTGCTCGACATACGCAGTAACGGCGGCGGCAACAATTTCATGAACAAATTCGTGGTGCGAGAGATTCTTCGTCGTCCCGCGCTCGATCAGCGCAACCACGCTTTTGTCATCATCGGCCGCAACACCTTCTCGGCGGCGCAGAGCCTCGTCAACGAGTTGTCGTATTACACGAACGCCACCTTCGTGGGTGAGCCGACCGGCAATGCGCCCAACCAGTATGGCGATAATCGTGCGCTCGAGCTGCCGCATAGTCGTCTGCGGGTGCGGATCTCCTCGCTCCTCTGGGGAAGCCACGCTGCAAATGACGAGCGGGTCTCGTTTCCGCCGGCCGTGTTCGCGGAGTTGTCGTCGAGTGACTTCCAGCAGAAGCGCGATCCGGTGCTCGACGCAGTGCTGCATTTTTCCGCTGAGCCGCCACTGGCGGAGCAGCTGATGACCGACGCTGCTCGCGGAGATTCCGCTGCGATTGTTCGCCGTCTCCAGCAGCTTCGTGACAATCCGGTCAATCGCTATCGTTCCATCGAGTCGGAGGTAAATACGGCGGGTTACGACTTGCTGCGCTCTGGTAGGACGGCAGCCGCTGTCGTGGTGCTTCGCGCAAACACCACAGTCTTTCCCACGTCCGGTAACACGTTCGACAGCCTCGGTGAAGCGCTTGAAGCCGCAGGCCAGCGCGACGCGGCCATCACTTCATATCGGCGGGCCGTTTCGCTCAATGCGAATCTCGTCTCGTCGCGGGACGCACTTCGCCGTCTCGGCAGCGCGCCTTAGGGCCGCGCCGGAACAGGCGCGAGCACGACACCATCACGCAACTCGAGCTTCAGCTCGAGCCCCGGCACGTTGAAGAGCGAATCGCTCGGGATGTACTCGCCATTCGGTGCGTTAAAGAGCAGCACCACTGCATGACGCGCCCGCAACGTGGCACCGAACTCGGCGAGTGTCTTGGCGTCTGCACTCTTCGGTAACTTGTGCGACGTGCGATGCAGATAGTAGTACACGGCAGCAGGCCAATTTGTGTAGAGCGGCGTTGTTGCTGCGTTCTTTCGTGTCCACGCAACGAGCTCACTCGTGCGCCACTGATAGCCCGCAAAGTCGGAGCCCCAATCGAGTGCATAGCGGGCCTCGAGCCGCGTCGCTCCGGCCGACGATATCCACCACACCAGCAACACCACCGCCACGGCAACACGCGCGGCAACGCGCCGAGTGCAGCGCCACCATGTGCTGGTGGTGATGGCAATCATGATCATGACCACCACGAGCGCGGGTGAAAGCATGCGCTCGTCGAGCGGAATGAGCGGATCCGCGAACACGCGCGAGGTGAGCACGAGCCCGAGGTAGCATGTGGCGACAAGCCCGCACGCGCGCAGGAGCAGTAGTGCGTACAATCGACGTGCAGCGTCGTGTAAAGCAGGTCCTTCGCGTTGCTCAGGACGACAGTGGCTGATGTTGATCAGCCAGCGCAGCCACATGTAGCCCATGAACACGATCGCGATCAGCACGAGCGCTGCCGCGCACGCAATGAAGCCGCGGAACTGCAAGTCGTGCGTGCTGCTGGGATCGGGAACGAGCCACGCCGTGAGCGTCGAGAGTCCCTGATGCAATGTCGTGCCAAGGTCGCCGTAGATCGCAAAGCGACGAATCTCCTCGGCATCGTGCGCTTCCTCCGTGCGCAACACCCAGAGAATCTGCAACAGCGCGGCCGGCACCACGGAAATCACCGCGCGCGTGATGCGCTGCCTCCAACTTCCACTGCGTGTGAACGCCCACAGTGCGACCGCGCCAACGAGTGACACGCCGGCATAGCGCGTGATCGCCGCAATCGCGGCGGGAATGCCGGCACGCAACGGACGCTCCGGCCACCACACCATCGCGGCCAGTGTGAACACCGAGCACGCGATATACACCGGCTCGCTCAACACCGAGATGTGCACTTCGTGCATCGACGTCATGGCGAACAACGCGAACGCGAGCAGTGCTGCCGTGATCGTGTTCGTCACACTCGAGACGAGCAGCACCAGCACGGTCGTTGTTACGAATGCGGCCGTCGCTTCGATGAATCGCGCACCCTGGATTGGCTGCGCGCCGAGTGCGATGGGAATCGCCAGCAGCGTAGAGAAGCCGGGCGGAAAATGCGCGAGCGGCTGCGTCGAATCGGGGCTGGCCCACTCAGCGGTTGGGATTTGATAGCCATGTCCGGCGACGAGCGATTCGGCCGCGCCCAGATACGAAACCGCGTCTGGATCGAGGCCTGGGCCGGGCGGATCGGTGGCGGCGAGCACGAGCGCAAATGCGGAGATTCCGAGAATCGCCGCTGGAAGTAGTTGAGATACAACGCGTTGCCACTTTTGTGGCAGGTCCTGCCAAGTCGGCAAGTTGCGGTTTCGGTTTTCGTTCGGTAAATAGCGGCCCGCCAGAATCGAAGGTATGGGCGGAAAGCCACGACCTCTACTTTCGGTTTTTGTTCGGTTCTGGCATCACACCTGCTCTTTCACTCGTACCTCGCGCCTCGGCCATCGCCCCTCAATGCCCCTTTCCCTCGCCGAACTCATTCGGCTCCTGCCACCGCCCGCACCGGCGTCGCCTGCGCTTCCCACCGGAATCGCACCGCTCGACGCTGCGCTGGCTGGTGGTGGATTACCGCGAGGACGACTCACCGAAATGGTGGGCGAGCCGGGCAGTGGCAAGACCACACTCACTCGCGCGTTCGTCGAAGCCACAGTGCAGGATCAAGGCTGGGTCGCCTACATCGATGCACAACGCACGCTCGATCCGCGCGACTGGACGCACCTGGGCGACGAGCAAGGCGTGTGGATGATCCGCCCACACGATGCCACGCGCGCCGCCTGGTGTGCCGACGTGTTGCTCCGCTCGAGCGCCTTTGCACTCGTGGTTCTCGACAGCGCGCCGCTGCTCACACGCTCAACCGCCGTGCGACTCACACGACTCGCCAAGGAATCGAACGCCGCATTCATCGTACTCGGCGAGGCGAAAGGTGGAGCAACGCAGCTCGGTGGTGCTGTGAGACTGCTCGTCGAACGAAGGCGGCCTGCCGGTCTGCCGGTCAGCCAGTCTGCCAACAAACAGCCGACTGGCCGACTGGCCGACTGGCCGGCCAAAATCGGTGTCCGCATTGAAAAAGGAGGAACTCTCAAAGCAGTGGAGGTGATCTGTGCAATCGGAGTGGCGCGTCGCCTGTGTTCGCATCCCGAGGTTCCCGATCGGCGCGGTGTGGCGCGCGGCCCGGCAGGGGGACGCCGGCACGGGCGCAGTGGACGTGCAGCTTCACCTCCCACTTCTACTCCCAACCACCCCATCGCCATCGCACCCCCTCACCCACCCCGTGAACTCCACGACGCCGTCGCTCGCGCCCGAGCACTGGGATGACGTCGCCATCGCGTTGACCGATGGTGCGAGCCGCACACTGCGCGCCGTCTCCGCCGCGGCGGGACGCGCACGCGTACGCGCCGGCATGCGCATCACCGAAGCACGTGCACTCTGCGCCGAGTTGCACGAGCTCACGTGGGATGACGTCGCCATCAATGCGAGCATCACCGAGATGTCGGCGCTGCTCGTTGGCGCGAGCCCACAGGTCACACCGGTGAACGGAACGCCGGGATTGTGGTGGGTCGGTGCGTCAGGCTTCGACGGCATTGGTGGTGAGCGTGCGCTCGCAAAAGAATTATTGCGTCGTGCAAAGCGCTGGCATCCGCGGCCACGCGTGGCCATCGCGGGATCGTGCGTTGCCGCGCGTGCAGCAACATGGACGGGTGCGAGTTTCCAGCGCGACGATGACGAACGCGGTCTCATACATGTGATACCGGAGGGTCGCGACGCAGAATATCTGTCGTCGGCACCACTGGCTCTCGTGCCCATGGACGAAGAGCTGCGCGAAGCATTGCAGGCACTCGGCCTTCGCACCGTCGGTGCACTCGCATCGCTCCAGGCAGAAGACATCGAGCGCCGGTGGGGCGACGTCGGCCTTCGCGCGTGGCGTCTCGCGCACGCCGATGATCCGCGTCGTCCCGTACTCGCGCGCGTGGAAACACATCCCGCTGTTGAAGTGGAACTCGGAACTCCATCCGCAACCATGGAACCCGTGCTGTTCGTGGTGCGTGCTGCGCTCGACCGGTTGACGCAAACGTTGATCGCACACGGTCGTGCAATTGCCGCCATTGCCATCACGCTCACGCTCGACGATGCACGCGGCGCGCTGCCCAACGCACCAGCGCATACGGTCACGCGTGAAGCACGCATGGCTCGGCCCATGGCGCGCGTGCTGCCGTTGTTCGAACGGTGTCGTGCCCTGCTCGACAGCTGGACGCTCGATGCACCGGTGATTGCGGTGCGCGTGGCCATCGTCGCCGCAGCACCCTTGTCTGGCGAGCAGGGAGATCTGCTCAATAAATCATGGCGCGACATTGGTGCTGCCGATGCAGCCATCGAGCGATTGCGCGCGGAGCTCGGACCGGGAACGATCGTGCGTGCACAGGCGCAGGATACACATCGTCCCGAGAAGGCGGGAACGTGGAGTGATGGTGTCATTCCGAGCGGAGTGGGTGTCATTCCGAGCGGAGTCGAGGAATCTGCACTTCACGCAGTTCGCAACAGCGGGCGTGCAGATTCCTCGACTTCCCCTTCGCTACGCTCAGGGTCCGCTCGGAATGACACGACGTCCATTGCCCTCGTGCGCGATGCGCAACCCGCCGTCACGTCGGCGCGCCGCGCACTCGACCCACCAGAAGTGGCCGAGGTGCTCTGCAATGGCGGCGCTCCTGCGGTGGTGACATGGCGCGGCAAGCGCATTGCCGTCACGCGCGCCATCGGCCCCGAGCGCCTCTCTGGCGATTGGTGGGACGACGGCTACCGGCGCGACTACTGGCGCTGCGAGAGCAGCGTGGGCGAAGTCGTGGTGTTCCTCGATCGTTCCGACGACGCATGGCGTGTGCAGGCATGGAGTGATTGAGTACGCAGAGCTGCATTGTCATTCCGCCTTCTCGCTCCTCGATGGCGCCGCGCTTCCTGAAACGCTCGTCGCGCGCGCGAAAGAGCTGGGACTCGCGGCACTCGCGCTCACCGATCACGACGAGCTCGGCGCACAGGTACGCTTTACCATCGCCGCCGAGGATGCCGGGTTGCCGGCGATCGTCGGCGCCGAACTGACTGTCGCCATTCCGACGAAAAGCAATACGCCACTCATCACACACCTGCCGCTGCTCGCCGAAACGCAGCAAGGCTACGCCAATCTTTCCACGCTCATCACACTCGGCCGGCAGGACGTGTCGCGGCGCGGCTCACCACAGGTATCGCTCGAGCAGGTTGCGCAGTACGCCGGCGGATTGTTTGCGCTCACCGGATGTCCGCGCGGCTGGGTGCCCACGCTTGCCGCGCGTGGCGAACTGGATGCTGCCTGTGAAGCAGCGGCTACGCTGCTCGACATTTTTGGTCATCGCGTTGCACTCGAGTGCTGGGATCATGGATTGCCCGAGGAACGCGAGATCACAGCGGGACTCATCGAGATTGCCCGTGCGCTCGATGTGCCATGGGTCGTCACCAACAACGTGCACTACGCGCGCGCGCGCGATCGCATGGTGCACGATGTGCTCGCGTCACTCCGCCACAAGCGCACGCTCGACCAGATGGGCACACGTCTCCGTCCCAATGGCGAGTGGTATCTCAAGAGTGCTGCGCAGATTGCGCGCCGGTGGCGTCATGCACCCGAAGGCATTCGTGCGACGCTCGATATCGCTGAGCGATGCGCGTTTCGCCTGACGGAACTCAAGCCGACACTGCCGGAATTTCCGCTGCCACCCGGCGTGAGTGCTGATGAGTATCTCGGGCGCCTCGTGGAACAGGGGGCTCATGAGCGATGGGGTTCACCAGGAACGAAGCACCGGACGCAGAAGCACGACGATCAGATCGCGCATGAGCTGGCACTCATTTGCAAGCTCGGCCTCGCGGGCTACTTCCTCATCGTATGGGACATCGTCCGCTTTGCGCGTCGCGAAGGAATCCTTTGCCAAGGACGTGGCTCGGCGGCCAATTCTGCCGTGTGCTACTGCCTCGCCATCACGTCTGTCGATCCGATCAAGCTCCAGTTGCTCTTCGAGCGTTTCCTGAGTGAGGATCGGAGCGAAGCGCCCGATATCGACATCGACTTTGCGCATCGCGAACGTGAGAAGGTGATCCAGTACGTCTACGACAAGTACGGTCGTGAACACGCCGCCATGGTCTGCGAACAAATCACCTATCGCGGACGCAGTGCCGTGCGTGATGCCGCGCGCGTGCTCGGTTTCAGTGTCGAACAGGCCGAGCTTCTCTCGAGCCTGAGCGATCGTTTCTCGGCCAAGGCCACGGCGGAAGCGTTGCGCTCATCTCCAGACGGCGACGAGAACATTGCGACGTCGCTCGGCAACGCGATGGTGCCGGGCACCGAGGCAAATCATCGTTCACGTGCCGAGAAGGAGAAGGCGAAGCAGGTGTTGAAGCCGATGACGAGTGCGGACCGGCCAACACCTGGTGCGGCGTATGAGCCGTACGGAAGTCCGAATGCCAACAAAAACCAGGAGGTGCAGATTAATCGCCTACGCGCTGCGCGCACCCCACGGAATGGCACGGCCGCGGGGGTCATTAAGAGCGCCGTCGC
>JBBQHJ010000163.1:0-10306 GCA_038323865.1 Gemmatimonadales bacterium
TCGATGGATAGTGAGCTGCGCATCGTTGCCGCGCTGTTCAACGAGAACGTCGCGCCACATCTCCGGGCGGCGCATCCGCACATTCATGTCTTGAACCCGGCCAAGATCGCGGCGCCAACGTTCATTGCGGCGCTCGACCAACACGTCGAACACACGCTGCGATACGTTCCCGCACCAATCGCCGAGGAACCGCGCCGATCAGTTGGCGACGGACTGATTCAGCGCCTCGCACTCGCCTTTGCGCTCGTTGCCGCGACTGCCGTCTTTTATTTCCATCGCGCCGAAGGGATGTCGCTGCTCGATGCCTTCTACTTCGTTGTCGTGACGACCGCCACCGTCGGTTACGGCGACATCAGCCTCGCGCATGCCGGCACGGCGAGCAAGCTGGTGGGCATCGCGTTGATCCTGACGTCAACGGTGTTCATCTGGATGATCTTTTCCCTCACCGTCGACCGCATCATCAAGCAGCGTGTCCAACTTTCACTTGGCCGACGCCGCTATTCGTCCAAGGGGCACGTCATTTTGTGCGGGCTCGGCCGCCTCGGCTATTTCGTCGCGAAGGGATTGTTGCAGCGCGGTGAAGAAGTCCTCGTCATCGAGAGGAACGAGGGTTCACCGAACGTCCAGCATTTTCGCTCGCTCGGTGTCGATGTCTACATCGGCGACGCACGACTTCCCGGCGTCCTCCAGGATGTCGGCGTCATGCGCGCCAAGGCGCTTTACTCACTCGTCGATAGCGACATCGGGAATCTCGAGATCGGACTCAACGCGCGATCATTCGACCCGACCCTACGGCTCATTCTCCGCATCTATGATGATTCGATGTCCCGTATGGTGCGCGAGAATCTCGACATCAAGCTGACGTTCAGCATGACGGCGATTGCGGATGAAAGCTTTCTCGAGGCAATAGGCTAAAGGCAGATTCTTCGCGTCGCGCAGAAATTGTCGTCCTGAGCAAAGCGAGGGACCTGCTTTTACGAGCTACAGCCCCCACCTCCACAACTCGACGAACAGCTCGAACCACTACTGCACGAGCTGCCGCTATCGCTGCTGCCGGAATCGCTACTGCTCGATGAATCCGAGCTCGTAGAGTCCGAGCCCCACGAGTCTCCGCCGCCACCACCGAGAAAGCCGCCGCCACCGCCGAACTCCATCATTGAGTCGGCAGCGCCATCACTCCCACCATCGAACTGCATGTAAAGCGGCGTGCCGTCATCATAGATGGTCGACGTCGACGCGAGAAAGCCGTCGTCGTGCACGCGCCGCTTCTTCTTGTCGAACTTGGGCGTGCCCCAGATATCCGAGGGCGGGTGCACACTGAACTCGCGCTCGTATGCAGCAACCGTCGCGTCGAACTGCGCCTTGAACGTGTCCGTCTGCTGGTCCAACTGGACCAGTTCGGGATTGTGATCAAAGTCGCGCTCGAGGACATCGCGACAGAATTCGCGATACGCTCGGCTGAATAGGATGTGCTCGTGCCACACCTGATCGATCGCCTTCGACGGAGTGACGGCGAAATCGCTCGTTACGCCGAGAAAGACGAACTTCTTGTATTCCTCTATCGCGTGCAGCGCGAAGCTTGGTTTCCACGAAAGTTTGCGCGCGAGCTTGCTCGCGAACGCGTGCGTGGAGGGATCGCTACCGCCAAACATGGACGACACCCGGTCGCCGAGATGCGGCGGCACGAGGTTGTCGAAGTGGTATTTCTTGAGGCGCAGCCAGAGATCTTTCTTCATGCGCGGAATGTTGTGCCTTTCGCCGCGTGTGTCGAGGGACGTCCTAGAAAGGATGCACCTGCCGCCGGGCAGATGACGTCGCCCAGTGCTTCGTGTCGGCAAGCGACGCACGACTGGCCTCCAGCGAGTAGGCCGGCTCTGCCAACGACGTCAGGCCCTTGCTCACGAGGAACGCGCCCAGCGCAAGTTCCAGGGCCCCGGTCACCAGTGCGCCGACCCACATGTGTCCGTCTGCGGTGCGGCCAATCAGCGTGACAAGAAAGACCGTCAGCGACATTACCATCACCACGCCAGCACCAAAGGCGAGGGACATCCAGAGCGTGCCCTTGGTGACACGCTTGAGTCCGTCCTTGGCTTCCATCTTGGCGAGCCGTATTTCGTCGCTCACGAGACGCCGCGAATCGCCCGTCAACCGATGGACGAGATCGGGAATACCTGCGTCAGGATCAGTGGCGATGGATCGTGCGGTCACGCTTTCCTCGGCGGCTCGTGTGAGCCCGAGGTCGGCAAGGTCCGTTCCCTTCGACTAGCGCTCGTCGTTTTCGACGAAAACCTGGGACGCCAGTGAGACCGCAATGGCGCGCGCGGACGCCGAGCGTTTGCCCTCGACGCGGAAAGTGATGGGCCCCTCGAACGGCGCCTTCTCGACAATTCGAATTTTCGCGCCCGGACGAATGCCGAGCTCGGCCAGATAGCGCAGGCGACTTCCGTCTTCGTCGTGCACGCGCTCCACCGTCACAACGCCATTCACCTCGACCTCGCTCAGGCTCCGGTCCGATCCCTCATGGACCTCGCCGTCGGCCGTTGGAATCGGCGCGCCGTGCGGATCGTACTGCGGATTCCCAAGCGCCGTCGCCATGCGGTCGATCAATTCCTCGGACGCAGCGTGCTCCATCTGCTCGGCTTCCTCATGCACCCGATCCCACGGATAGCCGAGTACCTCGGTGAGATAGCACTCGAGTATGCGGTGGCGACGTAATGTGCGGAGCGCGGCGCGACGTCCCTGCGTTGTAAGACGGACGCCTCGATAGGGCTCGTGACGAATCAGCCCCTGCTCCGCGAGACGTCGCACCATGCCGCTCACGCTGGCCGGTGAGATCGCGAGGCGTATGGCGATTTCGTTGGTCGTCGCAGGTTGGCCGGCGCGTTCGAGATCGTAGATGGCTTTGAGATAGTCCTCAACGGGACCACTCAACGAGCGTGCTACCTGAAGCGCACTCACTGCACGCGCACCTTGCGAAGCGTACCTCGCACCATGAGTACGGGCACCGTGGTGCGATGCCGCACTTCGTTCGCCACGCTGCCGCGAATAAGATCCTGCACGCCTTTGTGGCCATGCGTGCTCATGGCGACCAGATCACATCCCTCGCGAATTGCTGCCTCAGCGATTTCGATGGCAGGGTCGCCGCCGGCAAGCACACATTCCACTGCAATGCCCGCAGCTTCGAAACTGTCGCCACGCGCTTCGATATATTCGCGATCGCGCTTCATCTCGTCGCTCTCACGTAGCGCGAGCTGATGCTGGTTGCGAGCAGCCCAGCCATCGGCAACGTGAATCAACACCACGGAAGCGTGACAGAGCAGCGCCAGCTCGCGAACATGCGAAACGATGGCGTCGTCGTACTCCGTATGCTCGAGGGGGACGAGTATGCGTGTGTACATGTTTGGAAGCGAGTTGCCCGCGTACTACGAGAGCCAGCCGAGTGCGGTCTGTACGAGCAACCACACGTTGAGTGCAGCAATGACGAAGGCCACGATGTAGGCGAGCAGCTTCACCCATGCCGGGTTCACGAACTCGCCCATCTTGAGCTTGTCGGACGTGAACATAACGAGCGGGAACACGGCAAACGACAGTTGAAGACTCAGCACCACCTGACTCAGGATGAGCAGCTTCGCTGTTCCTGACTCGCCGCCAATAATGGCGACAATGATGGCCGGAACGATAGCGATGAGTCGCGTGATCAGGCGACGGAGCCAGGGCCGGATGCGGATGTCGAGGAAGCCCTCCATCACGATCTGGCCGGCCAGCGTGCCCGTCAGTGTCGAGTTCTGGCCCGAGGCCAGGAGGGCGAGCGCGAACACGGTGCTCGCTCCCGCACCGAGCAACGGTGTGAGGAGCTTGTAGGCATCCTGGATCTCGGCGACGCCGGTATTACCGGAGGTGTGGAAACTTGCCGCGGCCACAATGAGGATGGCGGCGTTGATAAACAGCGCCATCGATAAGGCAATTGTCGAATCGATGAAGGCGTATCGCACAGCCTCGCGGCGGCCGTCGGCGTTCTGTTCGTATTTTCGCGTCTGCACAATGGACGAGTGCAGATACAAGTTGTGCGGCATCACCGTGGCGCCAAGAATGCCGATGGCGATGTAGAGCTTGTCGCGGTTGAAGAAGATGTCCGCCGTCGGAATGAATCCGGCGAACACTCCAGCGACATCGGGCTTGGCGAGGACCAGTTCGAAAGCGAAGCACACGCCCACCGTCATGACGAGCGTGATCACGAGTGCCTCGAGCACACGCACACCCTTGTTCTGTAGCAGGAGCAACAGCAGGACGTCGAGTCCCGTGATGGCGACGCCGAGCGGCAGTGGAAAATGGAAGAGCAGGTTCAGTGCGATGGCTGAGCCGATGACTTCAGCGAGGTCGCACGCGGCAATGGCGATTTCGCAGAGAATCCAGAGTGCCCAGACAACGGGGCGGCTGTAGTGATCGCGGCAGGCCTGGGCGAGATCGCGTCCGGTAACGATGCCCAGCTTCAAGGCGAGTCCCTGAAGGAGCACTGCCATGAGGTTCGAGATCAGGATGACACTGAGCAGTGCGTAGCCGAATTGCGCCCCACCAGCGAGATCGGTGGCCCAGTTGCCCGGGTCCATGTATCCCACGGCGACGAGGTATCCCGGTCCGGCAAAGACGAGGATTTTCCGCCAGATACTCCGCCCGCCTATCGGGACACTGCGATACACCTCGGCGAGGCTGGGCGCGACGCGCGCACGCCGCCATCCCGTTTCGGGCTGGTCGGTGGGGTGGCTTGGCGGCGTGATGCGAGGTGAGGCAGACATTCAAATATTATTTAGGCTATCCTAAATAGCGGATAAGCCTGGATGAAGTCAAGGAGCGATGGGCGACAACGAGCCTTAGCGTCGCTTGTGTCGTTCGCCGGAATCCAGTGTGGCCAGTTGTTCCAGCAGCGGCACCGCTGTGGAGAGATGCTTGCGCTGCTCTGTCGTCAGCTGTGCAATCTCGGCGGCGAGCGCCGAGACGCGTCGCGCGCGACCTGCCTGAAGGAGCGCCTTGCCCGTCGCGGTGGCGGCGATGCGCACCACGCGTTTGTCGTCGGCATCGGGCACGCGACGCACTAGGCCATCCTGCTCGAGCGAGGACACGACTCGTGACATCGTCGGCACGCGCACCTGCTCTGCCGCAGCCAGTGCGCCGATCGGCAACGGCCCGCCGAACACAATCACCGAGAGTGCCGAGAGTCGCGGCGCGCTCAGCCCTGATGCGTCATCCTCACGACGGAGCCGTCGCAACAGATGTATGGCCGCGGAGTGCAGCCGGTCCGCGAGCACGGCGGGAGAGTCTTGACGGGGCGCCATGCGGCAATATGTTAGTTAGCAAAGCTAAGTAAATCAACCTCTCCCGCCCCGCCACCATGTCCGCCTCCCTCCCCGCCCCATTCAACTCCGAGATCCAGGGGCTCATGCAGATCGCGCTTACCGTCTCCGATGTGGCAAAGAGCACCACGTTCTATCGCGATGCGGTGGGCCTGAAGTTTCTCTTCGAGGCGGGACCGTCACTCGCCTTCTTCGACATCGGCGGCGTGCGGCTCATGATCTCCAAGCCGGAAGGACGCTTCAAGGCCGGCGTCAGCTCGGTGCTCTACTTCCGCGTCGGCGACATCCAGGACGCGCACCGCAGCATGGTCTCGCGCGGTGTGAAGTTCGACGACCAGCCGCACTTCATCGCCAAGATGCCCGACCACGATCTCTGGCTCGCATCATTCCGCGATCCCGATGGCAACACGCTCGCGCTCATGTGTGAAATGCGCCCGTGAGTTCTTCATTGCGCGCGAAGCACCGTGTCATTCCGAGCGAAGCACCGTGTCATTCCGAGCAAAGCAGCGTGTCATTCCGAGCAAAGCACCGTGTCATTCCGAGCGAAGCACCGTGTCATTCCGAGCGAAGTCGAGGAATCTGCACCTCACGCCGTTTCATACATCTTCGTCAACAGAATCGATTGTGAGCGGAGCACCGACGTAGCCGAGTGACTGTCGCACGAGCCGCGTGGTGACTCCGGGGCACGAGCTCCTTACCGGGACGCTCCGCGAGTAATGCGATCAGCACACGCGACGCGCTGAGCTGGAACCCTGACCGGCGATGCGAAGGTCGCTCATGCGGTCACTGCGGCGCAATCGCTAACGAGCCGCCCGTCAAAGAGGTGCAACGAGCGATCGGCATGCGCTGTGTATCGCGGATCGTGCGTGACCATGCAGATCGTTGCGCCGCCCGCGTGCAGCTCCTGGAGCAGCGTCATCACCGCGTCTCCGTTCGAGGAATCGAGATTCCCCGTCGGCTCGTCGGCGAGAAGGATGAGCGGCGCGCCCGCCACCGCGCGCGCGACGGCGACGCGCTGCTGCTGCCCACCTGAGAGCTGCGCTGGATAGTGCGAAACACGATGAGTCATCGCCACTCTGTCCAGCGCGGCATGCACCTGCTCGCGCCGCTCCTTCTCCGACAATGTGCCATACGTCAACGGAAGCTCGACATTCTCGTACACGGTAAGATCGCCGATCAGGTTGAACGACTGGAAGATGAACCCGATCTGCCGATTTCGAATCCTCGTGCGCTGCGACGCGCTCAGGCCTGATACCGGCTCGCCAGCAAGGAGATACTCCCCTGTCGTCGGCGTATCCAGCACACCGAGCAGTGAGAGCAGCGTCGACTTGCCGCAACCCGATGGCCCCTCGATCGCCACGAACTCGCCGGCCGTGATGGTGAGTGTGATGTCCTCAAGCGCATGAGTCTCCAGCTCATCGGTCAGGAACACCTTTCCGATCCCGGACAGTTGAATCAATGCGTCAGCCCCTCGTTTCGACATTGCCGCGTGCTCCATGTGAAGTGTGCTCACCTGACCTGGATCTTCTCTGCGTTCCCGATCACGGATACATCCGAGACGATCACGCGGTCGCCAGCGCGTAATCCGCTCACGATCTGTACGGCGCTCGACGACGCGCGTCCCATCCTCACCATGACGCGCTCCGCCGAACGCCCATCGGCGCTCAGCCGGTAGAGCGCGATCGATCCACCCGCGCTCCCATATGGGGGACGTGCGATGTGCAGCACCTTCGCCAATCGCGTGATCTGGATTGTCCCGTCGACGCTCAGGTCAGATCGTGTTCCCGCGGGCAACCCCCCGTCGAGCGCGACTTCCACGGTAACCGATCCGTTCTGCGATGCGGGATTCGAGCGAAGCACATGTCCCGCAACAATGCCGTTCCGCGTATCAATGGATGCGGGAAGTCCCGGCAGGATATCCGCGGCCTGCGACTCTGGAACATGCAGCATCGCCTTGAGCCTCCCTGGCTCGGCGATCCGCGCCAGCTCCATGCCCGGATTCACCCACTGACCCAGCTCGAGAGGAAGACTCTGCAGTTGTCCACCTTCGCCCGCACGCACGATCATCGACTCCACACGCGCACGCTGCGACTGTACGATCTCGCGGAGCTTCGCGATCTGCGACTCCATGAGCACAACCTGTTCACGCTCCGCACTCGTCATCTCGGTCAGGCGCGCGCGCTCGGTTTCGGTACGTGTGCGAAGTGACACCGACTTGTCGCGCGCAGTCGCCATTTCGTTCACCGAAGCAAGACGCTGCTTCCCCAGCGCCTCGACAACGGTCACGTTTCGCAGTGCCTCCTGATACTGCGACTGCATGTCGGCGACAGTGCCTTCCTGCGTGAGCCGCTGTTGGCGTAGCGCCGTCTTGAGACTCGCCAATGCGCTCATCGCCGATCGCTGTTGCTGCTCGCCCTGCATGAGTTGTAGCTCGACGTCGGGATTCGCGAGCTTCACGATCACCGTGCCCGGACTCACTGCCGCGCCGGGATCGAGCGGAAGCAACTCCACCCGTCCTGCCGTCAGCGCCGCAAGGATGCGCACATGCTCGGGAACAAGCGTCCCTGGTGCGTTGACGTCGATCGTCATGTCCCCCTGCTGCACCGTATCGATCGTCAACGAAGCGCGTTCCACACGTGGCGCCGCGATCCCGGGACGCGCGATCGCGACGACGATCGCCAGCGCACCGGCGCCGCCCAGCACCATCGCCAGCCACCGCGGTCGCCGTGCCTTCCCTTCCCGCTTGATATCCATTGTCTGTTACTCCGAACGCAGCGCTTCCGCCGGGTGCACCGCGGCCGCGCGCCGCGACGGTGCAAAGCTCGCGGCTGCCGATACGGCAAGCAGCACCACACCGGCGCCGAGGAGAAGCATCGGATCCGTCGCGCTCACGCCGAACAGCAACGACTGTAGTACGCGCGTGAGCCCCAGCGCGACGAGCAATCCAACGAGGACACCGAGTGTGGCCAGCGTCAGCGATTGTCGCATCACCATCGCCGCGACTTCGCGCACCTGCGCACCGAGCGCCATGCGGATCGCGATCTCTCCGCGCCGTTGGCCCACCACGTACGACACGGTGCCATACAGTCCAACCACCGTGAGGAACAAGCCGATCGCGGCGGCAATCGCCAACAACAGCATCGTGAATGTGCGCTTCGACATCGACTGCGCCACGATGGCTTCCATATCCTCCGGATCCGACATCGCACCGTGCGGCTCGATGCGCATGACCTCGCGCCTGATCATTGGCACGAGCGACATCGGACTCTTCGCGGTGGTGCGCACTACCATGTTGATCTGCGTCGGCGGGTCCCACAACGGCGCACTGTCGAGCGCGAGCATCGGAAAATAGACGAACGACACGGGTGGCTTGTCCGATCCGTCGGCGAGAACATCTTCCGCCACGCCGCTCACGCGGTACCATGCGGTCCCGCGGAAATGCAGCCGCTTCCCGATTGCACCGCCATGGGGCCACGCGCGATCCGCGAATGCGCGGCTCACCACCATTGCGCCATCGCCCGCATCCATGCCGGGCCACGTGAGTGCTTGCCCCTCGACCCGTATCCCCATCGCCTCGAAATAGCCCGGCGATACCATCGACGTCGTCGGACAATCGCCCTGCGATCCACGCCCGTCTGGTGCTTCGAACGTCACGCTCGTGCAGAGATTGCGGCCCGCCATCGGTATTTTTTCGGCGAAACCCACCTGCGTCACTCCCGGCATCGCCTTCATGCGCGTCGTGAGCTGCTCGTAGAATGCACTCGCCCGCCGGTAGTCGCCGCCATACACCTTCTGCGGAATTGATACCGTGAGTGTGAGCACTCCCGATGGATCGAAGCCTGGCTGAATGGCGCGCAGTTTCTGGAAACTGCGGATCATCAGTCCGGCGCCGGCAAGTAGCACCAGTGACAACGCGATCTGTGCGACCACGAGCGCGCCCCGCACGGCATGTCTGTGCCGCGAGAGCGTGAGTCCACGCCCGCCTGCACGCAATTGCGCGAGATCGAGCGGGTTGCGTCCAATCAGAGCAACCGTGCCGAGAAACACTCCCGCCGCGAGCGCGCCGCCGACTGCAAAGAGCGTCTCGCGCAGGCCCAGATGTACCTCGTCGATCCGCGGAAGATTGCGCGGCGCAAGCGCGAGCAATGTCTTCAATCCCATCTGCGCGAGCATCAGCGCGAGTACAGCGGCGCCGAACGCAATCAGCATGCTCTCGCTCAGGTACTTCACCGCGATGCGCAGTCGGTCGGCTCCGAGCGCCGCGCGAACGGCCATTTCACGACGCCGCGCGTCGATGCGCACAAGGAACAGGTTCGAGAGATTCGCCGCGGCAATCAACAGCACCACCAGCACCGCCGCAAAGAGAATCCACAGCGCTCGGCGCATCGCGTCCCCGACGACGACGTCGCGCAGCGAGCGAACCTGCGTCCGAAATCCCGTGTTCGTGAGAAAACGGATTGGCTCGGCGTTGGGAAACACCTCGGACAAGCGCTTCGTGAGCGGAACGAGCTCCTCTTCAGCTGCCTGTGCCGTGAATCCCTGACGTAGCAACCCGATGGCGCCCCACGTGTGGTTGTTGTACGCCGTCTGCCCCGGATACGAGCGTGCCGGCAACCAGATGTCCGCCTTCGTGTCCGGTAGTTGCGCGGCGTCGGGCACGATCCCGATCACCGTCATTGGGAAACCGTCCATGTCGATGACCGAGTTGACCACGTCTGATCGTCCGCCGAAGCGCCGCTGCCAGTAGCTGTGCGTGAGCATGGCGACGGTGGTCTGTTGCTGGCGGTTGTCGTCCTCAACGATGAGACGCCCACGCTCGGCAGTCACGCCGAGTACGTGGAAGAGCGGCGCGCTGACTCGAAGTGCGTGGACATGTTCGGGCGCATTGCCGTCCGTAGCGCCAATTGTCACCTCGTCCGACTGGTAGACACCAATGTCCTCGAGCGATCGCGCGTTTG
>JBBQHJ010000164.1:0-10215 GCA_038323865.1 Gemmatimonadales bacterium
CCATTGATGCGCGTACCCACCGGGTACTTGAGCGGAAGCACGACCCAGGGATCCTGCTCCGTCTGCTTCATACCGAGCGAGATTTTCTCTTCGTTCGGATCGACCTTGAGGACCACGGCCTCGATGGTCTCTCCTATCGACACCAGCTTCGACGGGTGTCGCACGTTCCGGGTCCAGCTCATCTCGCTGATGTGCACCAGGCCTTCGATGCCCGGCTCGAGCTCGATGAACGCGCCGTAGTTCGTGATGCTGACAACCTTACCCTGTACGCGCGTGCCGACCGGATACTTCTCGGCGACATCCTTCCACGGGTAGCTCTGGAGCTGCTTGAGGCCGAGCGAGATGCGCTCACGCTGCCAGTCGATGTCGAGAACCTTGACTTCCAGCTCTGCGCCAATCGAGACCATCTCCGACGGATGGGAGATACGGCCCCACGACATGTCGGTGATGTGCAGCAAGCCGTCGACACCACCGAGATCGATGAATGCACCGAAGTCCGTGATGTTCTTGACGACGCCCTTCCGAATCTGATCCTTCTCGAGCTCCTTCATCAACTTCTCGCGCTTGCCGGCACGCTCGTTCTCGAGAATCACGCGGCGAGAAACGACGATGTTGCGGCGACGCTTGTTGAGCTTGATGATCTTGAACTCGAATTTCTGGCCGAGGAGCTCGTCGATGTTCGGGACGCGACGGAGCGCGATCTGCGAACCCGGGAGGAATGCGTCGACGCCCATGAGGTCGACGACCACACCGCCCTTGATCTTCTTGACGAGCGTGCCTTCAACCGGCTGATCGTTCTCGTACGCGAGGCGGATACGCTCCCACACGCGCATGAAGTCGGCTTTCTTCTTGGAGAGGACGACAGAGCCTTCCTGGTCCTCGAGGTGCTCGAGCAGCACTTCAACTTCATCGCCGGGCTTGAGGTCGGGATGATCCTTGAATTCTTCGAGCGGAACGCTGCCTTCGGACTTGAAGCCGATGTCGAGGATCACGAGGTTGTCGCGAATCTCGAGTACACGGGACTTGACGATCTCGCCTTCGTCAATCGAGGCCATCGTCCCGTTGTACATCTCCATCATGGCTTCCATCTCTTCCGTTGTGTAACCCTCGTCGTCGACGAGTTCAGGACGGAGATTGGCCAGCGGGCGAAGCTGGGCGCGCTGCTTGTCGCGCTTCTCGCGCGCTGTGAGCAGCTGTGCTTCGGTTGGGGTTTCGAGCTCTGTCATACTTGAAGTGATTCTCCCAAGCGCGGATTTTTTAGGCTCGCCGCAACGAGTCAGAAGTGATGCATCACATGGCCGACACGGATGTGTGGCAATGGCAATCGAATCGAGCCTTCAATTATACGGGACCGAGACCCCAACGTCAACCTTAAGTGACGGGGGGACGGTGACTTACGGCGTGCGCCAGCGCGACAATCCGCTCCACCTGCTCTTCCTGCGTCAGATAGGTGGTGTCGAGCAGGACGGCATCCTTGGCCTGAGCCGTCTGCGTGGCGTCCTTCGCATCGCGCTGTACGAGGAGATCAGTCTCCTCCGCAACCTGATCGTCGGTGGGGCGATGCCCGAGCCGTTGGGTCAACCTGCGGCGCGCGCGCTCCCACGGATCGGCCACGAGAAAGATCTTGAGTGGGGCATCGGGGAACACTGCCGTCCCCATGTCCCGACCGTCCACAACCACATCGTGACTCTCAGCGCACTCGCGCACTCGCGCATTCACCCACGTGCGAACGTCAGGCATCTTCGCGACAAGCGAGACGTTCGCCGTCACCGCCTGACTGCGGAGTTCCACTGCGACATCGCTCCCATCAATCAACGCCGTGGCTGCATGACGGCCGGGCTTTAACGCGAGGCGGTGTCCTTCCGCGACCAACAGTGCTCCGGTCCATTCCTCTGGCGGACGCCCTCCACGAAGTCCAGCGGCAGTCATGCCACGATACAACGATCCGGAATCGATGTGCATGAAGCCGAGTCGCTCGGCGACCCATCGAGCCGTAGAGGACTTTCCAGATGCCGCGGGACCGTCGATGGCGATCACCATGTGCGTGCGCTCGCTCATGAGGTCACGCGGCGAAGATCGTCCCAGAAGTTCGGATACGACACCGCCACGCAGTCGCGGTCATCGATGGCAATCTCATTGCCTGGTAGGGCGGACAATATCCCAAACGCCATCGCAAGGCGGTGATCGCCATGCGTGGTAATCATGCCGCGTAAACGCGGCTTCGTACCGCGGACGATGAACCCATCCGGCAACTCCTCGGCATCGGCTCCGATAGCGCGCAGGTTATTCACCACCGCACTGATGCGATCGCTCTCCTTTACGCGCAGCTCTGCTGCCCCCTCAACACGCGTCTCACCATCGCAATAAGCCGCAATGCAGGCCAGCAACGGTAGTTCGTCGATCAGCGTCGGAATCGCGTCGGCTGGAATCATGATTCCGCTGAGCTGGTTCCCTGCCCTTACGCGAACATTCGCGACGAATTCGCCATGACGCTGCTGCTTGTGCTCCAGCTCGATGATGCCGCCCATTTCGGCGAGGGCAGCGAGAAAGCCCGTCCGCGTCTCGTTGACGCACACGTCGGTCAACAGCAGTTCGCCGTGCGGCGCCAACGCGGCGAGTGCGGCGAAGAATGCCGCGCTCGACGGATCGGCGGGAACAGTAACGTCGAGCGGCGTGAGCACCTGCGCGCGCGGTAGCAGAACGGCGTCGTCATTCACCCACATCTCGACGCCGTGTGCGGCGAACATCCGCTCGGTGTGGTCGCGCGAACGGGTAGGCTCCCGAACCGTTGCTTCCACACCGGAGCAGAGTGCGGCGAGGAGAATGCAGCTTTTCACCTGCGCGCTGGAATTCTCGTTGTTCCACTCCACGTCGTGCAGCGGCGCACCGCGTACGGTCATCGGCAATCCGCCGTGGGGCGCCGGCTCAACGCTCGCACCCATTTCCTCGAGTGGACGCTGCACGCGTCGCATAGGACGGGCGCTCAGACTCGCATCACCAACGAACGTTGCCGTGAGTTGCGCGCCGGCAACGAGACCCGCGAGTAGCCGCGCCGACGTTCCACTGTTTCCGCAATCGAGATCAACGGTCGGCGATTGAAGCCCGCTCACACCAGTTCCCGTAATCTCCATGTCGTCGGACAACTGCGGAATGGCGACACCGAGCGCGCGCAGCACGCCGGCCGTGGAGTGCACATCCGCCGATGGCAGGATGCTTCGCACTCGCGACGTACCATTCGCAAGCGCCGAACAAATGAGCGACCGGTGCGAGATCGACTTGTCGCCGGGCACGCGCAACTCACCAGCCACGCGAAGACGAGATGGGCTCACCGGAGCCATGCTTCCAGTGCGGTGGCAGTATCCGTGCGCTCGTCGCGGTACTTCACAATCACTGGCGTTTGCACCGACAGGCCCTGCGCCTTTCCCCAATCCGAGGTCACTTGCCGCGCGCCAGGTACCACCACGGCTCCAGCAGGAATCTCGAGCGGCATTTCTGGCGTGCCGCGGATCACGCGGTTGTTGACGAGATCATAGACTGGCGTGCCGCGTGTGAGAACTACACCAGCTGCGAGCACCGCGCGCTCACGAACGATCGTACCCTCGTATACGCCGCAGTTCCCGCCGACCAGCACGTCGTCTTCGATGACAACGGGCGACGCATTCACCGGCTCGAGCACGCCGCCAATCTGCGCGGCAGCACTGAGATGCACGCGCGCTCCGATCTGCGCGCATGAGCCAACCAGTGCGTGTGAATCAACCATCGTCCCAGGCCCGACCCACGCGCCGACGTTGATGTACATCGGCGGCATGCACACCACACCGGGCGCGAGATACGCACCGCGACGAACGGCCGAGCCCCCAGGGACAATTCTCACACCTGCGCTGACCTGCATGGGCCGCGGCGGGTAGGTGTGCTTGTCGAAGAACGCAAAGCGCGGCTCGCCGTGATGGCCGCCAAGCGACATGTCCACAACGGAGCCCACACGAAAACCCAGCAGGATGCCGCGCTTCACCCACGGAATTGCGTTCCACCGGCCGTTCTCCTGGCACTCGGCCGCACGCACATCGCCACGCTCCAACGCAGCAAGCAGCGTCGCGACCATTCGCTCAGCATCTTCGTGCACTGCCTCACCTGCGGGCGTATCAGCAAAGCTCAGCAGGCGCGCAACGAAAGCTTCGTTCAATTCTTCGACATCATTGCCCATCAGGTCAACGCTCCTGCATGCCGCAGAGCGCTGCGAACAGAGTCACGCTTCGAATCCAGCAGTGGTGTGAGAGGTAGTCGCAATTCGTTCGCGCACTTCCCCATCATGGCAAGTGCAGCCTTCACCGGAATTGGATTGGACTCGATGAATGCGGCGCGCATCCACGGCAACAGTTGCTGGTGTACCTCACGCGCATGATCGAACCGGCCTTCTCGCGCGGAACGGACCAGGTCAGTCATCAACCGTGGTACGGCATTCGAGATCACTGAAATCAATCCGTCTCCACCGAGTGAGAGAATTGGAAGCGTGAGCTCGTCGTCGCCGGACAGGACCGAGAATCCATCTGGCTTTCCCACGATGCAATCCGTGATTTGCGCGAGGTTGGCCGAAGCCTCCTTAACACTCACGATGCGGGGATGCTTCGCGAGCTCGAGCGTCGTCGCTGCCTCGATGTTGCTGCCGGTACGGCCGGGCACATTGTAAACAACAATCGGGAGGTCGACGGCGTCGGCAATCGCCGTGAAGTGTGCAACGATACCGCGCTGTGGTGGCTTGTTGTACATCGGAGACACGTGCAGCAGATGCGTCGCGCCAACTTCGCGCATGATGCGCGAACACTCGATGGCTTTCACCGTGTCGTTCGAGCCGGCACCGGCAACAACGGGCAAGCGTCCCCGCGACTGTTCCACGGTGATCTCAACGACACGGCGATGCTCGACAGCCGTCATCGTGGCCGCTTCACCCGTTGAGCCGCACGGCACCAGGAAATCGATGCCTTCGTCCATCTGCCAATCGATGAACCCGCGCAGCGCGCGTTCGTCAATGCTGCCGTCGGCAAGAAACGGTGTGGCGAGCGCAGTTCCGCATCCAACGAGTTTGTCAGCCATCAATGCTCTCCGGTTTCGGACTGCCGAGAACGTCCTGCATCGTGAACACTCCGGTGCGGCCCACGAGCCAGCGTGCCGCGGCAAGCGCGCCCTCCGCGAACACGCGTCGATCTCGTGCCTCATGCACCAGCCGCACCTGCTCGAACGGCGCATCGAACACCAGTTCATGGGTACCGGGGACGGCGCCGACGCGAACACTCGTGATGCCAATCTTGCCGCCGGATGCCGCATCGGCGGCGGCCGCGAGCGACACCGCTGTTCCCGACGGTGCATCCAGCTTGGCGCTGTGATGCGTCTCGATCATGTGCGATTCGAATCCACTCACGCCGGAGAATAGTTGTGCGGCCTGCGCGACAACGCGATGAAAGACGGCCACGCCGATTGAAAAGTTTGGCGCCGTCAGAAGTGTTCCCGTCTGTTCAATTGCCTCAGCACGAATTGCGGGCAAGTGTTCGTACCAACCGGTCGTCCCGACAACCACCGGGCAGTGTGCGGAAAGACAGGCGCGAATATTCGCCGGCGCCGACTCGGGCGTCGTGAATTCGATCGCAACGTCCGCGTCTGCCAGCGCGGCGGCAGTCAGCGCGGATGACGCCGTGTCGGAGGGATCAATCGTCGCCACGATGCGACATCCCCGCTCCGGCGCCAACGCGGCGAGCGCTTTCCCCATCTTGCCCATGCCAATGAGTGCAACACGCACTTCGCTCACGCATCACCTCTCGCGAAGAACTCGTCGTGAAGCCTCTGCATGGCAGGATGCACCTGCGCACCATCCACGACCACGGTGAGATTGATTCCGCTCGCACTCAGCGAAAGCATGTGGACGCGAAGCTCGCCAATGGCCGCGAGTGCGCGCGCCATCGCCGTTCCACCGTCGCTCAATCCAGATCCAACGATGGAAACAATGCCGCGGTTGCGTTCCATGCTCACGTCACCAAGCGCACGGAGATCGATCATGAGTTCATCGAGACGCGACACATCGTCGATCGTAACCGAGACGCTCACTTCCGACGTCGCTACCACATCGACTGATGTCCGATGCTGCTGAAACACCTCGAACAGACGGCGCATGAACCCTTCCATCAACAACATGCGCGGGCTGCGCACCTTCAACACCGTGACGCCACTCTTGCCGGCAATTGCCGTCACTGGACGATGCGGCGCATTGAAGGTGATGAGTGTGCCCGTGCCATGCGGCTTGGCCGAGTTCAGCACCCACACCGGAATTCCGCGTGTAACGGCCGGTGCGATCGTGTTCGGGTGGAGAACCTTCGCACCAAACGATGCAAGCTCACTCGCTTCCTCAAACCCGATGCGCTCGATCAACCTCGCACCCGGCACCACCCGCGGATCGGCGGTGAGCATGCCGTCGACGTCGGTCCAGATCTCGATCGCCTCGGCTTGCAACGCCGCGCCCAGAAGCGAGGCACTGTAGTCGGATCCTCCGCGACCCAGCGTTGTCGTGACACCGGTTCCCTGCGCCGAGCCGATGTAGCCGCCCAGTACCGGAATCTTTCCGGCGCGCACGAGTGGCGCAACAATCCGCAGCGCTGCCTCTGTGATCGCTTCCGTCTGCGGTTCGGCGCAGGTGTACTGCGCGTCGGTGATCATCACCGTGCGAGCATCAACGTGCTCCGCAGGTAGCCCGTGCAGCCGAAACGCCGCGACAACGAGCACCGACGATAGCTGTTCGCCCATCGATGAGATTGCATCGAGCGAGCGTGGCGTGAGATCGCCGAGCGTCTTGAGCGCTTCAGCGAGCGCCGCAAGCTCGTCGAACATCGCCGACAATTCACCGCAGACATCCGCCAGGACGGCCTGATCATCCGACAACAGCGTGTCTGCCTGCTGCATGTGCCGATCGCGAAGTCCAGCGACGGCACGCAATGCGCCGATCAGCTGTCCCTTCGCCGACTGCTCGGCGATCTGAATAAGTTGATTCGTTGCACCGCCAAGCGCACTGACCACGACAACAGGCTGTCGCGCGCGTCGCTGCGAAATGATGGTGGCGGTGCGTGCAATCGCCGCGGCATCGCCGACCGAGGTTCCGCCGAATTTGCAGACGATCACGCCGACGGCACCTTGCCCGTTGCCACCAGTAGTTCCGCGTTCAGGATCGACGCACCGGCAGCACCGCGCACGGTGTTGTGCCCCATCGAGACCAGCTTCACATCGAAGAGCGGATCTTGGCGTACGCGCCCGACCGTAACGGTCATGCCGCGTCCGAGATCGACATCACGGCGCGGTTGCGGACGATCCGGCAATTCGCTGAGCACGAGCGCGCGAGCGGGCGAGCTCGGCAGTCCACGCGCACTCGGGTCGCCCTGCCACTGTGCGATCGCGTGCTCGGCATCGGCGGCGGTGACTCTGTTTTCGAATGCGACGGACATACACACCGTGTGCCCATTCTCAACGGGGACGCGATTGGCGTGTGCACTGATCGTGATCGGCGCCGGCTCAATGAAGTTCCCAGCCTTGGTGCCGAGCATCTTCTGGATTTCAGTTTCGATCTTCGGCTCTTCGTCTTTGATATACGGAATGACATTGCCGAGAATGTCGAGCGATGGCACGCCGGGATAGCCCGCACCGGACACGGCCTGCATGGTGACCACAAACAGTTTGCGAATTCCGAACGCCTCGTGCAGCGGTGCGAGAGCCATGACGGCCATGATTGCCGCACAGTTGGCATTCGTGACGATTCCGCCCGTCCATCCGCGTTGTTCGCGCTGGATGTCGAGGAGTGCAAGATGGCTCGCGTTCACCTCGGGAATCACCAAGGGGACGTCCGACTCCATGCGATAATTGCGCGCGTTGCTCAGCACGAGCCGGCCGGCATTCGCGAAGGCCGCTTCCACTTCGCCCGCGACAGACGAATCCAACGCCGAGAACACGATGGGCGCAGTTACGTCGGCAGGGTCACAGGCCTTCACCGTGAGCGCGCCCATATCGACGGGCATCGCATCCGCGCTGACCCACTTGGCTGCCTCACGGTACATGCGTCCAGCAGATCGCTCCGACGCAGCGAGCTCGGAGAGTATGAACCACGGGTGATCAGCTAACAGACGGATGAAGTTTTGCCCCACCGCGCCCGTCGCGCCGAGCACCGCAACCGGAATTCGGCGTTCGCGCGCGTTCATGAGGCGAGCAGCGCGCGGGCAATGCGCGCGTACGAGTCAACGGCGGCGCGAAGCTCGGCAACGTCGATGAACTCTTCGGTGGTATGCGCCACGTGGATAGATCCCGGGCCGAAGAGCAACGGCGTGCCCCACCTACCGAGCAGCGGAATGTCCGACGTATATGCAACGGGTGCGACGTCGAAGCCTTCGATAGTATGGAAGCGCTGGGGCGGAATGAATGAGCCCCATTCCAACTCCGCCTTGCCTTCTGCCCACGCCGCAATCGCCTCGCGTAGCGGTGCCACATCGCTCACGAGCCTGAACATCAATTCCGACTCGCAGAGCGCCGGAATGATGTTCGCTTCCGTGCCGCCGCGAATAGTGCCGATGTTGACGGTGGTGTTCCCCAACACGTCATCCTTCGGCAACGGTAAGGTGCCCACTGTCGGGAGCAGCGTGAGCATGGGCTCGATGGCCGATACTCCAAGCTCTGCATACGCGGAGTGGGCAGCACGTCCGCGCGTACGCACGATCACCCGTTGAGAACCCTTCGCGCCGGACGCCAGTTTGCTCTCGGTGGGTTCGCCGTTGACGAGATAGCGACTGGTGGCCGCCAGGTGATTCGCGGCGCGTGCGCCGTCTGAGCCTTTCTCCTCTCCGACGACAAACAACAAATCGACGCGTTCTTCTCCCGCCTCCGACAATCGTTCTGCCGCGCAGAGCATCGCCGCCGCAATGCCTTTCGCGTCGCACGCGCCTCGCCCGTAAAGTCGATCGCCCTCGAGACGCGGCGGGATGTACGGCGGCACCGTGTCGAGATGCGTGGAGAACGTGACGCCACGGCCAGCCCTCGATGCCCACACGTTCGAGCGGCCCTTGCTGACTTCCTGCGTGGTCACGTTCCAACCGCGTGACACGAGCCAGCGCGCGACGAAATCGACAGCCGGGCTTTCGGAGCCTGTAGAGGATTGAATGGCGAGCAGTTCAGCAGCGAGCGCGACGACGTCTGTCATGCGCGCAATCTAGCGGGGGCGAGGGACGAGGTGCGAGGTGCGAGGCCGCTGCACTGCGCTCGCCCCAAGCACCAACTAAAGTTCGCCCGCTAAGACGCGTCGATGAATTTCCGAGTAGTCGATCGGCAGTGCGCGTCCCGCCTCGACCGATAGATCCTCGAGCGCATTGATGAGTGCTCGCTTGAGTCGGCGTCCACCGTCGCCGCCAGGCAAGGTGCGCAGCGTGTTGGCGAGATGCGAGACTTCGCCGAGGTATTCGTTCATGGTCAGCGGCGCCGCAGGCGGCGCACTGAGGTCTCGGAGTGGAGCCGCCGGAAGCGGTCCCGATTGGAGCGATGCAGGTTCGATGGAAAGCGCAGCGGCGAGACGATCGCGAAGCGCAATCGTGAGATCGGATTTGCCGGTCATGACGCGCCAGAGCTGTTGCCGGGACGTGCCTGCTCTCCGCGCGAGACGCTGCTTGGAAACGCCGCGCTCGATACGGAGGATCTCTAGTCGCCGTCCGAGGTCGGTGAGTTCAGGGAATCCGGCGTGGTGATCGAGGTCCGGCGCCAATTGCGTTGACATACGTTGCAGTCAGTTCTAGATTATCGTCCCGAACATCTACCGAAAACAGGTGACGTCCGTTGCTTAGTCTAGGAGCGCGCGTGAGGAAAGTCAAGAAACCATCAGCACTTACGCGCAAGCGACGCTCGGCGGGAACGTCGGTCAGAAAGTCTCCGACTGTGGCCTCTAACTTCCGAGTAACGGAGCTAGATCCGCAGGAAAAGTGCGGTCCGGACACATCGGTGCAGTTTCTCCACCGCGTCGTCGAGCGCACCGAGGGCAGCACGATCAGGCATCTGGTGTTCTTTGACCAGCACGGCTGGTACTGCTTGCATGGACCGGGTTGTGCCGCGGTCAAGCACGCAAAGAACTACATCGGGTGGAACGCCGACTGAGTCGACAAGTGCCGGGACCGAGGCTCGAACTCGGATGACCTTACGGTCAAGGGA
>JBBQHJ010000165.1:0-10166 GCA_038323865.1 Gemmatimonadales bacterium
GAGGCGTGTCGGACAATTGCTTATACCGACCAAGTTCATTGCCGTGGTAGCCGGTAACGGACCGAATGCCTTGCACCATCAACCCGGTTCCACTTCCCATGCCATCGGATCCGTAGTACGGATCTGGTCGATGCAGACTGGAATCAGGGCGGCCGAATACCACAACGCGGAATGGCTCCTTGTCCTTCTTCAGATACTCGATGGCTGGATCACTCGCGTACAACTTTTTCGCAGGCTCCGAGAACAACCAATAGAGTCGCGCCACGGACCAGAGATCGAGCGCCAACACCGCCATGAGCGCGATCGACATCACGCGTGCTGTGATGCGACCTTGCAGCCATGCGAGTAGGAGGCCGGCGGCCGCGGCGAGGAATAGAAAGCTGCGCCAGGCGCCTGCCAATAGCGGCCCTTTAGTTCCCTCTGAAATTTGCGCGGCAATCTGTGGTACAGCGTCAGCAGGATAGCCCTGCCCTGCTGCTATGCGCTCCGCGAACCCGGTAATGCCAGGCTGCGTCATGCTCTGCAACACGCCGACGGTGGCGAGCAGCGCGAGCAGTCCACCAAACCCTGCCCACGCAAGCACCACCTTGCGATTGATCTGTCGCGCCAGCACGCGCTCCGTACCCAGCGCTGCGAACACGCTGAACGCAAACGCGAACACATAGATGATCGTACTCGGCGCGCGGAAAAACTTGGTGCCTGGAATGATGTTGTAGATCAGGAGGAAGAACGGCGTGCTCCCGCCAAGCATCCATAAGAAAGAGATCACGGCAACGCCAATCCAGAAACGGCGGAACGCGCGTTGCGAGTCGCCACCAAACGCGAGCGATGCGAGGAGCAGCAGCGGCCCGCCCAGGTACTCGCTGTGGAGATGAATGCCGTTGGGTCCCCAGTACTTGTCGAGGACGCCCGTGAATTGCGGCAGGTAGATGTTGACGATCTCGATGAGCGGGAATGAATACGACGTCGCATAGGCGTAGTCGCGGCCGTTGGCGCGCGGCGACCATGCGACATACTCGCGAACCGGTGCATACTGGATGGCGCCGATAGCCATGCCCAGCACCACCGCGCCGAGGGCAAAGGCAAGCCGCCGAACCGCAGTGCGTCGGTCGATGGTATTGCCCGCGCCATCGCGGCCAAATGCGAGAAAGAGCGCGAACGCTCCGCCAGTCAGCAGCAAATATTGAAGCAGTTGAGGATGTGGGCTGAGTACGGCCAGGCCTACGACGATCGCCATCGCACCCCACGCCCAGTTTCTCCCGTCACGCATACCGCGCAGCACGACCCAGAGCGTGAGCGGCAGCAGCGCACTTACAAACAACTTGCCGTCGTGACCTGGCGACACATATGAGGCAATCGGCCCGGACAGCATGTAGGCGAGCCCGCCAATCAACGACGCAAAGAAGCTCAGGCCCCACGCGCGGAGAAAGCCGAATGTGAAGAGGCCGGCGAGAAACAGGTGCAACGCAAAGCCCCACGTCATTGCAGCATCCGTCGGCATGATCATTCGCAGCAGGGCCGTCGGATAGAAAATGTCGCCGTGCATGGCGGCCACATATGGCAGCCCGCCGAACATGAAGGGATTCCACTGTGGAATGCCTTGCCCCGAGCGCAGCGACTGCGCCGCGAAATCGCGAAATGCGTAGCCCGCGATGTATTGATCGCTGTGCGGGTTGACGAGGAACTGCCCGGTCAGGGCGGGATACGCGAGCGTCAGCGTGGCGATCGCGTAGGTCAGCGCCGCCCACGCCGTCGCAACGCGCGGCGCCAATTGCGCAGGCGCCGCAGGAGACTTCTCAGGTCGTGGCATCCGTGTGGTCTATGGTCGGCGAGCGCAGGCGCACGCTATGGTGCATCCAGAACAAGAGGGCCGGCATGACTTCGAGAATAGTCAACCAGATGCGAGATCCGATCGTGATCAACGTCGCTTGCGGATGCGACGCGAGTCCGGCGAGTTGAAGCATTTGCAGCATCGCCCCTTCACGGACTCCAATTCCCGCCGGTGCGAACAGGACAATATAACCGATAACGTAAGAGATGGTGTACGTGGCGAGGTAATCGGCAAACGAGCCAACTGCCTGGCCGAGTACGCCCACGACGAATAGCTGAAAGGCTTTACCGTAAAGAAGCCACGCCACCATGTTCCCGATGAGTGCATAGACCACGGCACGCATGGGAAGGGTTGCCTGCACTGGACGCCCGAGGAGACGCCCGGCAAAAGGCGCGATACGCGGGAGCATGAATGGCGCGACCAGGAGCGCTGCGCATGACAGCAGCGCCAGCGTCGTCGCGATAGACGTTCCACCCGCAGCGCGCTCGAGCAGGGCGCGCCCGCTGGCGGCGGCCACTACAAAGCCGGCAAGGATATTCACCAGCGTGCCGAGCAATGCAGAGCCGGACGCCGCGATTGGCGAGACATCCACCTGGCGAGCCATGGCTCCCATCGCGCCGATCTGCCAGACCTTTCCTGGTAGATAACGCCCGAGGTTCGAAACACTCCAAATGCGCGCGGCCGTCCAGAACGGGAGTCGAGCATCCCAGCATGACAGCACGGCGCGCCACGTGATTACGAGCACCGCGTGCGCGATCAGAAAGACCGCGCCAGAGAGCGCAATAAAGCTCCACCGCGGAGGCGACGGGAGCGGCTGGTCACGCAGCTGGCGGAGTCCGTCCACCAGGCTGCCACCCACGCGAATGAGGATGAACGCTGCCAGCGCCCAGCCGACAATACGAAGAAGACGCTTACGCTGGTCCGGCCGCAATGACGCTTGCGTAGATCTCCGCGTAGCGCTTTGCCACGGACTCCGGTGCAAATGTCGCGAGCGCATGTAGCCTGCCCGCGGCGCCGAGTACGCGACCGCCGTCATCGCGAGCAAGGAGGGCGCGAATCGCGGCGGACAGTGCGTCGGCGCTGCGATTACGCACGAGAATTCCGGTGCGATTGTCTTGAATCACATCTGGTAAGCCGCCCGAATCAAACGCGACCACGGGTGTCTCACAGAGCTGCGCTTCTACACCGACCAGGCCCAAACCCTCGAGGTCAGAAGGAATGACAAGAGCCGCGGCGCACTGGTAGAACGCCGGCAATGCGAACTGCTTCACGGTACCGTGCCACCGAATGCGATCCGCAATTCCGAGTGACGACGCTCGAGCTTCGAGCGCGGCACGATCAGGACCGTCGCCGACCACATCGAGGCCGACGTCCGCCGGCAGCGCTGCGAGCGCGTCGAGGAGCAACTCGATGCCCTTCTGCGCCATCAGGCGACCCACAAACAGCAATCGCCTAGACCGCTCCGTGTCTGCAGCTGGCGTGAAGAGATCCGTGGCAACAGGCATCGGTGCAACCAGCGGCTTGCGCATGCTCACGATTGACTGCGCCTCTTCGGCAAGCCAGCGGGAGACAGCCGTCACCGCCGCCGATTGCTGCATCACATGCCGAAATGCCGGGCGCGACATGGGAACATTCCGCGCCATGCGCACATCGGTGCCGTGCAGTGTCGTCACGAGGGGAATGGCGCCCATCTTTGCGACCCAGCTCGCGGCCAATCCGTTCGGAAACCACCAATGCGCGTGCACGACATCAGGCTTGAAGTCGCGGCGCGCCTTGACGCCTGCTTGAAACTCGGCGCCAAGAAATCCAACGAGCGTGAACCGCGCAGACCACGACTCCTTGACCTGCGCTGCCATGTTGCCGCCGTACGCGAGCGTCTCAAAACGACGCGGTGCATAACGAAAGCGATCGACTGGAATGCCGCCGAGTTCCTCGTGTGAAGAGAGACCGGTTGCTCCAGGAGCCACCACGCGAACATTGACGCCTTCCCTGCCGAGCGATCGTGCGAGACGAAGCACGAACGAGCCCGCAGCGTCGCCGTCCACGCGCGGATAGGAATGCGTGAGGAAAAGAACGTTCATTGTCTAGCGTTCAATGTCGCGTTGACGAATGTCGTCGAGCTGGCGGCGCACTTCACGGAGCTCTGCACGCTGGCCGGCGATCTGCTCGCCAAGGAGTCCGGTGACGAAAAGAATGCTGCCCAGGATCAGGCAGGTCTGAATGATGGTCCACACGGCACGAAGCCCAACGCCATCGAGCGCAAGGACGATGAGCGCCGCAATACCGGCGAGAAAACCAACCGTGAACAGCGCGGCTCCGAGCATACCGAACAACAGCAGTGGCTTCTTGCCGAAGCGCAGCTCAAACCACACCGCCAGCATGTCGAGCACGCCGATGGGAATACGCGATAATCCGAATTTCGATTTTCCGGCGTGCCGCGGATACAGCGGAACTGGAATTTCTGCTACGGTGAATCCCTGATCGGCAGCAATGACGATCATGTACCGGTGCCAGTCTGGCCGAACGGGCAGCGCTTCCATCACTTCGCGTCGGTAGGCCTTCACCGAATTGAGATCCTTCACCGGCACGTGAAAGAGCGTGCGGCTCAAACGGTTGTAGATACCGGAGACGAATGCCTTCTCATACTTCCCTTCCTTGAATCCCGTGACCATATCGGCCGTGTCATCGAGAATGGGACGCACGAGTCGCGGAATGTCTTCCGGTTTGAACTGCAGATCAGCCGGATAGAACACAAGTACGCCGCCCTGCGAATTCAGGAATCCCGTGCGCAATGCGTCGGCAATGCCGCGCTTGGAGCGGTGACGGATAGCGGTGAGAAATCCGTACTGCTCCTTGAGCTGCTGCAGCACACGCCAGCTATCGTCGACAGAGCCGTCGTCGATGACAACGACTTCGTAGCGCACGCTCGGATCTGCAGCGAACGCCTCGGCGGCGAGCTGCATGAACAGGGGAAGATTCTCCGCCTCGTCCTTGGCAGGAACGAGCACGGAAACATCGACCGGTGTTGACGCGCGCGCTGTGAACGACGACCCGATGTGAGCGCCGGCGCCCGTCATCATACCCGCTTGCGCATGCGGGCGGAGAGCACGCCGAGCTGATCGCGATACTTGGCAACGGTGCGCCGCGCGATCTGCACGCCGGTCTCCTTCAGGATGTTGACGATAGCCTGATCGGTGAGCGGGTGCTTCGGATTCTCGTCTGATACGAGCTTCTCGATCTGCGCCTTGATGCCGCGCGCCGAGACGTCCTCACCAGCGGTCGTGGAGAGACCTGATGAGAAGAAGAACTTGAGCGGCAGCACGCCTCGCGGCGTCTGTACGAACTTCTCGTTCGTGACGCGGCTGACCGTGCTTTCGTGCATGCTGATGACTTCCGCGACTTCACGGAGTGTCAGCGGCTTGAGGAATTGCACGCCCTTCTCGAAGAACTCGCGCTGCCGTTCGACGATGTAGTTCATGACCTTGAGCATGGTTTGCCGACGCTGCTCGATGGCCTGAATCATCCAGTTCGCAGAATTGAGCTTGTTGGAGATGAACTCCTTGTTCTCGCCGTCGAACTTCTTCTTGTCGCGGGCAATTTCCTGATACGCCTTGCTGAGCTTGAGGCGCGGCAGGTTGGCGTCGTTGAGGAAGACAAAGTACTTGCCGTCGATCTTGTCGACGATGAGATCGGGAATGATGTAGTTGTCGCTCGCGTCGCTATAGACGAGCCCCGGCTTCGGATCGAGCTTGGCGATTTCGTCGGCGGCCTTCTGCACGTCGATGGGACTGATGCCGAACCGCTTGGAGATTTCACTCCATCGGTGGGCAATGAGTTCGTCGAAGCAATCGCGCACGAGCCGGTATGGCACGGAGTGCTCGAGCCCCGCTTCGCGAAGCTGAAGCATGAGGCATTCGCGCAGGTCGCGCGAGCCAACACCCGGTGGGTCGAGGCTCTGGATGACGCCCAACATTTCTTCCGCTTCCGAGATGGTGTAGAGCGGAAGCTCATCGTCATCGTGGTCAGTCTCTTCCACGGCGCGCGCGACCGTTTCGTTCACACCTTCGACGATCTTCTCGAGCCCGCAGGCGAGATAGCCATCTTCGTTGATGTTGCCGATGAACTCATCGGCGAGAAACATCTGCCGGCCGTTGAGGTCGAGCAGCGCGACCTGATCACGAAGATGGTCGGCGAGATCGCGCGTGTCGACGGTGACGGGCTCGTAGTATTCGCGCTCTTCGTGCTCTTCGCGACGGCCACCCGCGTCGAATCCATCGAGAAGAATCTCTTCCCAGTCGATCTCGCCCTTTTCTTCCTTGTCGACGTCGCTTTCAGGGATTGCCTCTTCCTGTACGGTCTCGCCCTCCTCCTCATCCTCATCCTCGGGCTCCACCATGTCGAGGAATGGATTGTTCAGCAACTCCTGCTTGAGGTGGTTCTGGAGGTCGAGCAGCGGCATGTACAACAAATCCATCGCCTGATAGAGGCGGGGATTGATCTTGAGCTCTTGCTTGATCTGCGTGTACTGCCCGAGGCCTGGCTTCATGACAGCGCGCCTTCCGTTTCGGCGCCGGCGAGGAACCGCGCGCGCATGCGCGCGCTGAGCGTTGGTCCGAGGTATTTCTCGGCGACGACTTCGTCAAAGACAAGCTCGCGGACGGTGCCCGAGACGATGACTCGTCCGTCGAACATGATGTACGCGCGATCTACGATATCCAGGGTCTGCTCCACGTTATGATCGCTGATCAGCACTCCGATGCCGCGAGTGCGGAGGTTGGCGACGATGCTCTGAATGTCGTGCACCGCGATGGGATCGACTCCCGCAAACGGCTCATCGAGCATCATGAACTTCGGCTGCGTGACGAGTGCGCGGGTGATTTCGAGCCGCCGCCGCTCGCCACCGGAAAGTTGATAGGCTTTGCTCTCCCTCAGGTGCTTGATTTTCAGCTCGCTCAACAACGTCTCGAGTCGTTCGTCCCGGTCGCGCTTGGACAGAGAAAGCGTCTCGAGGATTGCTACGATGTTGTCCTCGACGGACAGTTTCCGGAAGATCGACGGTTCCTGCGAGAGGTAGCCGATGCCCCGGCGGGCACGCTTGTACATGGGCATGGAGGTGATGTCCGCCCCGTCCAGCGTGATGCGGCCCGAGAGTGGCTGGATCAGTCCCACGATCATGTAGAACGTGGTCGTCTTTCCAGCCCCATTCGGACCCAGCAGTCCCACAATCTCGCCCTGTTGCAAGCGAAGGGCCACATCATTCACGACTCTGCGCCGGCGATAAACCTTCGAAAGCCCGGTCGCCTCGAGAATGCTTCCATGGGGCTGGACGATCACTGGGGCGGACGGGCGCGGCTCGCCGGAGGCTCCAAACTCGCCGGTATGCCGGAGCACCTCGCTCACCTCGCCGCGCCGGCTTGCAATCTCACGCCACAGGCCGTCGGCAATCCGCAGCCGAGCTCCCGGAAGCAGTGCATCGGCGCCGAGAACCTCGACGCAGCCATCCGACTTGAGCCGCGGCAGCACCGACTGGGCGAGGTGACTTCTCACCTGATCCATGCTCAACTCACCGGCTTCACGATCGGCGTCGCGTCCGGCCGCGCGCTGCGCCGCCAGATGATCGCGACGATAGGTCATTGCCACGTCGTCGAAACTGGCGGACCCGGTATCGTCCGCGGCGCCGATCAAGGAATGCAGGGCAAGCGCTGTGGACCGATCGCCACGCGCGATGCGGTCGATCAGCGCAGGCAACCCCTGCCCTGAAGTCGGTTCGTTCATCGCTCCCTCTCTGGCTGCTCGTGGAGCGCGGCGTCGGACGTCTCCAATTGTTCGCGCGACGGTGGTCGCGTTGGGGCGGCGGGACGTTTTGTCGTGGAATCGGCCGCAGGCTTGCCGCACGACTCATTTGGCTCAGCGAGCACTGCATCGGAGGGCACCGCTTCCTTCTTCACCTCGACATTCCTCACAGTGCCCGAATCGAATGTGACGGTGATGACACGACCGCGCACATAGTTGAACGCGGGGAGCTTGCAAGCAGTATCGCGCGCCGCCATGTGCTGGTACGACGTCGCATTGCCCGTGGCTACCAGCTGCCTGATGCGCGGCTTGACGGTGTCCTTGACGACGATGCTGTCGAACAGCGCGATGATGGTGTCTCCCGTCAACCGATCACGTTCCTTGGTCTTGAACTTGGTGGTGTCGGGCATGCCTTCCGCTTGAGCTTTCCGGACTGCGTGCATTTCGCGCACGCGCTGTCCCGGCATGAGAACGTCGATCGAGTCGCTGACAATGGTCTGCGTTGGTGACGTTGCCGTCGCGCGCTTCTTTCCCCACGCAATGGCGCGCTGCAACAGGTCGTCCGTCACGCGCAGGTCGATGGTGTCCGACTTGAGATTCAAGTCTTCACTCGTTGCTTCAGCGTCGCTCAGCGATAGGACGCGTTCGAGCTTTTTGCGCTTCGACATCAAATCGATGGTTGCGCCAACGAGCGTGAATGGACGGCCCTTGGTGCCGGTGATTTTCGGCTTGCGCATTACGCGCAGGAGCCCCTTTCCGCCGTCCAGATAGATGGAATCGCCCACCGCAGTAAGCTCGGGCCGAACTACGTTCACATCGCCGGAGGCGGACACAACGCTATCGCCCTGAAGCCAGATGGTGTTGCCCGTGACTTTCACCGGAGGCTGCGCTTTTCCCTGCGGATCCTTTTCGATGATGTTGATGGTCGGCCGGCCGACGGCGACCGCTGATTGCTGGGCGCGAATCTTCGGCATTGGGCGGAAATACTCCAGCGACGGACCGGTGAGCTTCGATCCGCTCGGCATCGTGGCGTCGACATTGAACGAGGCGTACAGGCGCTCTTCCTTCTGGAAATATGTGAGGAAATCAGACTTCAGCTTGAGGCGGGGCTCAGCGTAGTCGACATGACCGACGAAATAGAACCGTCCTTCGTCTCCGTATATCTCGAGGCTATCCGATTTGAGAACAATCTTCTGCTTGGGGCACGTCGCAACGATGTTGCCGCCGAGGAAGTTGTTACGCTGACCGCTGGGCAGGCCAAATCCTGTAGCGCGGTCGAACTTTACATCGAACGTGCACTTTCCCGTTGGTGGCGGTGCGTTTTGCTGTGCGCTCGCGGTTGCCGAAACAGCGAGGAGCAGAGCCGAATACAGTGAACGCTGTGTCATTGAGGCGGCAGCAACAGTGATCCTCGCGAGCTGCCTGCTTTGAGAATCGTATAGTGATTCAACTGCGGGTCGCTCCTGAAACCTACACCGGAAAGTGTCTGTCCCGGTCGTATAAGATTGAACGTGGTGTCACTCGATACTTCGTTGAGGCCCTGCATGTATTTCAGCTGCGGCGACGTCAAACGGCGGCCATCGTTCGTAACGATCACCACGTTCCCAAAGCCTTCGAGCACCTGCTGATGCAAGTTGTACCGGCCACGATCGGCGCTCATCACGCCGTCCTTCTCGCCGGTTGATTTGTTGAACGTCGCGCGCACCTTTCGCAGCTCGAACCGCGAGTTTTCGTCGAACACGTAGGCAGTATCGGCGAAGAGTTCGCCGCGCTGCACGCCGTGCACCGTCAGCAGCGTATGCACGTTGAACAACACCTGCTCGGCGCTATCCGCGAGCGTGGCTTTCGCAGCAACCGGCGGAGCACTTCCCTTCTGGGTGCACGCCGCGGCGCTGGCGACAATCATCACGGTCAGGAAGTGTCTCATGCGACGCGCGCTCTCAAGAGATCGTGCAAGTGCGCGACACCAACGACGCGGTCCGCAGCGAGGACCGGCATGGCCATGATGCCATATTGCTCCATGCGATACGCAACCGCGCTCGCCAGCTCGCCCCGTTCGGCGCACCTCGGTGAACGCGTCATGATACGCTCCACCGGTTCCGAGAATACATCGTCAACGCGTTCCATGAGCCGTGTCAAATCTCCTGCGGTCAGTACCCCATGCAGCTTCATCCCGGCATCCACTACCATCGCGATGCCGCGCTGTTCCGCGAGAAGCACAACGGCCTGACGCAGAGAACTGCCTGGCGCCAGAACCGGCAGCGGTGACGTCACCATCACTTCGTCGATACGTGTAATCAGCCGACGACCGAGGGCCCCTCCGGGATGCAATCGCGCAAAGTCCTCGCGACGAAATCCCTTGTGCTCGAGCAGCGCCACCGCGAGCGCATCTCCCAACGCCAGTGCGGCGGTGGTACTCGTCGTTGGCGCGAGATCATGTGGACACGCCTCTTCGCGTACCCACGCATCCAGCGAAACAGTGCACAGTTGCGCCAGCGCGGATGACCGCTCGCCCGTGATGGCGACGGTCCGTACACCGAGT
>JBBQHJ010000166.1:0-10146 GCA_038323865.1 Gemmatimonadales bacterium
CTGTGTGGTACGTGGTTCTTCGTCCGCATGGTCCGACAATCGACGATCGCGTGATCGCCGCCGCTCCGTTTCGCGTGGCGTCCGCGGACGCGTCGCTTCGCTATCTGCGCGAAGGGATGGTGGATCTCCTCGCCACCAAGCTCACCACCCAGACGCTGCGAATGGCCGATCCGCGCAGCATCCTGCATGCGTTTCGGCTCGCGGCCGGTTCGAATGACGAGGACCTGACGGAAGGTCGCGCCCGGGAGGTCGCGCGCACACTCGGTGCGGGCCGCCTTCTGCTCGGCGACGTCGTCGGCACCCCGACACGGATCGTCCTCTCCGCACGATTGCTGGATGTGAGCAGCGGCCGCGCGGGCGACCCGATCAGCGTCGAAGGCTCGCGCGACAGCATCGTCGTGCTCGTCGAGCAAATGTCCCTTGCACTCCTCAAGCAACTCGCGCCCGAGGAGAGCCAGCGGCTGGGAACCGCCACGACGACGTCCGTCGTCGCGCTCCGCTCGTAACTCGAAGGGCAGTCGCTGCTGCGCAAGGCGAGTTCGCTCGCTGCGGCAAACGCATTCACGCAGGCCATCGACGCCGACTCCACGTTCGCGCTCGCTGGCATTGGACGGTGCAGCGCTGGAAGGACATCCAGAACTACGTGGCGCTCGCACCGCAGCGCGCGGAAGCGTGGTATCTCTATGCAGATTTCCTGTATCACTACGGACACGTGGTCGATCTCGCGGATGCCGACGAGCGCGCACTCGCGGCCTTCAAGAAGTCCATCGACCTCGACTCGACGTACACTCCGGTGGCGATTCACGTCATCGATCTCGCGGTGAAGCTCGGTGACTTTGAATCCTCACGTCGTGCCGAGCGCCTCCGTCTCGCGGCCGATACGGCGCGATTCTGGGTTCCGGTGCATCAGTGGTACCTGGCCGTAAAAACCGGGCAACCGGCAACAGCGTGGCTCGATTCCCTTCGCACGCGCAGCTATTTCAACCTGGTGCAGTTCGCGATGAATGACGGGACGGGCGCACCCGAAGCGTGGAGCGTTCTGGATTCCAGCTATCGCACGGCAATGAACGGAACTCGCGCGAACGTTGCGCGGGCGAGTGGAGGCACGGCGGAGTGGGCACTCGTGTTTGGACGGCCGGCTCTGGCTAAAAAGTATCTCGCTGCTTCGGACACCGGCGGCGATCCAAACGTCGCAGTGCTCGCCGTACGGAATGCAATGATCAGGGACGGCGATTCGACGCTGGCGCCGCTCGGCGTTGCCAGGCTCTCACCGGAGGAGAGCAGAACTCGTTCGGACAGCGCGTCCCGGATGCTTTACGTGCGCGCCGTCCGCGTACTCGAGCCGTATCGGCTGGCCAGCGGCGATACGTCGCACATCCGGCGCTCCATCGAGCAGATGCGTTCAGCACTTGCGCGGTTGCCCAATGGAAAGGATCCGGAGCTTCAGGCATCGCTGGGAGTGATCGAGGCCATGTACGCGAACCTCGCTAAACGCCCGGACGCGCCGGCGGCTCTCGAGCGGCTCGATTCACTATTGAAGGAGTTCGATTACTCGAACGTGCATGGTGGACGCGCCGCTTTCGAGAACCTCACCGCGGCACGGCTGTTCGAGCAGCGCGGCGCGTATGGGCGGGCACTCGCCGCGGTGCGCCGACACGGCGATCGATGGACTGGCTCGCGGGACCCCTATCACGCGACGATGCTGCGGGAGGAGGGCCGGCTTGCGGCGCTCGCAGGCGACGTGCAGGGTGCGCTGCAGGCATACCGGCACTATCTCGCGCTCCGTTTCGCGGTTGAGCCGGTCCTGCAGCCGCAGGTGGATGCGGTAAAGCGCGAGGTCTCGAAGCTCGAGGCGCAGCAGAAGGGGAAGTAGAAGTCAATCTCGCGACGCGGCTGCATCGACTCGATCCGGTGTAGCTGGCGAAAACCACGCGACGTCTACGGAAGACACTGCGCGCGCGGGTTGACACGCCTCGCGGCGTCCGCTGTTGGCACACGGCTCATTCGTGCGAGATGAAGGACCAGCGCGTTGGCAAACCGGGTCGCATCGACGAAACCCTCGTAGTCGATGTATTGTGCCTCATCAGTCACGGCGTGGTAGTCCGGATTGATCGGATCGGTGATGAAGACACTCGGTATTCCGTGGCGCGCGTAGTTGACATGGTCGCTCCGACAGTACGCCTGCGAGGGATGCCCTGGAGTATCAAGGGAAAAATCCAGCTGCAGAGGATGCGCGAGGGCGCGATTCACCTCTTCGACGATATCGCCCAGTGCCGGAGCCAGGCGCCGAGACCCGATGATGTGGTGGCGCGGACCCATACCAGCCCGGTAGTCCGAAGCCTGATATCGGCCGAAGCTATCGATGTTGAGATCGGCCACGATCGCATTCCGAGCAACGGTCGGATGTTCGCTGAACCACCACGAACCGAGCAACCCCAACTCCTCCGCGGTATGCCAGACGAATAGCACAGAACGACGGGGAGATGCATGACGACGAACCAGCGACTCGGCAATTTCCAACAGCGCCACGGAGCCGGAGCCGTCATCGTTGGCGCCATTGTATATGGAATCCAGCCGGGATGGTCGCAGCTGTCGCAGGCTGTCAACGTTGACGACGGTCGATGCCTGTTGCGAACTGCTCACGGATGCGCCATCGGAGGCCCCGGGCACAGCGCGTTCCAGGAGCATGCGAAACACATGCAGCGAGTCGGAGTCCACCGGTTCATGATTGAATCCGAGGTGGTCGTGATGCGCAGTAAGCGCAACGTACTGTTTGCGCAGGAGCGGATCGGAACCCGGCAATACGGCGACAACGTTGCGGCCCGTCTTGTGACGATCATCGTATTGGATCACTCCGCCGATGGTCGTGCCCGGCGCACCCGGCGGGAGGTCCTGAATCGCAGCGTCGGCTGCTGCATTCATCAACCGGCGAGCCGCCGAATGGGAGACCAGTATTCGTTGATGGTTCGCGCCTTCGGCGTCCCCTCGCAGCAACGTTCGAGCGCTGTGCAGCCGCGCCAACACGGGCGGTGGCGCCTCGTCCAGGCCTTCAATGGCGAGAACTGCAGCACTGGCGAACCGTTGACTCAGCGGTCTGACGAACCGCGTGCTGCTCAAGATCACGATCTTTCCACGGGCGCGATCCGCTGAAATCCACGTGCTCGTGTCCGATGCTCGTCCGCCAAATACTACTCCAACGTTGGCCAACTCAACGCGGCTCGGGCCGGCTGGAGCGCCCGGATTCGGCACCGGCACGAACTCGCTACATAAATTGAGCCGCTGATGCGAGGCGGTCGTGAGAAACGAGGCTGATCCCGGCGTGCGGTCCACGAGTGGTACGGTCTGGAAATAGCTGCCCTTTTCACCCGCGGGACGCAATCCAAGTCGCCGAGCTTCTCCCTCGAGATATCGAGTCGCGCGCTGCTCTCCGATTGTTCCGGGTAGCCGGCCCAACATGGAATCGTCGGCGAAGATGCTCAGTCTCGCTCGTAGGTCTTCACTGGTGATGTCCGGTGCCGTCTGCCTAGCGCGTCTCGCGGGCGGCTGCGACCTCGCCACATTCAGGGCGGCGAGAAGAAGCACGCTGGCCATGAGATTGCGCGCGTGGCTATTCATCACGTGCTCCCGCCTCTATGACATGAATGTGGCGACGCCGAACTAGACTGACGCGTTCATCACTGTCGTCGAACGGTGCCGGCAACGATGAACGCTCGTCCGGAGCGAATGCCGTTCACCATGCTGTACGCGGACGTGACCAGATAATCGGCAAGGCCATCACCGTCGATGTCACCAACGCCGATGGCGTCAAAGCCCAGCGTTTCGCCGGGGATTTTCCCGGTGATGCTCTGTAACACGCGTCCGTCTTTTCCCGAGAGCACGCGCACTCGGCCACCGGACCATGCATTGGCGCTGTATTGCCACGAGCCGATCACGAGATCGGGAATTCCATCGCCGTTGATGTCTCCGGTACGGGCGCCGCCAATGCCAAAGCCTTCATTCGCTACGTCGCCGGGAAGGTCGAGCAGCGTTGCACCGGTCTTGCCGGAGTACACATACACTCGCCCCGCCCCGATCGCGTGCGAGCCGTCCGCGAAGTCGGTTGCGTAGATGTCCGGAACTCCATCGCGATCGACGTCGCCGACGACGGACACGAACATGGCGCCAAGTTGTACGCCACCACCGGCAGCGTCGGCAGTGAACGCAGGGGTACGAGATAACGTGTCGTACGAATACACGCGCCCTGTGTGCGACGTCCCGCCACCCGGCGCTCCCACGGCAAACCGGTGCGCTCCTCCTCCGGCGACCGCCGATCCATACAGCTCGCCGGGCCCTTCCCCATCGACCGCGAGCAGCCGGCTGCCATCCTTTCCGGAGAAGATGATCGCACGGCCGGTGGCGCGTCCCTTGGCCGCACTGTACGGTGCGCCAACGATGACGTCGGCACGGCCGTCGCCGTTCATGTCACCAACGCCCGCCACGGACGCCCCGAAGTAGTACTCGGTTGCCTCCCCGTGGAGCTCGAGCAGCACACTGCCGTCCGTGCCAGAAAACACGTAGGCATCGCCGGTGCCCGGTGCGCCGGCGATGACGTCAGGAACTCCGTCACCATTGACGTCTCCCGCGCCTTCCAGGCCGGTTCCCAGAAGCGCGTTCGCCGCGCCGGCGCGCTTCCACAGCAGTCGGCCCGTTTTCCCCGAGTAGACGAAGATCGCTCCCGCCTGTCCGCCGAGCGGGGCATGCGCGGGCGCCGAAATGACCACGTCCGTGACGCCATCATGGTCGACATCACCGACGGGCCTCGCAATCCATCCAAACTCGGCGCCGGCGGAATCGCCGCGCCACTCGTGGATGATACGCGTGCCTTCCGCGAACGGTGAATCGTACGTGAGCCGGGCGGGGAAAAGCATGTCGAACCGGGTATCACCCGTGAGCTTCAGCACCTCGGCGTTGGATGCCACGCCCGTGAGGTCGATGACATTCCGGATCGCACCAAGCCAATGGTACGCGTCGTCACGCCGATCTGCGGCCGCATACATCAGAAAAAGTGACTGCGCCGCACGCGGAGCGATTTGCGGAAATTCCGAGATGATGTTCCTGTACGTGGACGACGCAAGCTCCAGCTGTCCCATGCCCGATTGTGCGGCGCCAAGTGCCATCCGCGCCCGCGGATTCCGCGGCTCGGCGAGAATGATACTCGCAAGCACCGAGGCTGCGGAGTCGAATTTTCGCGACCCAAGGAGCGCATTGGCGCGCGTCATCCCCTCGGACTGTGGCTGGGCACGCGCTTCGAGGAATGGCAGTACGAGAAGCAGCGCGATCGTGCGCGCGAGGGGCCGGAGGTACACGAGGGAACTGGGCATGTCGGTAGTGGTCGGTGACGAAGACGCGTGGCAATAGGGTACCCGCTACGCGCGTTCGTCTGGCGCAAATGTGACGAGTCGGGCCATCCGCGTTACGGACCGTGGGGTCCCTTCAATACGTTATCTGTGTGCTCCATCCCGATCTGGAAATTCCGCGCGAGCAATCGACTTGGCCGTTGGCCCTCCGCAGTGCGGCAGTTTTCGCAATGGTTGGCGTCGTCCGCGGGCTTATCAGATGGGCGTTCGTGGTCGAGCCGTCCCCGCATTGGCGCGACATGTTCATTGCGGTTTCCACGGCGCTGATCTGGGTGCCGGTCGTGCTCGCGGTGGAGTTCGTGTGGCGCAGGACCAGCCCGGGGTGGCGGTTGGCGTTGGCGAACGGCGCCCTCTGCACCGCGGCGGCCGTTGCGGAACCGCTCCTGAGGTTTTCATGGCGTCCCAGTGCAATTCGCGCCACGATCCCGCTTCAATCCCCGATTGTCGCCTGGCTCGACATCAACATCCTGTTCTACGTGTCGATCGTTGCGGCAACGTGGCTGAGGTCGCGTCGACGGCAGCAGGTCGCCACCGAACTCGCGGCGAGCAGGGTGACGCGCGCACTTGCCGACGCGCAGCTCCACATCCTGACGCTCCAGCTGCATCCGCACTTTCTGTTCAACACCCTGAACCTCATCTCGCAACTGGCATACGACAGTGCGTCCGAGGCGCTCCGGATGCTGGACAATCTGTATCGGTTGCTCCCGCTCTCCCTTCGCGCCGTCAACTCGCCGCAGGTATCGCTTCGCGATGAGCTTGGATTTCTCGAGGCGTATGTGGCCATTCAGCGCGCCCGTTTTCGCGAACGTCTCAATATTTCTCTTGACGTAGCGCACGACGCGCTGAATGCCACGGTGCCGCACCTGCTTCTCCAGCCGCTGGTGGAGAATGCCATCGTTCACGGTGCGGACCTTCGCGAAACGCCTGGATTCATCCGCCTGCGCGCCAGCGTCACCGAAGGCCGGCTGCACATCAGTGTCTGCGACGATGGACCTGGCCCCGGGCCAACGCGGTCGGAGGGACTCGGGTTGATGAACACGCGATTGCGTCTCGAACAAATGTTCGGGACTGACTACTCACTCACGCTGCGCAGCGGCGAACGCTCAGGAAGTATCGTTGCGATAGACGCGCCGCTCGTCGCTGTGCAGACGGCAGACGCATCAGGCGTGTCCGTGCCGACTGCAGCGCCGGCCGATGCGGCCGGTGAGGATGAGTCTCCGTCCGCAGGGGAGATCGGTCATCGGCGGCGCAGCCTGCTGCTGCAGGTGCTGGCAGGTTGGGCGCTCGTGGCCGCCATGTGGACGGAACTCGAGTCCCTTGCAAATACGAATGGCGCCACGCCCTTCGACTGGAACGGAGCGGCGCTCAGCAGCGTAACGAACGTGCTGCTCTGGCTGCCGCTCACAATGCTCGTCGTGTTCTTTGCTCACCGCTTCCGTCCACCACGGGTTGCGGGGTTGCGTCGTTTCGCGATTCATTCGCTGCTCGGGCTGGGTGTCGCCCTGACCCACACGGCGGCGTGGCTCCTGATTCTGGCGGCAGTGCGGCCGGCGGCATATCACAAACACCTGTACGAGTCGGTCGACTGGCTGATGTGGGACGTGGTCGCGTACGTCGCCATCGTGGCACTCGCCACGGCGGTTTCCATCAACACCCAGCGCGCCAGCACTCGCGTCGAGATTTCCGCGAAGCTCGCCATGCTCGCGCGCGCGCGTCTCGCCTCGATGCGCCTTCGATTGCAGCCGGGCATTCTGCTGCGCGGCTTCAATGCGATCGCGGATACCATCGACACCAATCCGGTCCGTTCGGAGATCGCACTCACGCGAATGGGCGACCTGTTGCGCGCGTTGTTGCAGGGTGCTGACCTCGAGTATCGTTCGGTTCGCGAAGAGGTGTCACTCCTGCGTGCATTCCTCGAGGTGATCGGCGCCCCCGAGGCGCATGGTGCGGTCGTGCTTGACGTCGACTGGCCGGAGTTACTGATGGATAGCGTTGATATCCCCGCGCTTGCGCTCGTGTCTATCGCGGCGGCCACAGTGGGCCGGATCAGCCGTGTGCACATCGACCGCAGCAATGGCGCCCTGCGAACGCGTGTGTTCTTCACCGATGGACAAGTGGAACGGACGCAGCTCGTAGACCTCGGTTCGCGATTGTCGGCGCTCGCGATTCACGAGCATGCGATCACCGAGCATGCCACGCTCACAGGATCGATGATTGAACTCAGGCTTTTGGTAACGGAGGACGATTCGGCGGTGTGCGAGTTGCCCGCATTGGTGAGCGCATGAGCGGTACACTTCGCGTGGTAGTTGCGGATGATGAATTCGCCGCGCGGGCGAAACTGGTGCGCCTGCTGGGCGCGCACGGTGACGTGCGCATTGTTGCCGAAACCGCCACGGGCCGCCAGACCGCCGATGCAATAATCGCGGACAAGCCCGACCTCGTTTTTCTCGATATCCGCATGCCGCAACTCAACGGATTCGAGGCGCTTGCGGCAGCGGGCGCCGAAACTCCCGCGTCGCCCAAAGTCATCTTCGTGACGGCGTTTGATGAGTATGCCGTGCAGGCGTTCGAGGTTCGCGCCCTGGACTATCTGCTCAAGCCATACGACGGTGCGCGCCTGGCGGCGGCCCTGGAGCGGGTGCGCGTGCAGACGGATCTCGAGCACCGTCCAACGCAGGCGTCACTGCACGGTATGCTCGAAGCGAAATCGGAGGAACCGGCGGTTGCCGAGATCGAACTCACCACACGGCCGTACGTGGAGCGCCTGATCATCCGCTCGTACGGCAACATCCGCGTGGTCCTCGTGAGTGAGATCGATTGGGTGGAGGCGTACGGCAACTATGTGCGCGTTCACGCGGGCGGGCAGCGCCTGCTGGCGCGTGAGACCATGAAGCGCCTCGAGACCATGCTCGATCCCTCGCTCTTCTGTCGTGTGCATCGCGGCGCCATCGTGAATCTCACACGCGTGCGAGAAATCACGTCGTCAGGCGCGGGCGATGCTCTCGTGCGGCTCGACTCCGGTGTGCGGTTGCGATTGAGCCGGTCCTTCCGGGCAGATGCAGAGCGACGGGTGGCCGCACTCGTGACTTGACGGCGGAGCCTCGCGTACGGCACGCCGGTCGCGCATTCGATCGGCCATCGCCTCTTACTTGTCCCGCACCAACCGGAGCGCGGCATCAAGAATCTCGTCGCGCCCAGCGCGGATCCCGGCGATCGTTGGCTTGACCAGCAGGTCGGGCTGCAGGCCGCGGCGCTGGAGCTGTCTCCCGTCCGGGAAGCGAATCGACTGTCCCGAGAATCCGACCGAGAGGCCGCCTGGAAGGTAGATCACCGTTATCTCCCCATCGGCGCCCTGCGTCGGGGTGCCGACAAACCGCGTCCCGTTCGCCGCGCGCATCCAGAGCCCGAAATGCTCCGACTGGCTCACGGCACGCTCGTCGATGAGCATGACGGTCGGCTTGCGGTAGTGGAGCGCCGTGTTCTCGGCCGGTACCAGCATCTGCTCCATCGACTGGCGCGATGGGTCGGATGGTGGCGGCGTCGGATGTCCTGGCATGGGCGTGTCGATCAGCGCCACGACCCGGCTGGTGTCCGTCAACCAGCGCGGCACTTGCCAGAAAGTGCCGTTTGGGTAGCCGCGCATGTCGAAGATGATGGCGCGCGTATCCTTCAGCTGCGCGAACATCGGCTCCACCTGATCGAAGGCGAGACGGTCGAGATCGACGTAACCGACGTTGCCGGGGAGGAGCTTTATGATCGCACCGCCACGCTCGCGATGATACAACGTGGTAAAGTCTTCGTGACGCCGCTGCAGCACCACGCTCTTCTCTCGACCGGCGTGGTCGCGAAGCACCAGCGTCACCGTGGATCTTTCCGGGCCGTTCATGAAACTGGCCGTCGCCTTCTCCATCCTGCTCTGTGGCGTAGACGCCGGGAGATACTGCGCCAGCTGCTCCAACCGATCGACGGCGCGTTGTCCGTCGACCTTCACGACGATGTCGCCCAGCGCAACGCCCGCATGCGTGGCGGCCGCCGTATCGACGAGCGCAGTGACGACTAGCGTGTTCTCGATCATACGGACGCGGATCGGCGGAAAGCCGGTCGGGAGCATCGCCTCGCTGATCGCGCCGCCGGCAATGTACGAGTGCGAATCCTGAATCCTCGTCGCCATCGCCGCTACGGCGAGCGCGTACTCTTTCGCGTTCTGCGCGCTCTCGAAACGCGGGAGTGCCTCAGCGAGCACCGTCTCCCACTTCTGATCGAGGAGCGCCTTGTAGGGAGAGAAGTACTCGATCGTACTCCAGATGCGGAAGGCAGAGAGCAGCCGGTACTCGAGCGACGGATACCGCATCGCTGGGTACGAGCGCTCGAACACCGTCGCCACGCTCGAAGGGAGCTTCTTTCGGGCGACGGAACTCGGCTGAAAGGTGCCGGCCAGCGCGATCGCCCGGTCGAGTGCGGGGTCAGCCGTCGCCGAGCGCGCGTCGGCAACGATCACATCGGGATGAAAGGGGCCGCCCGTTCCGTCGGGAAAGAGCGCTTCGCTCTGTCGGACCTGTGCCGTGAGACCGTCAGCGAGCGCGATGGTGACGACGTCGGCGCCGAAGGTCTGGTCGTGGATGTCGCCTTCGTAGACGACGAGTCCCTTCCCCGCCGCCTGAAAGGCCAACGTGGACGGGAGGAGCGCCGCCTTAGCGTTGATCAGGAAGATCGCCGGTACGTTGCGGGCGTTGCGTCCAGGCACCACCGA
>JBBQHJ010000167.1:0-10112 GCA_038323865.1 Gemmatimonadales bacterium
CGCCGCCCATGAAGTGGCTCCGATCAATCGCGGCAGTGCTGCTCGGCGGATTTCTTGGCTTCTTCCTCTCGTGTGCCGGAGAAGTGATGGCGCCCTCAAGGCACGCGCCGTCGAACGCGCCCGTCGTGCAAAGCGTTCACGATAATACGGTCGTCAGCACGAGCCAGACTTCAGTGATAACACTCCAACAGAGTTCGCCGAGTGTCCACTACATGGCGCTGTTTCTCGCCGGTATCCTCGCTGGGTATCTGGCCGCCCTGATCGCGGGTTGGAATGAGATCGTCCACGGAATCCTCATTGCATGGCCTTGGGTGGCGATGCTCTTGCTGGCCGTCTCCTTGACCCCGCATTTCGCTTTCGAGTTGCGACAGATAACCAACATCGCGTTGGGCATTCTCTGTGGCGGTGCTGGAGGGTGGTTGCGATATCGCCAGCGCGTAGACGAGTCGCGTCGAACCGCGTAGAATGTTCAATCGCCACGATCTCGTGATACCGTGAATTGGAGTCTGTGATGCCGACCGCAAAGCGCGCCAAACCGACGGCGCGGAAGAAAGCTGGAAGCGCGGCCAAGAAGAGCGCACCGAAGACGACGAACTCCGCATCAAAGCTCATCGATGAAAAGATCGACTCCCTCGGCGACTGGCGCGGCAAGACGCTCGCGCAGATCCGCGCGCTGATCAAGCGGGCCGATCCTGAGGTGCTCGAGGAAGTGAAATGGAGAGGCGTACCGGTCTGGTCTCACGATGGCATCATCTGCACAGGCGAGACGTACAAATCCGCCGTGAAGATGACGTTTCCCAAGGGCGCATCGCTTGATGACCCAACTGGTCTCTTCAACTCCAGCCTCGAAGGCAACATGCGGCGCGCCATAGACATCCACGAGGGCGAGAAGATCAATGAGAAGGCCTTGAAGGCAGTCATTCGTGCCGCAGTAAAGTTGAACGCCGCGCGCGCCAAGTAGTCGCCACTACAATAGAAGAGGCATGGGCGCCTTGCCGATCGGAAGAGTTCTGCTCTCGGCCATTCTGCGATTTGTACCGATCAATGATCCATGGAAGCGGGTGCGCGTGCGCGTCGCGCCAGAGCGATACGGGTCCGGCGTGCGACACGACTTCACATGGTTTCTGGAAGGTGACACATCGAGCACCGCAGGGAGTGTGCGCGAGGTGCTGGAGTTCCTCGAATCGTGCGAGTATGCGTCGGACCAGGAGCTGTTCGCGGAGCCAGATTACTGGCAGCACCCACGAACGTTCGAGTCACTCAAGCGCGGCGATTGCGAGGATTTTGCTCTCTGGGCGTGGCGCCGGCTCATCGAGATCGGATTCGAGGCAGAATTGATCGTGGGATGGAGCCTGTCGAACGACGACCCGTGTCGCCACGCATGGCTCGTCTTTCAGCACGACGGACGAGAGGTGCTCTGCGAGCCTACACGCGGTGTGCGAGCAGACGCAATCGTTCCGCTGAATGACGTTCGCACTCAGTATGTCCCGGAGTTCGGTGTCGATCGGCGCGGTGAACGGTTCGCTTTCAGCGGATACCTGTACATGTTGAAGCATCCGGAGCTCAAGCGCGCGCAGCAGCGGCGAACGCGAGGATGATTCGAGTGAACGACAAGTGATCGTCCTCGTCCGTCATGGACCGTCAATCAGTCCGTCGCTCAAGGGGCTACTGGAACGCGACGACATGGTGCAATGGCGCACTCGCTACGACGAAGTCGGAATTCTTCCGGACTCTCGTCCGTCGGACGCGCTCGCACAAATGGCGCGCGATGCAAGGCACATTGTCGCCAGCGACTTGATTCGCAGCGTCGAAAGCGCGGAGCGCCTCGTCGAGCCACAACGCATCCAGACCTCCGAGTTGCTGCGGGAGTCTGCTCTACCAATTCCACACTGGCCCACTCGTCTGCCGTTCTCGCTCTGGGCGAGCGTGATCACTGCGCAGTGGATGCTTCGCGTCATGCGCGGCACCGATGCCAACGCCGCCGATCTCGCGCGAGCGCGTGCTGCAACCGACATGCTCACCGTACTCTCGCCAAATGAAGAGTCGGTCGTCGTCGTTACGCACGGTGTGTTTCGCAGGCTCGTTGCGAACGAGCTACTTCGGCGCGGCTGGAAGAGCGCACCGAGAATAGGCGGCTATCAGAACTGGAGCCACTGGACCTTCCAGAGAACTACGACAACTCCTTGAGTTGCCGATCATGCGCTCGGCTCAGCACCACCTGCGATACCATCGCGCCGATGAATGCCATGAGCATGTCCCACTGCGTATCCCACACATCGCCTTGCGAACCGAGGAATGCATCTGCAGACGAGCCACCGGTGACCGCAGCGAACCACTCGATGAATTCGTAGCACGCGCTGATCGCGAGACAGATGCACGTCACGATAAAGAACAGCCACTTGCCTCGCGTGAGCGGCGAACGTCGCAGCAGCAATTCACGCGCGATGACTGCCGGAACGAAACCCTGCGCGAAGTGGCCAAGGCGGTCGTAGTGGTTTCGTGTGAGATGCAGTGCATCTCGAAACCAGAAGCCGAGCGGCACCTTGGCGTACGTGTAGTGCCCGCCCACTATGAGGATGAGCGCGTGGACAAAGATCAGCCGATAGGCCAGCGGCGTGAGCGGAAAACGCTTCGCGGTGGCGACCAGAATGGGCACGGCGATGAAGATTGGAAACACCTCGAGAATCCAGGTGCCCGGTTCGAGCGCGCCAATTCTGGAGATGACCAGGCAGATGATCCCAGCAACGAGCAATACGACGGGTTCTTGTTTTCGCATTGCTAAGTGTGATCAGGGCGTGACTACGGGAGCGGTCTCGGCGAACACTGGCGACATCAGGCCCGCGAGCGAACGTCCATGTGGATCCTGAACGGACCGAATCTGGTTCACCATCTCGAGGGCGGTCTGCGTGAGCGGTGGAAGCTCAATGTCGGACGTGCCGAGTGGCGTGACGCGTTCGCCCCAGCGTACGAGGAGTGAACAGTACGTGAGCCCACCACCGAATGCGGGCATGAGGATGTTGTCGCCCGGTTTGATGCGGCCGAGTTCGAGCGCCTCCACCAGCGCGACTGGCACAGTGGCCGCGCTCATGTTGCCGTACTTGGAAACAGTGACGATGACCTTCTCCATTGGCACGTTCGCGTATTTCGCGACCGCTTCGATGATGCGCAAGTTTGCCTGGTGCGGCACAACGAGGTCGACATCATCAGATGTGAGACCCGCCTCGGCGAGGACGCGCGCGCTTGCTTGCGACATGTGCTGCACGGCGCGCTTGAAGATTGCCTGTCCATCGAAATCCCACAGCGTGTCGCCGAAGGTGACGCCGACATTCGAGTAGCTGCATCCGAATCCGCGTACGCGCAGCGTCTGGCGCGCTTCGGCGTCGCAGCCGAGCACGCTGCCGATCATGCCTTCTTCTTTCTCCGACGCTTGAACGACTACGGCTGCCGCGCCGTCGCCGAACAGCACGGCGACGTTGCGATTGCTCCAATCGAGATAGCGGCTGATCAACTCCACGCCGATGACGATGGCGGTCTTGATCTGGCCTGAGCGGATCATCGCCGTTGCCGTGGCGAGCCCGTAGCAGAAGCTCGTGCAAGCGGTGTTGAGGTCCATCGACGCGGCCTTCGTTGCGCCGAGTGAATATTGAACGGCCGATGCACTGTTGGGGACGAGTTCGTCGTTGCTGACGCCACCGTAGATGATGAGATCGATGTCAGCCGCCGTGATGCCGGCGCAGGCGAGTGCGCGCGCCGAGGCGACTGTTGAAAGCTCGACGGCGGAGACGTGCGAAATGCGCCGCTCGCGCATGCCGGTGCGCGAGGCGATCCATTCGTCGCTCGTGTCGAGGAACGTGGAGAGGTCGTCGTTGGAGAGTACGGCGGGTGGCATACATGCCCCCCAACCGGTGATTGCTGCGTAGGTCATGCGATCAATCCTCGAGCGTATTGCCTGCGTGAAGGATGCACACCGCCGCTGCGTGGAGTAAGTGCAGGGCTCGGCTGGCGCGTCTCAACCTCTCATGACAGCTTACTACCATATAGTAGTGTCTGTGTTCAACGGAGCGTTCGAGATGGCGACACAGGCTGATGTCCGAAAAATTGCGCTCGCCCTTCCGGATACGAAGGAATCGGACGGAGCCTTCGCGTTCGAGGTGATGGTGGACGGGAAGGGACGACGTATCGCGGGGGTATGGAAGGAGCGTGTGGACCCCAAGCAGACGCGCGTGCCCAACAACGAGGTGCTCGTTATTCCGGTCGCAAATCTCGTGGACAAGGATCTGCTCATCCAATCGGATCCGAAGAAGTTCTTCACCGAGCCGCACTACGACGGTTACGCTGCTGTGCTCATACGACTCAAGGAGATCAAGGTGCCGGAGTTGCGGGCGCTGATGAAGGAGGCGTGGACGCTGAAGACGTCTCCGCCAAAGCCCAAGAAGCGCACCTCATGATACGTCGTCTCGTCCTGCTGGCATTGCTTGGCGCATGCAGCGCGCAGCATGTCGATAGGGAGCTGCCGGGATTCGCGCAGAGCGGAAGCTTCGGTGAGCGCACGCGTGTGCTCTCGATTGAACCAGGCGTGACGGCAACGCTCGTAGCGCCGTCGAAACTGGATTTCACGAAACGCGTCGACCTCATTCTCTACGCTTTGCCGAACGGGAATTCGACGGCCGAGACGATGGGTCGGCGGCTCACGGATAGTATCAGTTGGCGGTACGACATCCAGCACATCGCGGCGCAGACGCGTGCGCTGCGCGAACATGGATTCGATCAGGCGGTTGTGGTCTATCTCGAGGCCGACAAGAAGAGCTGGCCCGCGTGGAGAAGTCGCAATACATACGACAAGGCGAATCCGCGCATTGTACAGATCGTGGATCAGTTGCGTCAGACGCTCGGCAATCCGGAAAATCTCGTGGTGTCGCTCACGGGGCATAGTGGTGGCGGCTCGTTCATCTGGGGATTTATCGAGGGACAGGACGCACTGCCCGATTGGCTCGAGCGCATCGTATTTCTCGACGCGAACTATAGCTACGAGCCTCGGCACGGTGTGAAAATCGCCGACTGGTTGCGGCGGAAACCAGAGCACACGATGGTGGTGGTCGCGTATGACGATCGCGACATCATCTTCGATGGCAAGAAGGTTGTTTCGGATGATGGTGGAACGTGGCGGGCTTCGCATCGAATGCTCGATTATTTCTCAGCGCCATTCGCGCTGAAGGCCGACACACTCGGCGATTTCCTTCGCTATCGCGGTGCGCAGATCCAGCTGGTGCTGCATCCCAATTCGACCAATCGAATTCTGCACACCGAGATGATTGGCGAGATGAACGCCTACATGCATGCGATGCTCGTGAACCGGCCCGGATATAGTGACGTGACGTCGCTGCTCATTCCGACACGTGCGTACACGCCGTGGGTGGAGCGCTAGGCGCGGTATGGCAACGCACGTCGTACTCGTCCATCCCGAGATTCACTGGAACACCGGCAATGCGGGCCGCACCTGTCTCGCGACGGGCGCGACGTTGCATCTCATAGAACCACTCGGCTTCTCGCTCGATGAGCGCGAAGTGAAGCGCGCTGGTCTCGACTATTGGGAGCACGTGGACGTCCGAGTCTGGCCAAGCTGGGAAGTGTTCGAGAAGGAGCTTCCGTCGCTCGGTGAGCCGTGGTTCTTCTCGACGAAGGCAACACGTCTGCTCTGGGACGCACCTCTTGGCGTGTCGAGCGATGTCGTGCTTGTATTTGGCCGTGAGACCGGCGGACTTCCGCAGGATCTGCACGAGCGATTCCGCGACCGGTTCGTGAGTCTGCCGATTCATTCGCCACTCGTGCGCTCGCTCAACTTGTCCACGAGCGTGGCCATCGCAGTATATGAAGTACTCCGGCAGCAGCGCGGCTAGCTTATGCCACTCCTTTTCTCGTACGGAACGCTTCAGCAGGCCGATGTGCAGCGCGCAACGTTCGGACGCACGCTGGCAGGCGGCAAGAGTCATCACAACATTGTGCGATTCACCGGACGCGATTCCGACCGCATCAGCGGCGTGGCGCTCGAAGTGGCGGAGGAGGATCTCGCGCGCGCCGATTCGTACGAACCCGCAGGCTACCGGAGGGTGCGGGGCCGCCTTGCCTCCGGTCGAGAAACATGGGTCTACGCGGCCGACCGGGCCGGCTGAACGTGACGGACGTGAATTGGTGCGCAGATGTCACGCCGCAATCACACCTGCGAGATATGTTTGGGAAGGTTCTGAACGACCCTCGGCCAGGAGTGGATCCTGGCGACCAGCTTCAATGCGAGCCAAGATGCGCTTCAAACTTCCAGTAGTGTTCGTCGCGTTTGGGATTTGTGCCTGCTCGAGTGAGGAGGCGCCTGTCGACAAAACGCTTGCGCAGCCGGTTGAGGCGAAGCAGATACCAGCCGACACGGTGAACACGCCGCCGCCTGTGGAAACAGCGAAGAAGCCGGCCAAAGACACGACGACGAACGCCTGGGTCATAACGCCGCGCGGCATCAACTGGCTCGAAGCGGGCATGAGCATCGCCATCGCGAAGGACACCACACACAATGCGCTGGAGCTCAAGGGCACCGGCCAGACACAGTGCGAGTACGCCACGTTGAAGGATGCACCGGCCGGCATCTGGGTAATGCTGACGCGCGGCAAGATCGCACGAGTCGAAGTGCGAAGTGGGCCAACGGCCACGCTCGAAGGCGCGCGAATCGGCGATACCGAAGATCGTCTCAAGGAGATCTACTACACGCGCTACGACGAGACGCCGCACAAGTACATCAAGGGCGGACACTACTACACGGTGAAGCCAACCGTGAGCGTCGACATCATGTACCGCATGGTGTTCGAGACGGACGGCAAGACCGTCACCGCAATTCGCTCGGGAAAGTTGCCCGAAGTGGGATACGTCGAAGGCTGCGGCTGATCATACCGGCATGGACTTCACACTTCCGGAAGGAATCGCGATTCTCGAACGCACGCCGCGCACAGTGCGTGGCATGCTTGAAGGACTTCCGTCCACGTGGACGAACGCGACAGAGGGTCCGGAGACGTGGAGTCCGTATGTCGTTCTCGGACACCTGATCCACGGCGAGCGGACCGACTGGATTCCGCGTGCACGAATTATTCTCGAGCAGGGCGACGACCGGCGCTTCACTCCGTATGATCGTCTTGCACAATTCCAGGAGAGTGAGGGCAAGTCACTCGGCGATCTGCTCGATGAGTTCGAACAAGTGCGCGCCGAGAACGTGCGGGTGTTGAAGGGGTGGAATGTGAGTGATGCGCAGCTCACGCTCGAGGCCATTCACCCAGCATTCGGTGCGGTGACACTCAGGCAACTGCTGGCCACATGGGTCGCACACGACCTTGGCCATGTGGTACAGATGGCGCGAGTGATGGCGCGTCAATACCGTGACGTGATTGGTCCGTGGACCGCGTATCTCTCCGTAATGAATCCGTAACGCACGAGCGGTCGCGTGGAACGGCTCGGCGTGCCATAATTGGCGCATGATCAAGGATCCGATAAAGCATCTCCTCCGCGCCTGGCTTCTTACCGCCGTTGTTGATGGCGCGTTTTCCGGCGCGCTTGCCCAGTTCTTCTACGGTTCGACGGCGGTAAAGCTCTTTCAGGGCGTCGCATCAACGGTGCTCGGCAAAGAGGCGATGGATGGCGGAACGCAGACCGCCCTGATCGGGCTGTTGATGCACTTTGGTGTCGCGCTCGGCTGGTCCACCGTGCTTCTCGTACTGGCGATGCAGTCGTCGTGGATTCGGCAGCGCATTTCTACTAGCGGCGGCATGCTCGCAGTGGCGGCGGTGTATGGACCGGTGATCTGGATGGTGATGTCGCTCGTGGTAATTCCATCGCTCACGCATCGTCCGCCCAACTTCACGTACAAGTGGTGGATCCAGGTGGTCGGGCATATTCCGTTTGTTGCGGTGCCGATCGTCTCGCAGATCGCGCGCGGCGTTCGAAGCGAATAGTGCGATGACGAGGGTGGGACTCGTCGGCGGGCTCGGCCCTGAATCGACGATCGATTACTACCGTCGTATTCTCGAGGCGTGGCAGCGCGAGACGCCGTTGACGGCGCCGTCGTTGCTCATCGACAGTGTCGATGTGCGATATGCGCTCAGCTTGGTGGAGCATCAAAAGCCGGCGTTGATCGTGTATCTGCTGGCGTCGATCGAGCGCCTTGCAGGTGCAGGTGTCACGTTTGCAGCGATCACGGCAAACACACCGCACATCGTGTTCGGCGAGCTCGTCGCGCGATCATCGATTCCGTTGCTGAGCATTGTCGAGGTCTGTGCGGCGGAAGCCAAGCGCCGAGGCTTCGTGAAACTCGCCTTGCTCGGTACCCGTTTCACTATGGATGCAGCGTTTTATCCAGACGTCTTCTCACGGAACGGCCTTTCGATTTCGTTGCCGAGTGCCGACGAGAAAGCGTGGGTGCACGACCGATATATGAATCAGCTACTAAAGGGTGACTTCCGCGACGAGACGCGAGCGCAGTTTATCGCTCTCATTGATCGCCTGCGGCGAGATGAGAACATTGATGCCGTGGTGCTGGGAGGAACTGAGTTGCCGTTGCTTCTTCGCGACGACGTCATTGCCGGCGTGCCGGTGCTCGACACGACTGCGCTCCATGTTGCTGCGATCGTGCAACGACTGCGCGCGTGACAGAGATTCGCATTGTTCCGACGAATGAGAAATACGTCGCCGGGTTTCAGCGGTGCGTTGATGTTGTGGCGCGCGAACGGAAATATCTCGCGCTCGTGGAAGGTCCGTCTGCGGACGGTGCTCGTGGGTTTGTGATGGCCTTGATCGAAGGCGCCGGTGTGCAAGTGTTGGCGCTCGACGAGTATGATGTTGTCGTAGGCTGGTGTGACATCGTCATAAATCCAAAAGAAGGATTCAGGCACGGCGGACAACTCGGCATGGGTGTGTTGCCGTCGGCGCGAGGGCAGGGGCTTGGTGGTCGGCTTGCGGAAGCGGCCATCCAACGTGCTTGGGACATTGGGCTGGAGCGCGTGGAGCTGGAAGTATTCGCGTCGAACGAACGCGCAATTGCGCTCTACCGCCGGCTCGGTTTCAGTGTGGAGGGTGTGAAGGAGCAGTCGCGCAAGATTGACGGGACGTACGATGATATCATCATGATGGCACTTCAACGCACACACGGCGGCACATGAACGCGATTGCACCACTAGTTCTTGAGGGACACGGCGTGCGCCTCGAACCTTTGACTCGCGAGCACGAGTCTGCCCTCGCAGCGGCGGGCGAAGATGGCAAGCTGCACGAGTTGTGGTACACAACCGTGCCGAATCCCAGCCAGGTCGCCAAGTACATCGACGATGCGCTCACCGGCCAGACGGCGGGGCACATGCTGCCGTGGGTCGTGCGCAATCTCGAGACTGGCAACATCGTGGGCAGCACGCGCTATCACGACATCGTGCCGACCGTGGAGCGTGTCGAGATTGGCTACACGTGGTATTCAGGAAGCATGCAGCGCACGCACGTGAACACGAGTTGCAAGCTGCTACTCATGACGCACGCCTTCGAAACACTCGGCTGCAAGCTTGTCGGTCTCAGAACCGACAACTTCAACTTTCGTTCGCAACGCGCCATCGAGGCGCTTGGTGCCAAGAAGGATGGTGTACTGCGCCATCATGCCGCTCGTCGCGATGGTTCCGTGCGGGACAGCGTGATGTATAGTATCCTGCTGCAAGAGTGGCCCGACGTAAAGCGTCATCTCACGTTGCGTATTGCGCGTGGCGGTGGTAGTGCGGTCTAGATTGTCTTATCTCTTCTCGAGAAACCAGTGAAATCATTCCTGCCGTACGTCAACTTCGATGGTGCTACCCGCGACGCCATGACGTTTTACAAGGCGTGTCTCGGTGGAGAACTCGAGATGCAGACGTTCAAGGATGCCGGCGCGCACCAACCGCCTGGCAATGACGATCGCATCATGCACGCGAAGCTCACAGCGGGCAGTGCGGTGCTGATGGCATCAGACTCGCCCGGCATGCCGGTGACTGTTGGCAACAATGTCTGGATCAGCATAGACTGCGAGAGCATCGAAGAGATCGAGCGCATCTTTCCCGCAATGGGCGAGG
>JBBQHJ010000168.1:0-10090 GCA_038323865.1 Gemmatimonadales bacterium
CGTGTGCGGCGCTCAACTCGCGAGCGTGACCTGACCGCTCCGTGAGCAACACCTCGCACTCCAATCCGGCGGCAACAATTGCTTGCTGCGCCGAGGTGATGAGTCGCGCGCCGCGCCGCGAGGCCGGGTTCGCGATGAGTAACGCCCGCTTCAGAATGACCAGGACCGGAAGAGCGAGAAGCCCCACTGTTCCGGCGTCGGAACGAAGCCACGCACCTGCTGCGCACTGCACCTGAGCGCCGCCGCCGCCGGCTCTCGGCCAGCGCGCAACGCGAGCTTGTCTGGTGCGATCGTGGGAAAGCGGTATTCGAGCTTGCCTTCGATGGCGTTCACGAACCCAGTGAATCCTTGCTGCGATGCATCCGCGGTGGAGCCGCCAAGCTGACAGAGACCGGTGCTGAAGCTGAAGAAGAGCTTGTCGGAAATCTGCTTCTCGCCGCCCAGGCGGGTGCTCGAGAGAATACTCCGGAACTGACCGCCGGTGCTGGCACCAAGCGGGTCGTACGCGCCCGATTGGATCTGAATGAGATCGACTACGCCGCCGAGCTGCTCACGGAGCGCGCGACTCACTGAGGCGCCCACCGTCGGGACGAGAAACTCGAAGGCGCGCTGCTGCGTGCCGACATCCGCCGTGCGCTCGAAACTCGGCTGCCCCGTCACGAGATAGCTCACGAGGTCCGATGGCGACAGATAGGCATCGGTGCTCGACAACTCGAGTTGCGGCTGCGGGTAGAAGTTGCCGTGTATGCGCGCGCGAATTCCGATGTCGGCGCGATTCGACTGCTTCACACTGTATTGCGCCGACACATCAATCTCGGGATTGAAGTCCGGCGTCCCGAAGAACGTAATGCGTCCGCTCTGCACCTGGAACTCACGCTGCACGGCCGTGAGATCGAGCGTATACGTGCCGCGATCCGCACTCAAGGATCCGCTTAACGCCAGCTTGTAGCGCGCCGAATCCGGCTTGCCTGCGCGGGTTCTCGAGGCGCGAGTCACGTCACGATCATCGATCACGCGCGTGACGTTGAGTGAGCCGCCGAGCTTGATGCTCGCTTCGCGCGAGCGGAGCCAGACGTCCTCGCCCAATCGCACCGCCACGCCGCGAAGCTCGAGGTGCTCCACGAGCGCGCTTGGTGGCTGCGGCATCAACGAGCGATTGCGCACATCCGTGGTATCGTAGAGCTGCGCGAACTCATCGGGGGTGAGATCGACGATCTGCTTTCTCACCAATTCGGGGATGTAGATCGTTCCGCGATCGACATCGACTGAACCGCTGAGCGTCGCCGCCTCGGGCGTTCCGCGAAGCGCCAACCCGCCCGCACCAGTCGATACGTCGAGCCGCGCGAGCCCGCGCTTATCGACCGCACGGAACGACTGGGCATCGAGCCGGAGGTCCAGCTTCGGCTGCGCACGATCGCGGAACACCACCGAACCACCGAGTGTCGCCGTACCATTGCTCGCAGGACTCGTCCACGCGAGCCGTTCAACGGCAACAGAATCGTGCGCCGCGTCAACGCGAATCAACCCTTCGATGTCTGAAAGCTTGAGCCCGTAGTCCGGCACTTCGATGCCACCCTTCGTGACGACCATGCGGCCGCCGACATGCGGCTGGTCCGACACACCACTGATCGCGAGATCGAGTGCGAGATGCCCGGTCGCACTTTTCACCTTGGGCATGAGCGCTTCAACCAGCGCGAGATCCACGCTGTCGGCGTGAAGCCGCCCACGCAGCGAGTCATCCGTAGCGCTGGCCGAGAACAATGTGAGCGCAACGGGATAGCTCAGCGTTCCATCGAGAATCGAGCGTCCGCCGCGCTGCAAGTCTGCGCGTAATGCAAGGCGCTTCGATGCATAGTCGCCGTCGATGCGAACGAGATCAGTGGCGAGCCCCGCGTATTTGAGCGCGCTCGCGCTGGCGCCGAGTGTGAGCGTCGGTGCGTCCTTCGTGCCGCCAATAGTCAATGCAACGGAAAGCGCTCCCGAAAGCGCTTCCGGCAACTGCGCAAATGCGCCCACATCAGCGAGCGGAAGTGAATCGGCGACGAATCGCCCGGTCGCAGGCGCATCAGTTGGCGCCCGCAGATATCCGGCGATACGAGCGCCGGTCGCATTCGCAAAGAGAAGCGTGTCCAGCGTGATCCCCCTGGGCGACGTGCTGAACAGCGACGGACGACGCAACGCCCAATTCGCGGTGCCGAGCGTCATGTCGAGCGTGTCGACGCGAACTTGCGTGGTATCACCCACCGCGTGCCAGTCACCGCTGCCGCGAACAAGCGCGCCATTATCGACGCGAGCCCCAACCGCGAACCGCGCATCACCGACATCGCGAACGCGCACACCAACGCTGGCCGTATCGAGACGGATGCCTCCGACAACCGCCGTGTCAGCATGTGCTGTCACGGTCCCGAACACGTGCTCCTTCGCCGTCCCGATGGCGAAGGTCGACGAAACATCCTGCGACCGCGACGTACCCACCACGATCGACCGGCCGTGCAGAGTTCCACGCACGTCGAGTGTGTCGATCATGCCGCGCGCAGCTCCGCGAATCGAGAGCGCGCCAGTCAATGAGTCATGGCCCGCTGACAGCGCGCTGGCGAGATAGCGTCGCAATCCACCGAGAGAATCTGCATCAATGGCAAACGCCAACGAATCACTACCGGGCGCGCGCATCAGACCCAGCGCGCCGCGCGCTTGCAACACACCAACGACTGTCGCAAACCGCGCCGTATCTACGAGCAGCACACCGCGATCGAATCGGAGACGCGCAATTCCCTGCGAAATGCCGATGCTGTCCGCGAGTGATTTCTCGAGACGTACGGCAACGCTGCCATCGAGATTCGCCAATGAATCTCCGAGAATGTCCGTCTCGTAACTGCCGTTCAGCGACGTAGCAGGCGTCGTCTTTCCAAACAGCGCCGCAACATTCAACGAATCGATCGTGCCCGTGCCCTTGGCACCGTACCCGCCAATCGAGTCCGCGTCGGCCTTGCCTGTGTAGAAAATGTGGCCGGCCGGACCAGCGAGATCCGCGCTGACGTCAAGATTGTCCGCCGTGCCGCGCACGCGCACCGGCCCACTCAACACACCACGCAATGGAAACTTCGGATACGACTCGGCGAGTGTCGTCAGCGAGAGCGGCGATGCCTGCAACGTCAAATCGTACGACATGAACGGAATGCCGTACGTGATGCGCCCGCCGCCTGTCGCATGCGACGGCTCAGCCGGTCCATCGGTGTGCGTGAGCTCGGCATTCGAGACACGTACGTCGAGCCACGACGAATCCAGCACCGCACTCCCCGCAACAATACCGGTCATACGCGGAAATGACGGGTAGATCGCTGACAGTGTGCGCAGCTCGAGCCGATCGGTCCGCGCGGAAAAGTTGTGAAACGCCGTGAACGCGGGGAACAGGATGTCGAGCTCACCATGCCCCTGCAGGTGCGACACTGCGCCAGGCACGTGTGCATCACGGAACGTGAAATCAGAGCCGTCCACCACGAAGTGCGTCACGGGGCCGCCACGCGCAGTCACCGTACCCGTGAGCGTCCCCTGCCAGTCCGCCGGAAATGGCTTTCCGTTCAACGTGCGGAGGAGATCGAAGTCCACGGGATCGGCAACGAGCTTCACGTCATGCACGCCGAGCACCAGGCCGCCAATCTCGAACGTCATGTTGCCACGCAACCGCGACTTGGTGGAGCGCACATCCATGTCGGTGATGGCGTAGTCGAGCAGATTCAGATTGGACTCGTTGCGAATGTCGAGCACCATCTTACCGCTGCCCGTTGTCGGCAGCGTTGGATACACCCACGCCACGTCCGCCATCGACACGCTATCGCCGATGACGTGAACGGCATAGCGCACCGGGAGATCGCTACCCCACACGACCTTGCCATTGGCGCGTCCGGTCGACGCGGGAAGATCGAAGTGCGACGCCGTGAACCACGCGCTATCCGCGTGCACGTACGCCTGACCCTTGATGTTGCGCCACAGAAATGGAGGCGTGGATTCCGCGACGTGTAGGGTATCGATCAGGAAGAGCTGCCCAACGCTGTCTGGATCGGCAATACGAATGTGCGGTAGAAACGCGTATGCCTTGTCCCAGCGATAGGTCTGCGTAAAACCTTCGCGCGTGCGGCGGATCTCGTGATCCGTGCGTCCGATGTTCGCGCGGATAGCACTGTCTCTTTTCACGCCGCGCAGCGAATCATCCGCGTGCCACGGCAGCGTGAGACGAAAGCTCGCGCCCTGTGAAATGTGCACCGAGTCGAGGACAACGAAATCGGAGAAGCCACGCTCGGGACCTTGATTCTTTTTCTGCGGCCCTCCGAGCTTCAGCACTTTCCGGTAGTTCCATTTCCAATTCTCGTGCTGCCGGAGCACGATCACCGGGTGCTGGACGTTCACCTTGCGAAACCAGAGCCGCCGGTCGATGAGGTCGCGCGGATCGTATTCCACCGAGATCGGGCCCGTCGCGACAAACAGTGAATCCTCTTCGTCGCGCAGCTCGAGCGAATCGATGGTCGCGCCGGTCAGCAAGTTTCCGTGGATTCTGCCCAGGTGCACCTTGCCGAGAATCGCCGACTTGACGCGCGCCTCAGCGGCGCGACGCAGGGTGTCCTGCCCGTATTCAGACTGCGTCGCAAACACGCCGAGCCCAATCACGATCAGCCCGAGCGCAACGAAAACGCACAGGCTGACGAGGGCGATGAAATTTCGGCGAGTCAATGGTCGAGGTACGAGGTGCGAGGAACTGACGTTGACCGTTTTCTAGTGACTCAAAAGTCCGGCCCGATCGAAAACGTCCAGGTGAGGCGACTCAAAAACGTGCGCGACTGGTCGGGGCGGAACGTGGCCGGACATGAACTGCCCGACGCCTGTTCGTACCCGTTGGCGCCGCGAATTGCTGGAATGGTGTTGTTGGGACTCACACAGTACAGCGGCGCAAATCCCGTGGCGTTCGGAGGGACGTCGTAGTAGATCGCGCCGAGCGGACGCGCGAACGGATTGTACCCCACATTGGCCTGGAAGGGGCCGACTGGAGTGATAACGCGAACACCGATGCCAGGGGTCCACTTGAGCCCGTTCAGCCAGAGCGCCGATGCCTTGTGATTCTGCCCGCCCGCGGCCCGTCCCCGCTGCCAGACATCACCGGCATCGGCAAACAGCGCGTACTGAACAAGATCCGAGAGAACAGGGCTCGCCACTCGAAGTTCGAAGTTGGCCACGATCAGGGCATCACCACCCACCGGTACAACACGCCGCACTCCGTCAGTCGTCACGCGGAAATACACCGTGTCTCCCGTGCCCACCTGCTGCGGAGGATTCTCGGCGATATAGATCAAGTCGCCGAGCTCGTTTTGCTGATAGCCGCGTACGCTCGACGCGCCGCCAGCATAGAGCCGTTCCTGCGGCGGAACGAAGCCGACGGGATCCCCGAATCTCAGGCTCTTTCCGAGCACGGTGCCAAGCCGCAGGCGCGACGCGAACGTTACCATGCTCCCAATACCGCGGTAGAACGCAGCATCCGAGAGCGCCTTTACGAACTGGAAATTCTCGTCGGAACCGATCTCCTTCGCCGACGCACGGAGATCGAGACGCAGCGCTGTTCCGGAACGCGGACTGAACGGATTGTCGATCCGTGCGCGATCGAGATGCGCGCTCGCGACAGCGAGTGGACGATCGCGATCCGTGATCAGCGCGCGCGACTCCGCGTCGCATCGATTGAACACTGCGCAGAGCAAGGCCGGTTGCGCCTCCGTGCGGCCGTACTCGAGCGAATACGCGAGGCGGAGCGGCGTCGCGCGAATCGGCGTGTACGTCACTGAAGCTTCGCCACCAACGAGCGTGTTGCGCAGGAATGCCTGATATTCTCCGCGTCGCTCGCTGTATACCGACAGCGTCGGCGCTCGCAGTCCGACGAACGATTGCAGACGCAGCGTCGCGCTCACCTGATAGTTCAGCTTGGAGCTGAACGAGTCGGCATGAATGGCCGGCGCACAGAGGCCGCCGCCGGCAATGCGCGTTGGTTCTCCATAGCCAAGCTTCGAGAGCTGACCGGACAGCTCGAGTCGCCGCGCATTGCCGAGGAAGTTTCTGTCGGTGTATTGCGCGCGTACCTTGAAGCAATCGAGCACCGCCCAGCCGCCTTCCGTTTCCACGTTGCGCAGGTAGTTCTCATCCACGGTCACCTGAAGTGCCACCGTGGAATCACCGCGCCGGTACGAACTGTCGGCGACAACAGCCACTTCGACGTGACGGAACAGATCCGACTGATAGAGCGCGCGCTGCGCGGCAATGAGCTCGCGTTCGCGATAGAGATTGCCCGTTTCAACACCGAGCAACCGCATGATCGTGCTGTCGCTCAACCGGCGAGGCGCGCCCGGCAACGGGCTATCCGTCACGCGAATCGCGCCGACGTGCGCGGGCGCGCCCGCCAATACATCGAAGTTCACGCGCGCGCGACGCGTCGTCGTATCGGCGCTGTAGTTGCCGATCACTTCGCCCCGCGGATATCCGTTGTCGCGCAGTCGCGTGCGCATGGAATCCACGGCCGCCTGAAGTCGCGTCTGATCGAACACCATGCCTGGCGCGAGTCCAAGCGACGACGTGTCAACGATGCCTGCAATCGTTGCATCGATGCCGGTCATGGTCAGCGTGTCCACGCGCACCGGCTCGCCTTCGCGAATGGCGAAGCTCACACTCACACCACCGTAACCATCCTTCAGCTGCGTGACGGTGGTATCCACGCGCGTGGAGAAATAGCCGTGACGCCGATAGAAAATGCGGAGGCGGCCTACGTCGAGACGAAGTTCATCGCTGTGGAGACAATGCTTCACGCCGACCACGCGGAAGCTGCGTCGCAGGAATTCCGATGGCGTGGTCACGATGCGCAGCGAAAGATCACTCGCGCGAAACACGGAGTTACCGGTGAAGGCGAGCGAGCGAACTTCAGGCTCTCCCGTGTCACACTCCGTGGTTTGCGCCCCCGCGACTCCGGCGAACGAAGCAAGCAGAGCGGCGCTCACGGCGACCCGTCGCCACAGAGCTCCGCGACCTTCGCTCATTCCGTTACTCTTCCCGTTGCGTGATGCTTGCCAATGCGACGCTCTTCGGGCAACAACGGCGTGCGCTGAATGAACAGGCGCGCCACGTAGTACGCGACAAGTCCTGCCGCGACACCAACGCCGATCGCGGGAATCAGTTCGTTCGGCTTGAGCGCGCGGCGATAGACGTAGCCGTCGAGTCGCGCCGTGTTACGGGACGATCGAGTCTCTTTCTTTGCCATGAACGTTGTGCGGGAGAACGAGCGGAGGGACGCAACTTGCAACTACACGTCGCGCCCGCGCGGGAAAGAATCCGGCGGGCGCGGTTTCGTTTGACGCTGCTCCCTGTAGGGCGTAACTTCTCGCGCCTTCGCCGTGCTGTCAACTGCTTACGCCAGAACACCATGCGCTGTTCCGTCCTGCTCGCCGCCGGCCTGCTGCTGACCGCCTGCGGTGGGGGCGACGGAGGCAACCGACGCACCATCGTCGACTCGCGCGATAACTACGATCCGCGCTCCCTCGATCCCGCGCTCTCCACCGACGTCCCAACGGGGCGCGCCACGGGCTACCTGTTCGATGGCCTGACGCGCTTCACCCCCGCCGGCGACGTCGTGCCCGCGCTCGCCACGAGCTGGGATGTCTCGCCCGACGGCATCGCCTACACCTTCCACCTGCGACGCGGCGTCACCTTCACCGACGGCACACCGTTCGTCGCACGACAGGTGCTCGCGAGCTGGCAGCGCGTGCTCGATCCCAAGGTAAAAGGCGGACGCGGCTGGCCGCTCTATCCCATCAAGGGCGCGAAGGAGTTCGCCGACGGCAAGGCGCCCGCGTTCACCGGAGTCAGTGCGACGAACGACTCCACCGTCGTTGTCACACTCAAGGAGCCGTTCGCCATTTTCCCGAAGCTGCTGGCCATGCCGGTCGCGGCCATCACGCCCGACCGCATCGCAGCAAACTTCGGCGAGAATCCCGTCGGCACAGGTCCATGGAAGCTCGTCGAATGGAAGCACGACGACTTCCTGCTCTTCGTGCCGAATCCGAAATACTGGGGCGGCGCACCGAAGGCTGAGTCACTCAAGGCACGCATCATCGCGGAGCCGAGCACGGCAGTTGCCGAGTTCGAAAGTGGCAACGTGGACGTTCTTCAAATTCCGCAAACCGACATCGCCAGCTGGCAGGAAGACGTTGAGCGGAAGAAGCTGCTCATGTCCACCCCGTCTCTCGAGCTCGTGTACGTCGCCATCAACACCACACGCGGTCCGCTGAAGGACGTTCGCGTTCGACAGGCACTCAATCACGCCATCGACCGCCGCATCCTCGTCAAGAATCTCATTGCCGGTCGCGGCGAACTGGCGGCCGGCGTCGTGCCCTTCTCTCTGCCGGGCTCCGACAAGGCTCGCGTCGGCTACGAGTTCGACACGCTCAAGGCCAAGGCACTCCTGCGCGAGGCAGGCTTTCCGAACGGCATTGACCTCGAACTGTGGACCTCGACAAATCCTATCTACGTGCGCATCGCTGAGACTCTCCAAGGCTATCTCCAGCGCTCCGGAATTCGGCTCAAGATCGTCCAGCGCGAAAGCGCCGCCGCGCGCGAAGCCGCGCGCAAGGGACAGACGGATCTCTTCGTGAAAGACTGGTACGCCGACTATCCTGACGCAGAGAACTTTCTCTACCCGCTGCTGCACAGCACCAACAAGGGCGTCGGCGGCAATGTCTCGTACTACAGCAACGCTCGCTTCGACTCGCTGGTCTCGCAGGCACGACGCGAGCAGGACGAAGCCAAGCGTGTCTCGCTGTACCAACAGGCCGACGAGCTCGCATTTCACGATGCGCCGATGATCTTCCTCTACTTCTACAGTGAGCTGTACGCGGTGCAACCGTGGATCGATGGCTTCGTTCCGCCAACGATCTTCAACGGCCAGCCCTGGCTCACTGTCACCAAGTCCGCTCCGGCCGCGAAGTAATGTCTGCGTTCATCCTGCGACGACTGCTGCTTTCCATACCGACACTATTCGGCGTACTGGTTGTCGCATTCCTGTTGCTGTATGTCGCACCAGGCGATCCGGTCATGGCCATGGTGGGCGAACGCGCCGACGAAGCCACCATCGCCCGCCTTCGCCAAGAGCTGCGTCTCAACGATCCGCTGCCGGTGCAGTTCGGCCACTATATCTCCGGCATCGTGAAGGGAGACCTCGGTCGCTCGTACATTACGAACCGGCCAATTCGCAAAGACATTCTCGAACGGTTTCCGAAGACACTGCAGCTCGCCGGCGCTGCCATGCTGCTCGCCACAGTCCTCGGCGTCACGCTTGGCGTGTTCAGCGCACGACGGCCCGGTGGAGCAGTCGACCGATTCGGACTCGCCATTGCCTATCTCGGAATCAGCTTTCCCGTCTATTGGGTTGGGTTGCTGCTCATCCTGCTCTTCGCAGTCACGCTGCACTGGCTTCCGCCCAGTGGATTCGGTGGACTACGCTACCTCGCGCTTCCCGCCCTCGCACTCGGCATGCGCTCCATCGCATTCCTTGCGCGCATGACACGCTCGGCCATGCTCGACTCATTGAGCGCCGATTACGTGCGCACGGCGCGAGCCAAGGGTCTTCGCGAGAGCGTGGTTGTCGGCAAACACGCGCTGCGCAACGCCGTCATTCCAATTATCACGGTGCTCGGTCTCGATTTCGGCGCGTATCTCACCGGAAGCATTCTCACCGAGACGATCTTCTCCTGGCCCGGCATTGGGCGGTACGTGGTGAATGCGATCGCGCGCCGCGACCTCCCGGCTATCCAAGGGTCGGTACTCTTTCTCAGCGCTGTGTTTGTGCTCGTCAACTTGCTGACGGATGTCGCGTACGCGAAGGCCGACCCACGCGTGACGTATTCGTGATGAGTTGTCATCCTGAGCGCAGCGATGGATCTGCTTTTCTCATGACCCTCGACGACTACCAACTCGCTGCGGCGCGAACGATCAACACAACACTGAGCGACGAACAACGCCTGCTCGACGCCGCCGCCGGACTCGCCGAGGAAGCAGGCGAGGTACTCGG
>JBBQHJ010000169.1:0-10035 GCA_038323865.1 Gemmatimonadales bacterium
AGTGACGTGGACCGCGCCGCTGCAAAAGGCACCCGGACTGCTGACGTATTCGCACACACAGCATGTCACTACCACCAAAGTGGCGGCATGCGAATCGTGTCACGCAATGACCGACGCCGCGCCGTGGATGAATGTCGCGCGCGCAACACCAGAACGCTGTATGTCGTGTCACCGACACGACGCCACGGCACATCTCGCCGAGAGCACCGTGTGTGCGACGTGTCATCGCACGCTCGCCGCGGCCACGGGATTGAGTGACCAGCGCGTGGGCGCGTTGCCCAAGCCGCCGTCGCATGCGCGGCCAGAGTGGATCAGCGCGCACGGTGCGAAGGCAACTGCGTCGATCGCCAATTGCGCGACCTGCCATGCACGCGAAAGCTGCCAGCGATGCCATGTGGATGGTGCGCGCCAGCCTGCCATTCGCGCTCTCGCGACCGATGCGAGAGTGGCGCGACTCGTCGCCGGACGAGGGGCCACCTATGCGGCTCCCGCCGATCATCGTGTGGCAAAGTTCGCCGTCCTGCACGGCGCAGCGGCACGCACGAGCATCGCGCGCTGTGCCACCTGCCACGCGCGTGCGAGCTGCGAAACCTGTCACACCGGCGATGGGTCTCGCGAAGTATTGCAGAAGCTTCCTGATGCCGGCGAGGCAACTGCGCCAGGCGTGAAGCTGTTCCACACCCGGCCGGCGGGCTTGCCCGATCTCACGCTCGCGTCCTTGACCGTTGTTGCTCGGAGCATGCCGCCGCTGTCAACGCAGCCGCGTGTGCAGCTGCACGATACCACGCGACGCGTGGTGCGCGTGCACGCCGCAGGCTTCGCGCGCGCGCATGGTGCGCAAGCGGCGTCGGGCGCCTCTACGTGCGAGGGCTGCCATGCCCGTCGCTTCTGCACGGATTGTCACGCCGGGGAAAAAGTGACGCGCCGCTATCACGCGAACAACTTTGTTTCCACGCACGCGCCGCAAGCCTACCGGCGGGAGACCGATTGCAGCAGCTGTCATTCCACTGAAGCGTTCTGCCGTGACTGTCATCGCCAGGTAGGAATTGCCGCAACGAGCAACACGAGGAGCACCGTGTTCCACAACGCCGAACCGCTGTGGCTCCTCCAGCATGGAAAGGCTGCGCGGCAGGATCTCAAGTCATGCACAACCTGTCACCAGCAGACATACTGCATGCAATGTCATTCGCAGGTCGGGTCGCGCATCAGCCCGCACGGCCCAGCCTTCGACGCAGCAAGGATGTCGCGCGCCAACCCGCGCCTCTGCCTCTATTGTCACTTCAAGAATCCGCTTACGCCATGAATAGATCACTCCTCCTGCGCCGGGCGTGCGTCGTACTCGTCGCCGCCATGGGATGCTCCCGAAGCAGCGATGCGCCGAAGGTGCCGCTGGGGCAGAAAACCGCCGGCGATAGTGTCCGAGCCATGGCGGCGGCGCACGGCATAATCGGCCCGCAGGCAAAGGCCGCCCTCGACAGCGGCAATGCGTTCTACCGTCGCAAGGCGTACACCGAGGCGCTCGCCAGTTATCGCTCGGCGTCTGCCATGGCGCCGCAACATGCAGCGCCATTCTTCGGCATCTATATGGTTGCGCGTGCCATGGGTGACACGGCGATGGCGGAACGCGCACTTGCCGACATCCGAATGCGGAATGGTGAGCCCCCTCCGGTGTCGCATTCGTTGAATGATTCCGTCTTGCGGCGCATGCACGAGTTGGCGAAGCCGAAAGCGCCGACCTCGTGATCACACCGAATTCTTCTTCCCATGACTGATCAGACCACCGCAACGTGTCCGCGATGCGGAGAAACCGTGTCCGGACGCTTCTGCACCGAGTGCGGCGCGGCCGCCAGGCTGGCCGCGCATGCGCCTCGTACCAACCGTCTGGCGACAATTGTTGGCGGCGCCGCAGTGGTGGTGCTGCTCGCATTTGTTGCCGGCGTGATGACTGGTCGGCGTTCCAACGGACCGGTCGCGACCGCGGCGGAGGTGCAGACACCACTCGCGTCGCTGCCTGCCGCCGGTGGGGCGACCGCGCCGGACATTTCACAGATGTCGCCCGAGGAGCGCGCGAGCCGGCTCTTCAATCGCGTAATGCTTTATACCGAGCAGGGAAAGGTCGACAGCGCGCGCTTCTTCGCGCCCATGGCCATCCAGGCGTATGAGATGCTCGGACCGGTTGATGCGCACGCGCAGTATGACATCGGCGTGATCTCGGCGGCTATCGGCGACAACGTACGCGCGAGTGCCGAGGCCGACACCATTCTCAGGGCGCGGCCCAATCATCTGCTGGGACTGGTGCTGGCCATCCGTGCCGCCGAAGCGCGTGGCGATGCACAAGCGGCGGCGCGATTTCAGAAGGTACTCGTGACCGCGGCGCCGTCGGAGCGCAGCGCGCTCAAGGAATACAGCGAGCACGCACGCGACATCGACGACGCGCTCGCGAAGGCGTCCCCCGCGTCGCGTTGAGAGTCCGATGATGTCGATGTCAGGCGCACCGCCCGTACTCGATGCAACTGGTGTCGCCCGCCGCTTCGCGTCGACTTGGGTGCTGCGTGGCGCATCACTCTCAGTAGAGGCTGGGGAAGTAGTTGGCCTCCTCGGCGCAAACGGGAGTGGGAAGAGCACGCTGCTCCGCGTGGTTGCGACGCTACTCAGGCCGCACGCCGGCACCGTGCGAGTCTGCGGCCACGATGTCGTGAAGGAGCCCAACGCGGTCCGTGAACGCATCGGCTACCTCGCACACACGCCGGGACTGTACGACGATCTCACCGCGCGGGAGAATCTTGCTTTCGCCGCCGCGATGCTCGACCGCGATGCGCGTGACGTGGACGCCTTGCTCGATCGTGTGGGAATACTGCACGCGGGAGCACGGCAAGTCCGTGGCTTGTCCGCCGGCATGCAGCGTCGCCTCGCCCTCGCGCGTCTCATGCTTTCGCGACCGCGATTGCTGTTGCTCGACGAGCCATATTCGAACCTCGACAGCGATGGTATCGACCTCTTGAATACGCTCGTTGCCGAGTGGGCAGAGAGCGGTGTCGCCGCGCTGATGGTGCTGCATGAGTTGGCACCGGCCGCGGGCCTGCTCCAGCGCACCGTGTGCATTCTGGATGGGCGAATTGCGTCGAGTCTCGCTGCCGAAGCGGCCGACGTCGCGCACGTCTCCCGCGCGTCGGGGAGACCATGACCTTCCAGCGAGAGTGGCGCCGCGCGCGCGCGATTGCATGGAAAGACCTCACGACCGAGCGTCGCTCCAAGGCCGGATTCAATGGCGTGCTCACGCTCGCCGTCACCATTCTCGTGCTGTTCGGCTTTGCACTCGGCCCCGATGCACAGGCGCTTCGTGACGCTGCGGCAGGCGCCATCTGGCTTGCCGCACTATTCGCCGGTGTGCTGGCGTTCAACCGCTCGTATCAGGTGGAGCTTGATGGCGGCGCGCTCGAGCAACTGATTCTGTATCCCGGCTCGCGCCGCGCGATCTTTGTGGGAAAGGTGTTGGCAAACTTCGCGTTTGTGGCGTTGATGCTGACCGTTGTCGTGCTGGTCGGCATCGTGCTGTTTCAGGTGCAGATCCCCAAGCAATGGCCCGCACTGGTGGCCATCTTGTTTCTGGGAGCGGTGGGGCTGGTCATTCTCGGCACGTTCTACGCGGCGATGGCGAGCCGCAGCAGGGCGCGGGAGGTACTTCTGCCGCTCCTGCTCTTTCCCATGCTGGTGCCGGTACTGCTCGCCGCGATGCAGGCAACGAAAGCGCTGCTTGGCGGTAACATGATGGGAGACGCCGGCGCATGGACGCGGCTGCTTATTGGATTCGACGTCATCTTCGCGCTCGCGACACTCCTTGCGTTTGAATCCGTGATCGAGGTCTGACGACTCATGTCTACCGCGGCTCTTGCGTCCGCCCGCTCCGGGTCCCAGCTCAATCGCTGGACGATCTTCGGGTGGATGGCCCTCGCGTTCCTCATCGCATCGCAAGTCATTGCGATCATGATCTCGCCGCCCGATCGCGACATGGGTGATCTCCAGAAGATCATGTACGTCCATGTTCCCTCCGCGTGGATGACGATGCTGGCGCCACTCGCCATGCTGGTGTTCGGCCTGCGCTACCTCGTGCAGCGCCGTGAGCAGGACGACCTTCTCGCCGCGGCCGCGGCGGAGGTGGCGGCAACGTTCGCGGGGCTGACACTGCTGCTCGGAATGCTGTGGGCTCGGCCAACCTGGGGCGTCTGGTGGACATGGGACGCACGATTGACGTCCACCCTCGTGCTATTTCTCATCCTCTGCGGCTATCTCTCGCTGCGCGCGCTGGTCGACGAGCGCGACCAGCGCGCACAATGGTGCGCGGCAGTCGGCGTGCTTGGGGCCGTCAACGTGCCCATCGTGTATATGTCCGTGAGGTGGTGGCGCACGATTCACCAGATTCAATCCAGTCCCGCCACTGTTGATCCCGCGTATGTCATCGGGCTCCGTCTCAATGCCTTCGCGTTCCTGTTCGTGATGATCTGGTTCATTCGTCGCCGCTACGAGGCCGCGCTCATGGAGCGCGAGGCCGAGCATGTGCTGGAAGCGGTGGCATTGGGAGGAAATGTTTCGTGAATGACAACTGGTTGTTCGTCGGGGCCGCATTCGCCGCGACATGGGCCGTACTTATCGGCTACTTCGTGCACGTGCAGCGAGCAACAGCCCGTGCGCGCATACTGCACGCACGCGCCGTGCAGGCGAGGGCACAATGAACGCGAGTAAATGGCGCAGCCGCCGCGGCATCATCGCCGCGCTCACCGTGATTGTGCTCGTCTTCGCGTGGATGCTGTATGGAGGTCTCGACAAGAATGTCGTGTACTTCCTCACGCCCAAGGAGTTGCTCGCGAAGGGCACCGACGGGGTGGACGTCCCCGTGCGACTCGGCGGTCAGGTGAAGCCCGGCTCCGTAAAATGGGACGACATGGCGCGCGAGCTTTCGTTCACGGTCACCGATGGCAGCGGCGATATCGCCGTGCAGTCGCATGGTGCACCACCGCAGATGTTCCGCGACGGAATGGGTGTCGTTGTCGAAGGCCGATATCATCGCGATGGCGTGTTCAACTCGACGAATTTGATTGTGAAGCACTCCAACGAATACCGTGCGCCGAAACCGGGCGAAACGCCGCAGGCGATGTACAAGACGCTCATCAAGGCACCGGGTTCGTGAACAATCTCATCGGCCACGGCGCGCTGCTCGTCACGCTGCCCTTCCTGCTGTTGGGCGTGATCATGGTGCCCGTGGCGCTCCGACGCGGACGTCCCGATCTCGTGGCGATCGCGTACGGATCGGTGTACGCCAACTTCCTGCTCGTCTCCATCGCCGCGCTCACGATGATCGTCGCACTCGTGACGCACGATTTCTCGGTGTCGTACGTCGCGCAGGTGGGCAGTCGCGCCACGCCGCTGTTCTATACCATCATCTCGCTGTGGGGCGCCCTCGAGGGTTCAATCCTCTTCTGGGCGTGGGTGCTCTCGTTCTACGCCATGCTGGTGGTGTCCATCAACCGGAGCAGGGCTGGCACGCTCGTGCCGTATGCTGCGATGGTGTTGATGCTGGTGTCCGCATTCTTCGCGATTCTGCTCATCGGCCCCGCGGATCCGTTCCAGTTGGTGTTCCCGGTTCCCGCTGATGGACCCGGGCCCAACCCGCTGCTGCAGAATCACATCCTCATGGGGGTGCATCCGCCGCTGCTGTACCTGGGCTACGTCGGCATGAGTGTGCCCTTTGCCTTTGCGATTGGCGCGCTGCTGTCCGGGGAGGCGGAGTCCAACGATTGGATTCGCCTCACGCGCAACTGGACTGTGCTCACCTGGGGTTTTCTTTCCGCCGCGATCATCGCTGGCATGTGGTGGTCGTACGAAGTCCTCGGATGGGGTGGCTACTGGGCGTGGGATCCGGTCGAGAACGCCTCGTTCCTTCCCTGGCTCACCGCAACGGCGTTCCTGCATTCGGCCATGGTGCAGGAGCGGCGAAGCATGCTGCGCCTGTGGAACATCAACCTCGTCGTCGGCACGTTCGTGCTCACGATACTCGGCACCTTCCTCACCCGCTCCGGGATCATTTCGTCGGTGCACGCGTTCACCACCGGCACCATCGGTTACTACTTCCTGGCATTCATCGGGATCGTGCTGCTGTCCTCGCTCGTCATGGTGGCGGGTACGTCCGGTCGCCTGAAAACCAGCGGACATCTGGACTCTGCGGCATCCCGCGAAACAGTGTTCCTGCTCAACAACCTGTTCCTCACCAGCTTCATGTTCACCGTGCTGGTGGGAACACTCTTTCCGCTGGTTGCCGAAGCGGTGCGCGGGGTGAAGGTGAGCGTGGGTGCGCCGTTCTTCAATCGCATGGCGCTGCCGATGATCGTCGCACTCCTGTTCCTGATGGGCGTGGGTCCAGCGCTGCCATGGAAGAGCGCGTCGCGCGACGAGCTCCGCGCAAAGTTGCTTCCACCCATTGGTGGCGCCGCGTTGCTGGTCGTCATCGCGCTCGTGGCGGGCATTCGTGACGTGTATGGCGTGTTGGCATTTGCGTTCGTTGGCTATTCGGCCACGTCCAACGTGCGCGAATTCTGGATCGGCGCGCGCGCACGACACGCCGCGCATGGCGAGTCGTGGCTCGTGGCGTTGGTACGACTGGTAACTGGCAACCGCCGTCGATACGGCGGTTACATCGCACATCTCGGTGTCTTCTTCGTCGCGCTGGGCATCACGGCGTCGTCTACGCTGCGCACGGAAACAGAAGCCACGTTGCGTCCGGGAGAGAGCATCAGCCTCGCCGGGCGCACGATGCGGTTGAAAGTGGTGTGGGGCCGCGAGGAGAAGCAGCGCACTGTGGTTGGCGCAACCATGGAGATGCTCGATGGGGGGCGCGTGACGCGCACGCTCGAGCCGCGCATGAACTATTATCCGCTCTCGGGGCAGCCCGTGCCGACGCCGGACGTACACAGCGGCCCTTTCGGTGACCTCTACCTGAATCTCATGGCGGTGCGGCCCGATGGCAGCAACGCCACCATCAAGGCCATTTACGAGCCGCTCGTGCCGTGGATCTGGTTCGGGGGAGGCGTGATCGTCTTTGGTGCGGCCATTGGGGCGTGGCCGGCGCGTCGTCGTACCGCGAGCGTCGTGGACGCTGCGCTGCCTGTCGGCGCCGTACAGGAGAGCGCGGCATGAACTGGAAGCGCAGCCTCTTCGCGGCGTGCTTCGCCATCCCGCTCATCGCGCTTTTCATGTTTGGCCTGAAGCACGATCCCAAGGACATTCCATCGCCGTTGCCCGGTACCGTTGCGCCGCTGTTCGCGCTCGCAGTGTTCGCGCCCGGCCAGCCCCCACTCGATCATCCCGTCGGCGACACGATTCGGCTTGCCGCACTCAGGGGACACGTCCTGATACTCAACTTCTGGGCATCATGGTGTCTTTCGTGTCGCGATGAACACGCCACGCTCTCGGCATTGGCACGAGGATACGTCGGCAAGCCCGTTCATTTTGTCGGCTCGCTGTATCAGGACCGCACCAGCGCCGCCACCGAGTGGATCGCAGAGATGGGCGGACAGAGCTATCCGTCGGTTGATGATCCCAAGGCACGGACTGCCATTGATTACGGGTTGTACGGGGTGCCCGAAACCTTTATCGTGGCGCCGGACGGCCGCATCGCTCGCAAGATCACTGGTCCCGTCGACGCGCCCACGGTCACACGCATCGTCGATTCCCTGCTCGCGGTCGTGCCCCCCGCGAATGGAGCGACGCGGTGACACGCCTCGGCACGCTCGCATTGCTGGCGGTTGCGCTCACGTGCCTCACCAGTGGCGGGGCTCGTGCAATGCAGTCGCGCGACAGCGTACTCGAGGCACGCACGTCCGCTGTGGCATCGCAACTGCGCTGTCCCGTGTGCCAGGGGCTTTCGATCCAGGATTCCCCATCGGAACTTGCGCAATCAATGCGCTCGCTCGTACGCGAGCAGCTCGCCGCCGGCAGGACTGATCTCGAGGTGAAGTCGTATTTTGTGTCCAAGTATGGTGAGTGGATCCTCCTCGCACCCAAGCCAACCGGCTTCAACGTGCTCGCGTACGCATTGCCGATCCTGGCGGTTGTCATCGGTGGCGCCGTGATTGCGCTGGCTGTGCGACGGTGGACGACAACACCGACCCGTTCCACCTCAGAGTTGCCCTGACGGTGGCGTTGCTGGCCATGCGCGATGTCGGCATCGCGTTCGGTGGTGCGCCGGTGCTCGAGCGTGCGAACTTCGCGATTGAGCCTGGCGAGCGCGTGTGTCTCCTCGGTCGCAACGGCGCGGGGAAGAGCACGGTCATGCGCCTGCTCGATGGCACCATGACACCGGAGAGAGGCGAGATCGTACGCCGCTCTGGTCTCAACGTCGCTCGGCTCGAGCAAGAAGTGCCGGACGACATGGAAGGCACGATCTACGACGTCGTCGCGGGCGGCCTCGGCGAAGTGGGCCAGCAGCTCGCGAAGTATCACGCAGCGAGTCATCGCGTGAGTGTCGAGCACAGCGAAGCTGCACTGCGTGAGCTCGATCGCTTGCACCACGCGCTCGATCGCGCGGATGCATGGCAGACGCAATCGCGCGTCGAGACGGTACTTCAGCACCTCGGTCTCGAAGCGGACGTTCCCTTCGCGTCTGCATCCGGTGGACGAAAGCGACAAACGCTGCTCGCGCGCGCGCTCGTCGGCGACCCTGACGTGTTGCTACTGGACGAACCAACCAATCACCTCGATGTCGACGCCATCGAGTGGATGGAGCAGTTCCTTGTTGATCGCGGAGTGACACTGCTGTTCGTCACTCACGATCGCGCGTTTCTGCGGAAGGTTGCCACGCGCATTGTGGAACTCGACCGCGGACGGCTCGTGAGCTTCGGCGCGCGCTACGATGAATATCTCGTGCTCAAGGCGGCGGCACTCGAAACAGAAGCACGGGAGTGGGAAGAGTTCGACAGGAAGCTCGCGAAGGAAGAGGTCTGGATCCGCACCGGCATTCAGGCACGGCGCACGCGCAACGAGGGCCGAGTGCGCTCGCTCGAGGCGCTTCGAGTCGAACGGCAGCAGAGGCGTGACCGCATTGGTACTGCGGCGCTTCAGGTGCAAGACGCCGAGCGTTCAGGGCGAATGGTCGTCGAAGCAAGGGACGTGAGCTTCGCGCGTGGTGAGAAGACCATCGTGCGCAACGCCTCGGCGAAGATCATGCGCGGCGATCGCGTCGGCATCATTGGCCCGAATGGATCGGGAAAGACAACACTCATTCGCCTGCTGTTGGGTGAACTGCCGCCCGACGCCGGTTCCGTGAGACTCGGCACCAACCTCGAGGTCGCATACTTCGATCAGTTGCGCGAACAGCTCGACCCGGAGCGCAGCGTCTTCGACAGCGTGAGCGATGGCGCCGAGTTCGTGGAGCTCGGCGGGGCGCAGATGCATGTGAACGGCTATCTCGAGCGCTTCCTGTTTCCGCCCGAGCGCGCACGCACACCGGTGCGCGTCCTCTCAGGTGGCGAGCGGAACCGGTTGCTGCTTGCGCGACTTTTCACGCGCAGCTTCAACCTGCTCGTGCTCGACGAACCCACGAATGACCTCGACCTCGAGACGCTCGATCTTCTCGAGGAATTACTACTGGAGTTCAGTGGAACACTGTTGCTCGTCAGCCATGATCGCGCCTTTCTCGACAGCGTGGTGACGAGCACGCTGGTGATGGGGAAGGGCGGTCGCGTTGGCGAATACGCGGGTGGCTACACGGATTGGCTGCGTCAGCGCGCGCCCGACGCTGTGCCGGCGCCGAAGAAGTCCGGCGCAAAGCCGGTCGCAACGCCCAAGGATCGCAAACGAAAGCTCACCTTCAGGGAGTCAGGTGAGCTGGCCGAACTTCCTGATCGCATTGATGCGCTCGAAACGGAGCGCGCGGCACTCTACTCCTCGCTGAGCGATCCAACCTTTCTCCGCGACGGTGCCGCCGTTGTCGCGGCGCAGACGAGACTCTCGGCGATCGATGTCGACGTGATCGCGTTGATGTCC
>JBBQHJ010000170.1:0-10015 GCA_038323865.1 Gemmatimonadales bacterium
GAGCTTGTCGCCCTTCTTGACGTACTTTTCCACAATGTCGGCCAGCTGTGAATTTTTTGTATTCCACACCACGCAGCGGTGCCATTCCGTCTTCTCCTGCTTGGAGCCGGCGGCGTCGTTCCATGACCGGCTTGTGGCCAGTGAGAACGTGGCCACGCGGTTGCCACCGGTGGTGGAGCGAACCTCGGGATCATTGCCGAGATTCCCAATCAAAGTCACCTTGTTCAAGCTCCGGCTCATACACTTCCTCCTTGGGCGAGATGTTGACAACTCACCCACATGCTAAAGATTAAGTCCGATAGAGCAAAACCCTTCCATTGCACAACATCCACATTTCACTTCACGTTACACTTTACTTCAACTAGGCGCTAAATCGCGCCTCAGCAGCAGGGCATCTTCAAGCGGGTCGCGGTAATAGCCCCTCCGCCGTCCCACCTCGCGAAATGAGCGCGAGGCATAGAGCCCGCGGGCCAAAATATTCGACTCCCGAACCTCCAAGAACACTACTTCTACCCCACGGCCCGGCGCCTCGTTGAGCATGCAATCCAGCAGTTGACCTCCCACTCCCATTCGCCTCACGCTGGGGTCAACAGCGAGGTCTGCCACCTCCGCTTCCGAGCCAATAAGCAGCCCGATAAGGTATCCAACCAGCCGCCGGTCTGCACCCTCCCCCTGCTCCGCCACCCAGGTTTGCATGTGCGGAAGCGAGAGCGCCGCGACGATCGAGCTGAGTTCCCAAGGGTCCGAGAAGCAGGCCTGTTCGATCCGATGGATACTCTCGAGATCCCTTTCTTCGGCGCGGCGAAGCGTTAAGCCAGCACTTGCATTCATACGGGAAGCGGGCGGCCGTGCGCACTCTCCCACTTCACCTGCGCTTCAGCCAGTCGCCCGTATCCAGGCTCCCATGCTGCCAAATTTGCCGGCTCAGTTTCGTTAATCAGTTTTGTGATACGCAAGGCGCTGGCTGCTGTTGGAACGGCACAGTGATGACCGGTAGCCATTGGGCCCACGACGGCTGCACCCAAAGCGAGAGCCCTGTCTTCCAGAACGGCGGCGTTCAGCAGTTCCATGTCAGCCAGTGGTGTAGGCGAGCCGTGAGCGTCGACCTGATGCAATTGCACGTACGTCTCGCCGCGCATCGCGTCGAGGGCGGCAAGCACCTTCTCGGGCTCGCGAGCCACGTAGGAAGCCGCAAGAAGCGTCAACGACGAGACGGGAATGAGCTGGGCACCGTTCGCCATGGCGAGTCCCTTGGCGATCGATCCGGCTATCCGCAGGCTCGTGAAGCTCCCTGGTCCGGCTCCGCATACCACCCGTTGGAGCGAGCGCACCGTGCGATTCGTCGACTCGAACAGCTCGCCTACGGCGGCCATGAGCGCCTCGTGCTCACGTCCCCGCATAGCCACTACTCGTTCGCCCATCATCACGTTGTCGTCGAGCAAGGCAGCGCTACCGCGATAAGTGGAGGCCTCGAGTACCAGCGTGATCATGGTTGCCAGCCCGCGTATAGGAGCCGGCGCTCTGGATCATCTGGCAAGTGCTGAAGACTCAACGTTACGCGTCCGGTGGGAAGCCGATCGCCCGCCCTCTCCGGCCACTCCACAAGCACGAGACCCGGTCCGCTCACGATCTCATCCCAATCCAGGGCGTCCAGCTGCGCTGGACTATCCAGGCGATAGAGATCGAGATGGTGAACGGGAGAGCGCAGCGCTGAATACTCGTGAACGAGCGCAAACGTGGGACTGCTGACTTCGCCGGTAACTCCGTAGCCGGCGCAAATGGCCTGCACGAGCGTGGTCTTTCCTGCTCCGAGATCACCAGAGATCGTGACGACCAGCGGCGGATGGCTGGCCCGGCCAAATTTTCGCCCCCAGTCGCGCAGCGCATCTTCGCGCATGGCAAGATGCCCGTGTTCGGCGAGCGGAGGAATGAGCGGGCCGTGCTTCAGTGGTTCGTTTGCCGATGTCATCGTCCGCTGCGAGACTCCCCGCCGACCTTCACTCGACCCTCGGACATGCGGGCCCTCACCTCGAACAGCTGGTCGCGCAATCGCGCGGCCGCCTCGAAGTCGAGCGACGTCGCCGCTTCGCGCATCTGCTCCTCGAGCATCTTCACCAGTGTTTCCGGATCGACCACATCGTACGACTTCGCCTCCTGCTCGGCGACCTTTCGCCCGCGGCGTGGCTTCTCCTCGTCGCGCTCCGCTCGTGCATCGGCGACGCGCGTGCTGAAGCGCACCTGATCGATGCTCTTGGACACCGAGGTCGGGATGATCCCGTGCTCCTCATTGTACGCGGTCTGGATCGTCCGGCGACGGGCGGTCTCCTCCATGCAGCGTTGCATGGAGCCGGTGATCCGGTCGGCATAGAAGATCGCACGACCATTGATATGGCGCGCCGCGCGGCCGACAGTCTGGATGAGCGAGCGATCGGACCGGAGGAAGCCTTCCTGATCCGCATCGAGAATGGCCACCAGGGAGACCTCGGGCATGTCGAGCCCTTCGCGCAGCAGGTTGATGCCGACCAGTACATCGAACTCGCCAAGCCGCAATCCGCGTACGATTTCCATGCGTTCGATGGCGTCGATGTCGGAGTGCATGTAGCGCACACGGACGCCCACCTGCTGGAGATAGTCGGTGAGGTCCTCTGACATGCGCTTCGTGAGCGTCGTCACCAGTACGCGTTCACCGATGGCCACACGCTTGTGAATTTCACCGAGCAGGTCGTCCACCTGGCCACGGACCGGCCGCACTTCGATTTCCGGATCGATGAGCCCCGTGGGCCGAATGATCTGTTCGACGACGACGCCTTCGGCCAACCGCAGTTCCAGTTCGCCGGGAGTGGCCGACACAAAGACCGCCCGCGGAGTGAGCGAGAGGAATTCGTCGAACATGAGCGGACGATTGTCGAGCGCGCTCGGAAGGCGAAAGCCATAGTCCACGAGGGTCAGCTTTCGCGCGCGGTCGCCGTTGAACATGCCGCCAATCTGCGGCAGCGAGACGTGCGATTCGTCCACCACCACGAGGAAGTCCTCGGGGAAATAGTCGAGCAGACATGCTGGACGTTCGCCAGCCACGCGCCCAGAGAGATGACGCGAGTAGTTCTCAATGCCGGCACAGGTGCCGATCTCCAGCATCATCTCGATGTCGAAGTTCGTGCGGCTCTCGAGACGCTGTGCTTCGAGCAGCTTGCCGGCGTTTCTCAACTCGGCGAGACGCTCGATCAGCTCAGCGCGAATGACCTGCACGGCGCGTTCGAGGCTGGGCCGCTGCATGACGAAGTGCTTCGCCGGATAGATGGCCGCCCGATCCAGCGCGGCGATCGTCTCTCCGGTGAGAACGTTGATCTTCGAGATCCGCTCGACTTCATCGCCCCACAGCTCCACGCGGACACCCTGCTCTTCGTACGCTGGAAAGATCTCGACCGTGTCGCCACGCACGCGAAACGTGCCCCGCTCGAACACGACGTCGTTGCGGTTGTACTGGATCTTCACGAGCGAGCGCAGGATATCGTCGCGATTGACCTTTTGGCCCTGCGTGAGCGTGACCATCTGCTCGCGATACGACACCGGATCGCCCAAGCCATAAATTGCGCTGACCGTGGCAACTATTATGACGTCGTCGCGCTCCATAAGAGAGGAGGTCGCGCGCAGGCGGAGACGATCGATGTCCTCGTTGATCGACGCGTCCTTCTCGATGTACGTGTCTGTGGTGGGAACGTAGGCTTCCGGCTGGTAGTAGTCGTAGTACGAGATGAAGTACTCGACTGCGTTTGCCGGAAAGAAGCTCTTGATCTCGCCGTAAAGCTGCGCGGCGAGTGTCTTATTGTGGCTGAGTACGAGCGTCGGCTTTCCGTACTGGGCAATGACGTTTGCCATCGTCATTGTCTTTCCGGAGCCAGTCACACCCATCAGCGTCTGGAAACGATCATCGCGCTCGAGGCCCGCATTCAGCTCGGCGATCGCTTTGGGCTGATCGCCGGCGGGCTTGAAGGGCGCTTGCAGGTTGAACTTTGCGCGGGCCATTAATCAAAGTTAGCGAATCGGCGTTTGTTCGGGTAGAGTGATCTACCGGAACGCCGTCCCCAGCGGTTGCGTACACTCACATATGCACATGCGTAGACATCTGACGGTTGCACTGGTCCTCGTCGCCATCAGCGCCCACGGCGCTGCAGCCCAGCGCCGGTTCCAACAGACCCCACGTGATCCAGATGTGCGCAACGTTCCCTACGACGGACGCTTCATCTTTGCCCGCCTGAAATTCACCACCGGCGAGGGTGGCTACTACTACAACGGGCTGCCCGCCTGGGCGCACGGCTATCAACGCGCCGAGAACAACCTCACGCGCATCATGGCCGAGATCAGCAAGGTCAGGCCGCGCACGGATGCGAGCAATGTCCTCGCGCTCGATGATCCGCAGTTGATGAAATTCCCCGTCGCCTTCATGGCGGAACCGGATTACTGGACGCAGACCGACAAGGAAGCGGCAGGCCTGCGTGCGTATTTCAAGAAAGGCGGCTTCGTCATCTTCGACGACTTCCGCGACGACGGGCGAAACGGATTCGCCGGCTGGTCGAACTTCGCCACGCAGATGAAGCGCGTGCTCGGCGATGTCCGCTTCTTCGAACTCGAAGCGACACATCCGATCTTCCATTCGTTCTTCGAGATCAATTCTCTCGACATCATTCCGCAGTCATATGGGAATGGACGGCCGATCCTTCGCGCTGTCTACGAGGACAACGATCCGTCGAAGCGAATGCTCGCCGTGGTGAACTTCAACACCGATGTCTCGGATTTCTGGGAGTTCTCGAACACCGGCTTGTACCTCGTGTCGGAGAGCAACGAGGGGTACAAGCTCGGCGTGAATTATCTGGTTTACGCGCTAACGCACTAGCTGCCCGCTTCGCTGTCAGCACGCACCGCTTCGCTCGCTGACAGCCCGCGCCTTCGGCGCTGACAGCGAGGGCGTAGCCCGAGCGGGCTGACAGGCGCCGCGTAGCGGCCGCCGGGCTGACAGAGAGCGAAGCCAACGGGCTGACAGCGCGAAGCGCGGGCTGTGTTAGTTCTCGCCCGTCAACCGCTCTCTGCGCGCTACCTCCGTTATGCCTTTCACCTTTCGCGCAGCGCGAATGATTTTCTGCAGGTGCGCGAGGTTCTCGACCTCCACGAGCACCGCGCCTGTTGCTTTGCCATCGGTACTCCGCAACTCCATGCCGCGGATGTTCGTGCCGGAATCCGTGACTGCGGCGGCGACGTCGGCGTAGAGTCCGCGACGATCATTGCCCTCGAGCGCGAGACGCACCACGAAGCGCTCGCCCTCAGCTTCCTGCCAGTCGATTTCGAGCCGGCGCTCCGGCTCGTGTGCAAGGAACAGCAAGTTGGGACAGTCTGCGCGATGAATGCTCACACCGCGCCCGCGCGTGACATAGCCCGTCACCGGATCACCTGGCACCGGCTGACAACACTGCGCGTAGCGCACCATCAGGCCGTCGACACCCTGAATCTTGACGCCCTTCGAGCCGCGCACACGCTCGACGAGGCGTTCCACGAGTGTGGGCTTCGGCGCCTCGCTCTCCTGATAGTCCGGAAAGAGATGCTTGATCGCGAGACCAACGCTGACATCGCCCTGCCCGATCGACGCATACAAGTGCGTGGCATCGGTGAGTGACAATTCCTTCGCTGCGCCGGTGAGCGTCGATTCATCGGGCTTGGTGAGACGACGACGCTTCAGCTCCCGCTCGAGAATTTCCTGCCCGAGCTTGACCGACGACGAATGCTCCTCGTGGCGCAACCACTGGCGAATCTTGTGACGCGCGCGACCGGTGCGCACATGCGCCAGCCAATCGCGACTCGGCCTCGCCGTCGCAGAGGTGATGATCTCGATGGTCTCAGAATTCCGGAGTTCCCGTGAGAGCGGTGCGATGCGGCCGTTCACCTTCGCACCCTGGCAATGCAATCCAACCTCCGAGTGCACAGCGAACGCAAAGTCGATCGGTGTCGCGCCCTTCGGCAGCTGATGCACGTCGCCCTTCGGCGAGAATACGAAGATCTCGTCGGCGTACAGATCGAGCTTCAGGAACTCGAGGAATTCATCCGGCGTCTTCGCATCGAGCTGCAACTCGAGAATCTGCCGGAACCAGGTGAGATGCTTGTCCAGCTCGTCCGCAGATTTTGCTTCTTCCTTGTACAACCAGTGCGCGGCGATGCCGAAGTCCGCGGTGCGATGCATCTGCTTCGTACGAATCTGGATTTCGTACAGTTGACGACCGGGGCCAAACACCGTGGTGTGCAGTGATTGGTAGCCGTTCGACTTGGGCTGCGCGATGTAATCCTTGATGCGCTCCTGCACCGGCGTGTAGCCGTCGTGAATCACACCGAGCGCGTGATAGCAATCCGGCACGGTGTCGACAAGCACGCGAATGGCGAGCAGATCGAAGATCTCCTCGTACGGCTTGTCGCGTTGCTTCATCTTCTTGTAGATCGACCAGAGGTGCTTTGGTCGGCCCGTCACTTCAACGTTGCGGATACCCGCGCGCCCAAGCTCGCGCTCGAGTGGTTCACGCAACGCGGCGATCAACCCCTCACGCTCGCCGCGCTTCTGCGCGACTTGCTTGGCAAGCGCCTTGTAGTCGTCCTGCTCCAGATGCTTGAATGCGAGATCCTCGAGCTCCCACCGCATCTTCGCCATACCGAAGCGATGTGCGAGGGGAGCGTAGAGGTCACGCGTTTCCTGCGCAATGCGGCGACGCTTCTCTGGTGAAAGGAAGTCGAGCGTGCGCATGTTGTGCAGACGATCGGCAAGCTTCACGATGATGACGCGTGCGTCCTTCGCGATGGAGAGCAGCAACTTGCGATAGCTCTCGACCTGCCGGTCCTGGCTCGATCCACCGGTCGGCAGCTTGGCGATCTTCGTAAGACCATCGACAATCGCCGATATTTCCTTGCCGAATTCCGTTTCGACTTCGGCAATCGTGATCTTGGTGTCTTCGACGACGTCGTGAATCAGTCCGCTCGCCACCGTAGTGGAGTCGAGCTGAAGATCAGCGAGGATCTTCGCGACTTCCACACAGTGCGTGACGTACGGCTCGCCGGAATTGCGCGTCTGACCGCGGTGCGCCTCCTCGCTGAAGCGATAGGCGCGCGCGAGCAACTCCTGATCGAGACGCTGGTTCGCGCCGTCGTTCAGGGTCCAGTCCGGAATGATCTCGCGCAGTACCGTCGTCGCCATGGTCACCGCAAACTACTGTCCGCTTACTGCAAACCGCCCAGCGTCGGGACGGTATCACATTCGTAAGATACCCGGAAGTTCTCCTCACAGCAGCCCCGCCTCGGCGAAGCTCGTATACCGGCCACGTCCAATGATCACGTGATCATGCACGGGGATGTCCAACAACTTGCCTGCCGCCACCAGTTGCTCGGTGACCAGCCGGTCATCCGCACTCGGCGTCGGATCGCCACTCGGGTGGTTATGAACCAGAATGAGCGCCGCCGCCCGTTCGGCGATTGCTTCCCGGAATACCTCTCGTGGATGTACGAGCGACGACGTGAGAATCCCGCGCGTCACGGTTACGTCGCGCTCCAGACGGTGCTGGGCATCGAGAATGGCGACGTGGAATTCCTCGACCGGCAGGTCCTCGAGCTTGGGCGCGTAGTGCCGCGCGACGTCGCGTGGTGAGCGCACCGGCACGCCGTCTTCGCGCACCTCCGCCGCGAGCCGCCGGCCAATCTCGAGCGCGGCGTGCACGCACACTGCGCGGGCCATCCCTACTCCCGACGTAGACGTCAGTGCGGCGACCGGCTGCATCGACATGCGCCGAAGGGATCCACCTGCGCTTGCCAACAACATCTGGCCGGTGTGGAGTGCCGAACCGCCCTTGGTTCCCGAGCCAAGTAGGACTGCCAGCAATTCAGCAGAACTCAGCGCCGAGGCACCGAGGGCAACCAGACGCTCTCGCGGACGCTCGGAGCGCGGCAGCTCGCGAATCGAAAGTACGTGGCGTACGGAAGTATGCTCGTTCGTCGTCATGTCTTCTCCGTGATCGTGACGAAGACATCATGCGCACGGGATGATCGCATCGCGTCATCAATTGACTGCACATGCAACTGTTGGTCTGCGTCTTGCCGTTCCACAACGCGATGCAGCGGCGTTCGCTTCTACAGCGAAGCTGCCGCCGAACGGCTGCCTGTGGACGACGCAACCGGTGGTGTTGCCGGCGAGTGGAACGCGACGAACAATTCCGTCACGCTCGTCGATGCTGCCATTGGGCGTCCTACTCTCGTGCGCCACGAGATGCTGCACGCACTATTGGTCACCGGCGGCCATCCGGCCGACAAGTTCGGTCGTGAGTGCGCGGGCTTCGTCAACTGCGAAGAGGCATGCGCCGAGTCGGTGGGCGAACGTCCTGATGTGAGCATCAATGCGGCGCGTGACCGATGTTGCCGCGACAATCGGCTACGCGGGAGATCGCGCGTCACATCAGGCGCGTGTAAACGGAAACACCATGGCGCTGCTGCCGGGTGAGACGCAGCGCATGGTGTTTGACCCTCGAGCGAAAGACTTTGTTGCGGAGAACGGAAGCATGCGAATCCGCGGCTTTTTCAATTCTGATTCTTTGCCACAGATCACGTTGACCGCTCGCTGACTGCGGTCAGCGGAAAGCGGTCAGCTGTTTTGCCCGTGGCACTTCTTGAACTTCTTCCCTGAGCCACAGGGACACGGATCATTTCTCCCGACGCTCGTCCAGTCCACCGGCCCGCTGTTTTGCGCGGCGGTGATGTCGCCCATCGAGCGCGCGCGACCGCCACCAACAATCAGCGGATCACGCTTCACGGCGGCGGGCTTTTCGTTCGGTGTCTCAGCGGGACCGATATCTTCAACTGCGGACGTTCCCGTTGCTGGACCGTCGTCGACGATGTCTTCGAGCACGCCCATCGCGTTGTAACGGCGCGTTGGTGAACGCGGCGACGATTCCGGCTGGAACTGACCGCCTGCCGGATTCGCATCTGGCTGTTGCTGCTCTTCGACCACCAGCTGGACCTTGAGGAAACGATCCGTGAACGTTTCAGACACGTCGTTCATGAGGTCCACGAACATCGTGTAGGCTTCCTGCTTGTATTCGAGCAGCGGATCCTTCTGCCCCCACGAGCGGAAATGAATTGCGTTGCGCAGCTGATCGAGATCGTAGAGGTGATCCTTCCACTTCTCGTCGAGGACATTGAGCATGACATATCGCAGCAGTCGGTCGGCATAGCCGCCTTCCTGATCGCGCACCATGTCGAGCGTCTCGACCTTCGTGGCAAACGCCGTGCGACTACTCTCGACCGCCGTCTTCTGCGCATCGAGCAGCACGGTCGGACGAAGGTTCTCCTCGTCGAACTCCTTCACCTGCAGCATGTAGTGCATGAGGAGTTCCTGGCGGAGGAGATCGACATCCCACTCTGAATAGTCCTCCGCTTCCGACAGCACGGTCTCCACTCGGCGCGCAATGGCCTTCTCGACCATCTTGAGCGCTTCGCCCTTGAGCTCTTCGCCACCCTCGAGCGCGAACGCGCGCAACGAGTAGATGACTTCGCGCTGCTGGTTCATCACGTCATCATATTCCAGCAGCCGCTTTCTGCTCTGGAAGTTCTGGAGCTCGACGCGCTTCTGTGCCTGCTCGATGGAGCGCGTGATGAGTGGGTGCGTGAGCACCTCACCTTCCTGCGCGCCCATGCGATCCATCAGCTTCGCGATACGCTCGCTGCCGAAGAGACGCATGAGGTCATCTTCCAGCGAGAGGAAGAACTGGCTCGCGCCCGGATCGCCCTGACGGCCCGAGCGACCGCGCAACTGACGATCGATGCGGCGTGACTCGTGGCGCTCGGAGCCGATGATGTGCAAGCCACCATCTTCGGTGACGTTGATGTCCTTGCCGTCGGGATCCTTGACGACGGACGGCTTCGACGGCGTGACCCCCTCCCCGAGCTTGATGTCGGTGCCACGGCCGGCCATGGTGGTCGCGATCGTGATGGCACCGGG
>JBBQHJ010000171.1:0-9971 GCA_038323865.1 Gemmatimonadales bacterium
CGATTCGTCATCCGCACACGAACATGGCGAAGGCGTCGCTGAACATGATGACGCGCACGTCGGCCGCGGATTATGTGGCCGATGGCATCCACATGAATAGTGTGGATACGGGCTGGGTGACCGATGAGGATCCGGAGGAGATTGCGGCGCGGAAGACGGCGGAGCATCGGTTTCATCCGCCGCTGGACATTGTCGATGGCGCGGCGAGAATTGTGGATCCGATTATCGCCGGGTTTAACAGCGGCGAGCATGTGTGGGGCAAGTTTCTGAAGGACTATCGCCCGACGGACTGGTAGAGTCTCTTCTATATAGAGTAGGCTTATCGCATAATACGACGCCTGGAGCTGAAGGTCGGCGTTAGAGGGCACACGCAGCATCAACTCGGAAGCTTGCCCGCGATCGCAGCTTCATAGTATACTTCCGAGCTTATGGGCCTCGTTGACCTTCTCAAGCGACCCGAAAGCAAGACGCTCGAGTTCAAGCGCGATCTGTCGTCGCCCGATGGCGCCCTTAAGACCATCGTAGCCTTCGCCAATACCGCCGGCGGAACGCTCCTCGTCGGCGTTGAAGACCGCACCCGCCACGTGCGTGGCGTTACAGAAGCGCTCGATCTCGAGGAGCGCATCGCCAATCTGATCGCCGACTCCATCACACCTCGACTGGTTCCGGATATCGAGATCCTGCCATGGCGGCGCACCCAGGTGCTCGCCGTCCGGGTGCACCCGAGTCCGAGTCGTCCTCATCGTCTCAAACGGGAAGGGATTGAAACCGGCACTTATGTCCGCGTCGGCTCGACGAACCGCCGCGCCGACCGCGAGATGATCCAGGAGCTCGGTCGTGTATCACGCGGCGAGACCTTCGACGAGCAAACGATGCCGGATCTCGACTCGGAAGCCCTGGACTTCCGAGCGGCTTCCGAGTCGTTCGCGCCCGTGCGAAAGCTGTCGAAGCGCGACTTGAGTACCCTCCGGTTGATTACCGACTATGAGGGCCGGAAGGTCCCGACCGTGGGCGGAATGCTGCTCTTCGGCACCGACCGCGAACGGCACTTCCCCGATGCGTGGATTCAGGTGGGGCGCTTTGGAGGCGCCGACCGAAGCCGGATCATCGACCGCGCCGAGATCCGCTCGTTTCCCTCCGACGCGATTGTCGAAGCCATTGCGTTCATTGAAAAACACTCGCTGCGCGGCGCAGAGATCGGCGCCGTTCGACGGAAGGAGCGATGGAATCTTCCACCAGTCGCCGTGCGCGAAGCGATGATCAACGCGGTCGCGCACGCCGACTATGCGCAGCGCGGCGCTCCGATTCGCGTGTCGATCTTCGATGACCGTCTCGAGATCGAGAATCCGGGACTTCTCCCGTTCGGCCTCACCGTCGACGACCTCGAGCACGGCGTTTCCAAACTCCGCAACCGTGTGATCGGCCGGGTGTTCCATGCACTTGGTCTCATCGAGCAGTGGGGCAGCGGCGTACAGCGCATGATCGCCGCCTGTCGTGAGGCGGGGCTTGGCGCTCCACGGTTCGAAGAAATCGCCACCCGATTCCGCGTGACGATCTTCACCGCACAAGTTGCGACGCCAGCGCTCGATGAAACAGACCAGATCATTGTCGATGCGCTGTCAGACGGCGAGGGTAAGATGACCAGCGAGATCGCGCTCATGATCGGGCTCACCACTCGCGCGACCCGCACGCGCCTCGCGCGACTGGTCGGCACCGGCATCCTGCGCGAAGTTGGTACGGGGCCGCAGGACCCGAAGCGACGCTATTTCCTCACCCCACGCTAGCCGAACGCCGCCCAACACATGGCCATCAAGAAGTCCGTGAAGCTTGACTGTTGCCGTGGCGTGAGGCGTTCACGGCATTCCGGCGGTCGATGGCGGGACTTTGCCGCGCAGGCGCATATACGTGACGATGTTTCCGTCGTGCAGCGAGTTGTGATGCGTTCGAAAGAGCAACACAGCCGCGACGGGCATTGGGGTGGACATGAACTTGATGGTAGTCCGTGCCCGTTCATCGGAGGTGGCCGCGTAGACGTCGTCGCAATAGCGCATCGATTCGCCCAACGCCGGGAGGATCTCATCGCGTGATGTCCTGCTCTTCTCGATGTCCCGCGCGGGCGCCGCTTCGCCTTTGGCGGCGGAGCAGAAGATGTAGTTCTGGTCGGCGATGTGTGCGATCACCTGGCCAAAGCTGCGAACGTCGGCAGTTGGCTTGAATGCGTAGTCGGCTTCGTCCATCTGCGAAGCGGCCTTCGTGATCCATAACGTGAGTTGGCCGTTGGCCATGCGTGCGGCCAGCATGGCGGGCTCCTGGGATGCGGTGGTTTGGGCACCAGCGCCCGGGGCTCTGAGGGCGATGAACATGGCGGCGGCTATGAGTCTGTTCATTGACGGTCCTCTGTGCGGACGAGTAATAACTTAGTTTTTAGTTATACGAGCGCCAGCAGGGGAAGTTTCGTCTTCATCATCCGGTGACTCATGGCCATCACGAGTCAGGACCTCGAGTTCTTTTCCGTGGTCGCGCAGGCGGGTTCGCTTGCAGCGGCGGCTCGCTCGCTGGACGTCACCCTCTCGGCGGTGAGCCAGCGGCTCCAGCTACTCGAGCGGAGGTTAGGCGTTCGGCTGGTGACGCGGAGCGCTCGTCGTCTCAGTCTTACAGATGAAGGGCAGCTGCTTGCCTCCGTGACGAGGCGTTGGCGCAAAGCTGGACACCTACGAGTTTCAGGCGAAGCCGTTCTACGAGCATCGTGGATATGCCGTCTTTGGCGTTCTCGAGGGGTATCCGGCACGCACGCGCACTTACTACATGCAGAAGTCACTCTGAGTCAACATCACGGCGGGGCATCTAACGTTCGTTGGGGGAGTCAAGCGCGGCTTCGGTCGCAGCGCCTCCGGCGCCGCATTCTATATTGATGCGGTTGCAGCTGAACTTGGGCGTTACGTAGCAACGGCCTCCGTCGGCGGGATAAGTCTTGCCACGTATAACGGTATGCGTTATATTTATCGCCATGGCACTCGTGTACGGCTGAGTCGTGGTTCGCTCATTCGCCGATCGCGGCACCGAGGATCTGTACAATGGTGTCGACTCGCGCGCGGCCCGGCGCAGCTGTCCGAGCACGCTGTGGGCGATCGCACGGCGTAAGTTCGACTATCTCGACTCCGCCGTGTCGCTCGAATCGCTGCGGGTGCCCCCGGGCAATCAGCTCGAGGCGCTCAAGGGAGACCGGAAAGGCCAGCACAGTATTCGGATCAACCAGCAGTATCGGATGTGTTTCGTGTGGACGGCCACTGGTCCAGAACGACTCGAAGTCGTCGACTATCACTGAGGCGTGTTATGGTCCGTATCCCGACCCATCGACCACCGACCCACCCGGGCGAGATGCTCCTGGAAGAGTTTCTCAAGCCCCTCGCGTTGACCCAGACGGAACTTGCCGAACGGCTCGGCGTCTCCTATCCGCGCGTGAACGAGTTGGTGCACGGCAAACGGGATATGACCCCGGACACGGCGTTGCGGCTGGAGCGCTTGTTCGGCGTCGAGGCTCAGCTGTGGCTCAACTTGCAGTTGCGGTGGGATCTCTATCACGCCACGCATTCTCCGGCCGCGCAGCAAATTCAGCAGATCAAGCCGCTCAAACGCGCGGGCTGATCTGTAAAAATCTCGTGGCAGCGATGTAACGTGCGTTGCTGCTGTCAAGCGATCTTGGGATGGCTCGCTACGCTCGCTCTTCTTGACTCGCTTGCAGCAGAACTTGGGCGCTGATGTGACTGATATGACTGGGCTGGTGTCAAGGGATTCCGTTTACAGCGATCGCATGCGCGCGCGTGGGACGACGTGGGCCCGAGGCAGCATCGACGGTTGATCCTGCTGATATGCGCCGATTACTCCTGGCAGGAGCAGCGCGGCAAGAATCAGATGCGTCGGGAGCTGGCTCATTCTATGATCGGGGATGCCGGTGGTGCGTCCTGCCCGGCCCGCATAACGCCGTCGAGCGTGCTCGCCCATCGCACCTCGGTGCGAATCGCGTCGGCATCCGCAAACATGAGCAGCGTCGGCGCCTTGACGTCGGCCGCGATCATTGGCGCCGCCGAGGGCATCTGCGCGACGGCGTTGAGGACCTCCGGATAGTAGCCGTCTGAGCGAAACGCGCCCGAGATCACAATCAATTTGTCGACGAGTTGGGGATGGCGGATCGCCATCTGAAGCGCGACGAGAGCGCCGCTCGAGTACCCCATCACGCTGGCCTTCTCGACGCTGGCGCGCGTGTGGCTTGTGCTCCTGCCGTCGTCGTGTGCGCGGACACGGCAAAGGCCGCAGCAACGACGACCAGCAATCCACAATTGCGCCTGAGTCGGGTCGTTCTCATGATCAGACCAACGTGACGAGAAGCGCGTCCAACAGCTCGAACTGCTCGCCTGCCCCACTCGTGCCCGAGCTGCCGGTGGCGATGGCGTCGTCGAGGGATTGCCTGGAAGAATAGAGTTCGTGCAGGACCAGTAGCGTCTTGCCGTCTTTTTCCTCGAAGGTCACGGTGGTAATGGCACCATCGGCGCTCTCCTCGTTCGTCCAGACGATGCGCGAAGGGGGCGTCACTTCGATGTACCTGCCGAAGAACGCCATCGGCTGCTCGAAGTCAGAGTGGCTGAAAACGAAACGGTACGTGCCCCCCGTGCGAACATCTGCTTCGCAGGAAATGAAGGATATTCCAAACGATGCCGGCGCCCACCACCGCTTGAGCAAGCCGGGCTTGCTCCAAGCCTCGAACACGATGCGCGCAGGGCCGTTGAAGGTGCGCGTGACGACGAGCTCACGCTCAGACGTTCGTTCTACCGTCGTGGGGTTCCTCATGGGCCTGGCCTCACTTTCCTTTTCTTTTTCCATCGACTCTTTTCTCCCGTTTCAATTCCTCAACGATCCTGTCCAACTCGTCGAAGCGTGTGTCCCAGAGCTTGCGATACTTCTCGATCCATGCTGCCTCATCCTCGAGCCGGCGCAATCCGAGCTTGCACGTCCGCACTCGCCCGACCTTTTCCGTGATGACGAGCCCCGCCTGCTCCAAGACACTGACGTGCTTCTTCATGCCCGTGAGGGTCATACGGAACTTCTCGGCGAGGTCCGTGATCGAAGCATCCGCATGCCCTAGCCGCTCTAGAATGCCACGCCGGGTAGCGTCCGAGAGCGCGGCGAATGAGGCATCCAGGTGAACGCGTTGTAACTGAACCATATGGTTCAGTATATGCCAACTGGGAGGAGTATGCAAGAGGAAGAGTTGCGCGCTCCGCACGCCTTTATATGTTCGCCCGCAGCTGATGCTCGGCGCTACGCGACGACATCTCTCGCACTTGGCACCAAACTCTCTGTTGACCGAACGTGGCTCCCGCGTCTGACTACCCGATCGATCTCTTCGCTGACCGTACCGACTTGACGGGCAGAAGCGGAGCCATGACGCGGATTTCTTCCTGCAGAAGTTCACCCCACGGCTAAAGCGGAGTGCCTGGTCGAAGCGGAACCGCGAGCACGTGGAGCGGCTGATCGCCACGGGCGAAATGCAGCCCGCGGGCCTTGCCGCCGTTGCCGCGGCCAAGGCGGACGGACGGTGGGATCGCGCCTACGACTCCCCTGGCACGTCGACAGTGCCGCACGACTTCCAAGCGGCACTCGATGCGCATCCTCAAGCCGGCGCGTTCTTCAAGACGATAACGGGTGCGAACCGATACGCGATCCTCTACCGTATTCAGACGGCGGTCAAGCCGGAGACGAGAGCGCGCCGGATCGCCGAGTTCGTCGGCATGCTGAAGCGAAGGGAGACCCTTCATCCGTAACCGGCACTCGCGTCCTCGCCGCCCTTGCCGCCTTGAGACTTGAGTCGAGCGCTCACGCCGTCTGCAATGCGCTGCTCGAGGTGCACGATGATCGACACCCACAGATCCAGGCTCAGCGCGCAGCCGGCGGCGAGCACGAATGCGAGTGTAGGAACAGCGATGCGCATGATTTCAACTTGCCGTTGTTGCTCTCACGCGGCATGGCTCGCTCATCCATCGCGCAACGCTCCGGTTTGGACCCGTGAGGCAACGCAGCGGTGGACTTGCTCGTCATGCGCACACAGAGCATCTATTAAAGCGTCTGACCACCAGCTCCCCACAGCTAACCAGACCGACAATCGATGTTCATCCATCTACTCCAGCTTGCGGCTGGCTTTTTGTTGCGCGCAGGCTCCGCTCACCATGCAGCGCTCCTGCTGGCGCTATGCCTGGCGACAACCGCAACCGCGCAAGCGCCGAACGTCACTCTGTTCGGCACGATCCTGGACGGACAGACCAGGGCCGCGCTCCCCTTTCTGCCCATCCAGCTGCTGACCGAAAAGGACAGCACGCTCGTTGTGGGAGGACTCACCAACGAACGCGGCGCATTCACCTTCACGGGATTGCAGAAGGGCGTCTACGTCCTGGCCGCCAGGTCGATCGGATTTCAACCGATCCGCCAACGAGTTCTCATCGGTGAATTGAGCCCATTCCTCGACCTCGGCGCACTGTTGATGGTGAGACAAGTGCGGACGTTAGACGCGGTCGCTGTCACGGCCGCCGAGGAAGGTGTGGCTGCCGCGATGGACAAGAAGACTTTCACGGTAGCCGACAACATTAGTCAGTTGGGCGGGTCAGTCCTGCAGGCGATGTCTACGGTCCCGGGTGTCACCGTTGGACAGGACGGAAAGCTCGAACTGCGCGGCAGCGACAAAGTGCTGGTGCTGATCGACGGCAAGCAGACGGCACTCACCGGATTCGGCTCGCAGAAGGGATTGGACAACCTCCCCGCTTCCGCACTGGAGCGCATCGAGGTGATTACCAATCCATCGGCAAAATTCGACGCGAATGCCAGTGCCGGCATCATCAACCTCGTGCTCAAGAAACAGGAGCAGGAGGGTTTCAATGGAAAAATTGGCGTGATGGCCGGCGCAGGTGCGCTCTGGGTGAAGCAGGAGAACCTGCCCACCATTCGTCCGCAGTATCACGTCACACCGAAGTTCAATCCGTCGCTTTCGGTAAACTATCGCAAGGGCGCGACGAACTCGTTCGCGCAGGTGGATTGGCTGCACTCGCCGACGCTGAACAAGAACGAGTTCTCGACGCGCACGTACAGCAACGGCACCGTCATCACGCAGCAGATCAAGCGCAACAGGAACACCGACTACGCCACGGTGAATGGCGGTGTTGACCATGCGTTCGACGACAACAATACCGTGACGGTCTCAGGCCTGTTCAATCAGGAAACGATCATCGATCGCGGCGATAATCCGTACTTCACGGGCCCCTCGGCGCCGTCGCTTCAGAATCGCTTCCGCCTGTGGCAGTTTCTCGAGGACGAGGTCAAGTACACCGCGTACGCCAATGCCCTCTTCACTCACAAATTCCAGCAGCCAGGGCACAAGCTCGCGTTCACGTCGCTCTACTCGTTTCATAGAGAAGACGAGAAGTATTTCTTCACCAATATGCTGCCGACGGCGTCAGGGACCGACGCGTTCAAGCTGCTGTCCGACGAGCACGTCGTTGACCTCAACGCCGACTACACGAAGCCGTTACGGCAGGGTCGCATGGAGGCCGGCTTCAAGGGACGCTACCGCTCGATTCCCGTGGACATGCAGTTCGTTCCAGGCCTGAACTCTCAGATCGACAGCGCAGCGGGTGGCTTCGCCAAATATCGCGAACTCATTCCCGCGATCTACGGCAACTATGTGTTCGAGAGCGAACAGGTCGAGCTCGAGGGAGGCCTGCGTCTGGAGAGCGTGACGCTGAACTACGACGTCAATCCGAATCACAACACGTACAAGAGCGACGGCTATCACTATTTCCGCCCGTTCCCGAACGTGCGCGCAGCCTGGAAGTTCGACGATTCCAACAAGCTCTCCGTGTTCTTCAACCGGCGTGTCGATCGTCCGAACGAAGTCGATATCCGCATCTTCCCCCCGGACGACGAGCCGGAACTGATCAAGGTCGGCAACCCCGCCCTGCATCCGCAGTACTCCACGTCCGGAGAGGTGGGATACAAGACCAGCCAGTCACGTGGAAGCTTCTACGCCGCGGCCTTTTACAGAGTGGTCGACGGCACCATCACGCGCATCGCGACACAGGCACCGGGGAGCACTCTTCTCTACAACGTGTTCCAGAATGCGGGACGTAGCAGGAGCACGGGTGCGGAACTTGTGTGGCAGCAGACGGTGTCGTCGAAGCTTTCATTCACCGCAAACGCGAGCGCGTATCGCAAGTCGTTCGACGCATTCTCCGTCATCAACCGCTATCCTAAGCCAGTGCTGTATTCGGCGCCGCACCAGGAGATGACCTCGGGCAACGCCAAGTTGGACATGAGCATCAGGCTTCCCCGCGACTGGCAGCTGCAGCTGTCCAACGTCTATCTCGCACCTGACCTTTTGCCACAGGGTCGTATCGGCAGCCGGTTTTCGCTCGATGCGGGAACAAAGAAAAGCCTCAGCGGCGGCAAGGCGGAGCTTGTGATCAACGCCACCGATTTGCTGAATACGATGCAGACGGAACGCACGATTCAGGGGACTGACTTCGCATTCGTCAGTACCGACTACCTCGAAACACAGGTGATTCGAGTAGGCTACAGCTGGAAATTCTAGAACGGGTACTGATCAATCGTGCGACAGACGCTGAAACACATTCTCGCCGAGTACGGTTCAATCGCGCTCGTTCTTTATCTCGCGATTTTCGCCCTCGTGCTCGGCGCGTCGTATCTCGCCATCCGCTCGGGCTGGGCGCCGGAGAGCGCGGCGGGAAAGACAGGCACGTTTGCGGCCGCGTACATCGTGACGAAGCTGACGCAGCCGTTTCGCATTGCGGGCACGGTTGCGCTGACGCCGGCAGTGGCGCGGTTGTACGAGCGGACGCGTGGTACACCGCCGCCAGCTGATTGATAGGTTCTGAGAGTCGATTCGATAGTTTCCGCCATGCACAGGGTTCCCTTGATAGGCCAATGCTGCCGATTGCTCCTCGCCGTCGTGACGGTATCCGCATGCGCCGGACGTATGCCGCAGCCGAGCGAGGCGCTTTGGTACTCGCGCAACAATGAGGAGAGTGTTGCGAGCTTCGAGGCGAATGCGAGCCGCATCTCCATCGTCTCGCCACAGGTCTTCGGATTCGACACACTCGGCAACATCAGCGGGAATGTTGCACCGCGTGTGATCGCCGCCGCGAAGGCGAACAAAGTGAAGCTCGTGCCGCTCGTGATGAATCCCGGATTCAGCCAGCCGCTGATTCATCGCATTCTTACCGTTGCGTCGGCGCGCACGAACGCGATCCGGAGTCTCGCGTCGCTCTGCCGGGTGAATCATCTCGACGGCATTCAGTTCGACATTGAGAATGTCCACGTCAGCGACAAGAATGCGTTCACTTCGTTCGTACGCGAGTCTGTGGACTCATTGCATCGCGCTGGATGTACGGTCTCTGCGGCCGTTGTACCGCGATTAAACGAAGATCCCGGTGCGACGCCGTATCAGAAGTGGATTTTCGACAACTGGCGCGCTGCGTACGACTACAAGGCGCTGGCTGACACGCTCGACTTCATTTCGTACATGACGTATGCGCAGCACACGGGTGGGTCAACGGCCGGCCCGGTTGCCGGCTTTCCGTGGATGGAGACGTCGCTGCGCTATCTGTTGTCTTTGGGAGTGTCGCCGTCGAAGATCTCGCTCGGCATTCCCGCGTATTCCGACTATTGGTTCTCCGCATACGATTCTGCCAGCGGCTCACGTATGCGCGGGAACGACATTTCGTATCCGGCCGTTGTGGGTATCATGGCTAAGGCGGGCGCGAAACAGCAGTGGGATGATGTGCAGAAGGCGCCTTACGCGCTGTGGGAAGATCATGGCGTGTTCGAGCACGCGTGGTTGGAAGATGCGCGCGCGTTCAAGGCGAAGCTGGAGTTAGTGCGCACGTACAAGTTGCGCGGCTACTCAGTGT
>JBBQHJ010000172.1:0-9863 GCA_038323865.1 Gemmatimonadales bacterium
CGATCAACTGGTGTTGATCATCACCGGCGACGTCGAGGCGAGTTACCAGCTTGGCATCACGCGCGAAGGATTCGTCGTCATCCCGCAGGTTGGTCAGGTGTTTGTTGCCAATCTCACTCTTGGTCAGCTCGAGACCCTCCTTCGGTCCCGGCTTGGCCGTCTCTACTCCGGAATTCAGCAGGGCACGACGCGCTTCTCTGTCAGCGTTTCCAAGCTCCGCTCCAATCAAGTGTTCGTAGTTGGCGAGGCATTCCATCCTGGTTCGTATCAAGTTTCCAGCATTGGCACCGCGCTGACGGCGCTGTACAGCGCAGGAGGGCCAACTTTTAACGGCTCGATGCGGAACATCCTCATTCGCCGCGGCGGAAAGGTTGTCGACACGCTCGATCTGTATGATTACCTGCTGCGCGGCGACGCGTCCCATGACGTTCGCCTCGAGAGCGGTGATATCATCTTCATCCCTGTGCACGAGATCCGGGCGCGGATCTCAGGCGAGATCCTTCGTCCGTCCACCTACGAACTCAAGAGCGGGGAAACGCTCGATGATCTCGTTCGATTTGCCGGCGGCTTTCTCGCCACGGCCACTCGAACGCGGGTATTGATCGAACGTATTCTGCCTGCCGCACAACGGACCAACCCTGGTCGCGATCGGGTGACTATCGATGTGGCGTCTTCTGCGCTGGCAACGATTCCCATCGTCGAGGGCGATATCGTTCAGGTGTTCCCCATTTTTGCCCAAATTCGCGATCGTGTGAGCGTTTCCGGCAATGTGCATGTGCCCGGAATCCAAGCGCTCGTGCCCGGGATGCGCGTTTCGGAAGCATTGCGCAAGGCGGGTGGTGTACTGCCCGATACATACCTGGGTGAAATCCTTATTTCCCGTGTGCGCCCCGATGGCACGCCGCAACAGGTGCGCACGATGCTGGCCGACACCACAGGCCGTGTCGTGAATGACCTGGTGCTTCAGGAGTACGACTCGCTCACCGTCTTCTCGATCAGTTCATTCCGGCCCGGGCGCTATGTGGCCATTGGTGGCGACGTTCGCGCCGGCGGTCAGTTTCCCTACCGCGAAGGCATGACCCTGCGAGACCTCGTGCTGATGGCGAACGGTCTCATGGAGAGTGCGTATCTAAACGAGGCGGAGATCGCGCGCCTGCCGGAGTCGCGCGCGAATGGCGTCACCGCGATTCCGATACGCGTGCCGCTCGACTCCACGTATTTATTTGAGCGCAAGCCCAACGGCGATTACCAAGGTGCGCCCGGCGTCCAGGCTGCCGCGAGCGGCACTCCCGAGATCATGCTCAAGCCGTACGACAATGTCATGATCATGCGACAGCCCAAATGGGAGCTTCAGCGCACTGTAGTGGTTCAAGGTGAGGTAAAATACCCCGGCACGTACGCGTTGCTGAGCAGGACCGAACGGCTTTCCGATGTCATTGCGCGCGCTGGCGGTCTCACTGACGAGGCCTACCCTGAAGCCACCGTATTCTCTCGCACGCAGTACGGCATTGGCCAGGTGGGCGTGGATGTGCCAACGGCGCTACGCGATAAAAGTGGCGCAGACAACCTCATTCTCCGAAACGGCGACAGCATTAACGTACGCCAGTATCTCTCGCTCGTGATTATCCGTGGTGCTGTGAATCAGCCTACCGCTGTCGCCTACATTCCGGGGAAAGGCGTCGACTACTACATCAACGTCGCGGGCGGCGTATCGCGCACCGGCGACGAAGACCACGCGTACGTGCAACAGCCCAATGGCAAGTACGAAGCGGTGAAGACGCACTTCCTCCGCCCAGCCTCGATGCCGCGCCCACGGCCAGGCGCCATCGTCGTCGTGCCCGAACGCGATCCCGCCGACAAGAAAGACCTCACCGCTATCGTCGCTCAGGTTGGCCAGATCTTCGCCGGTCTGCTCACTCTGATCTATCTCGCTAAGCGGTAACTCGACATGCCGCGCGCTGATGCCGATCGGCGCGCGCCAGTTGTCCTCACCGTTGCTCTGTTTGCGGTCGCGCTCTCCGGCCCGCTCGTGCGCATGTCGCACGCGCACCCACTCGCCATCGCGAGCTGGCGTCTCGGATTCTCTCTCGTCATCATCGCCATCGCCCTTGCTCTCACTGGGCAATGGCGGCAATGGGCCTTGCTCACACGCAACGAGCTTGGCATCGGGCTCGGCGCCGGCGCCCTCCTCTCGTTGCACTTCTGGAGCTGGAACACCTCCGTCGGGCTCACGAGCGTTGCCGCCTCCGTTGTGCTCGTGAACACGCAGCCGATTGTCGTAGCACTGCTCTCTGCGTTCTGGTTGCGTGAAGCACCATCGAAAAGGCAGTGGATCGGAATCGCCATTGCCATGCTCGGCGCGCTGATCGTTGCGTTCCCCGACTTTGCAAAGGAGGCCGCGACCGCGAACGCGCATCCACAAGCATTGCTCGGCGATCTTCTGGCGTTGGTGGGTGCTGCAACCGCTGCGACGTATTTCGTGATCGGACGTCGGCTTCGCTCCAAGCTCGATCTCTGGGCGTACGTGGGTCTCGTCTATGGCGCCTGCTTCGTCGGGCTGCTGCTGCTTGTCGCGCTCACGCATGCCCCGCTCGTTTCGCAGCCGCCGCGTGAGCTCGCAATCTTTGCCGCACTCGCGCTCGGCCCGATGTTGCTCGGCCACACTGGGCTCAACTGGGCACTCAAGCACTCACGCGCCTACGTGGTGAACCTCACGCTGCTGGGCGAGCCAATCGGCGCAACGATCCTTGCTGCATTGCTTCCCGGCATCCACGAGATTCCCGCAATGGCCACCTTCATCGGCGGCGCCGTCGTGTGCGGCGGCGTGCTCATGACCGCCAGCCAGCCGCTTCGCCGCGCACCAGGCACCGACTAGCTTTCGCGCATGCGCTCTCTGGATGTCGTGGTCACGCGTGGCACTCTCATCGAGTCGCGGCACTGCGTACACGCCGCGGTGGTCAACGCCACAGGTGAACTCATCGACAGCCTGGGCAATGCGGACGGTGTCACACATTGGCGCTCGTGCGCGAAGCCCTTCCAGATCATGCCGCTCCTTCGAGAAGGCGGCTTCGACGCGATCGGTTGGGGCGACGACCAGCTCGCGCTCGCGTGTGGATCGCACGGCGGCGAGCCTGAGCACGTCGCTCTCGCCGAAGCCATGCTCGAGTCCATCGGCATGGAAGAAGGCGACCTCGCGTGCGGCCCGCATGATCCGCTTGCAGCGCGCGGGGCGAAACTGCTGCGAGAGCAAGGCACGCGTCCCACGCGCTTGCATAACAACTGTTCCGGCAAGCACGCCGCGATGCTCGCGCGTGCGCACACGGCGGGATGGGCGCCGGTCGGATACGAGCGCGCCGATCACAACGTGCAGCGCGAGTGTCTTGCGGAGGTCGCGCAATGGACCGGCGTTGCCGCAGGCGACATCGGGTGCGCAATCGACGGTTGCGGCGTCGTCGTGTTCGCGCTTGGTCTTCGGCCAATGGCGCGCGCCTATGCACGGCTCGCGGACGCAGCGCGGCAGTCGCACGAAATTCCCTCGCGCATCGTGCACGCCATGCAGACGCGACCATTCCTCGTCGGCGGCAGCGATCGGTTCGACAGCGCACTGATTGAGGCGACTGAAGGTCGCGTCATCGCCAAGATCGGCGCCGAGGGTGTGCATTCCTGCGCGCTGATCGACGAGGGGATTGGTCTCGTGGTGAAAGTCGAAGACGGCGCACAGCGCGCACAATTTCCTGCCGTCCTCGCTGCGCTTCAGCAACTCGGCGCGCTGCCTGATGAATTGCCGCCACGACTTGCCGAGTTCGCGCGTCGCCAGCTTCGCAACACGCGCGGAGAAATTGTCGGCGAAGTCCACGTCGCAACGCAGTGAGCGCGGTTTTCACGTCGCTGGATGACGCGACCGTTACTCTGATTCGACTGTCTGCCCTGATCGCGGCGGGCACGGAGCAGGAGCAGCGCGACGCGTTCACGCGGGCGGCCGGCAGCGTGCCATCGACGTGGATCGATGAGCTGATCGTCCAGAGCTATCTGTTCTGCGGTTTTCCTCGCGCGCTCAATGCGGCGCGCGAATGGCGTCGTGTCGCACCAGAACCAGCACCGCTGACCGACGAAGCGGACGACATCACGCATGTGGACGAGTGGCGTGATCGCGGCATCGAAACCTGTGCGGCCGTTTACGGCGACATGTACGGTAAGCTGCGCGTCAACGTACGGACCCTGCATCCCGCACTTGACGCGGCAATGCTCGTGGAAGGTTACGGAAAGATCCTGGGCAGGGCGGGGCTCGACCTGCCGCGACGCGAGCTGTGTATCGTGGCGGCATGCGCGATCACTGCGCAGGACAGGCAGCTCCACTCGCACCTGCATGGCGCATTGAACGTCGGCGTTGCACCCGAGGCGCTCCTTCAGGCCATCGACGCTCTGGAGCCTCTCATCGGCGAGGAACGCGCCCGCTCGGTCCGCCTCCTGCTCGCCAGGGTGATAGGTAAGTAGCTTTCATTCATCTGCGCCCGTTTGATACGGAGCGCACACTTTGGATGTCGCTGCTTTGCCGGCGACTTCTACCTTTGTCGAAATCATTGTGTTCATCGATCGCGTCATCGTCCGCGTCAGTGCGGGAAACGGCGGCTCCGGAATCTGCAGCTTCCGCCGCGAAAAATTTGCGCCTTTGGGCGGACCCGACGGCGGCGACGGCGGCAAAGGGGGCGATATCATCGTGCGCGGCGACAGCAACCTCGCAACACTGCTCGACTACACCTACCGGGATAGCTGGGCGGCTGATAGCGGCAACCACGGAAGTGGTTCCAACAAGACCGGCGCCTCGGGTGACGATCTCATCCTGCCGGTTCCGCCAGGTACGATTGTGCGCAATCAGGATACGCGCGAGATCATCGGTGAGGTGCTCAACGACGGCGACGCGTTCGTCGTTGCGCGAGCCGGCCGGGGAGGCAAAGGCAATTCGTGGTTCGCAACGTCCGTTCATCGCAGCCCGCGCGAGTGGCAGCCTGGCGAAGACGGTGAAGTGCTCACGCTGGAGCTCGAACTCAAGCTCATCGCCGACATCGGTCTTGTCGGCCAGCCAAACGCGGGCAAGTCAACGTTGCTGTCCGTCATCAGTGCCGCGCGTCCCAAAATCGGCGACTATCCCTTCACCACGCTCGCGCCGAATCTCGGCGTGGTGCAGATGAGTGACAGCCGCACGTTCGTCGTGGCGGATATTCCCGGCATCATCGAAGGCGCGCACGAAGGTAAAGGCCTCGGCCTTCAGTTCCTGCGGCATATCGAGCGCACGCGCTTGCTCGCGTTTCTCATTCCTATCGACGCACTCGACTGGCAGGCGGAGTTCGATCAGCTACGCAATGAGATTGCACAGTATTCCGCTGAACTCGCACAGAAGCCGTTCTGCGTTGTCTTCACCAAGCTGGATTTGCTCGGCGAAGATTACGCGCCCCCCATTGAGGCGGGTGATGCGTTCGGGATTTACGCGATTTCTGCGGCAGGCCGCACAGGACTCGACGCGCTGAAGCTCGCGTGGTGGCGCAAGCTGTTGGAGATGAAGAAGGTGGAGATTACTCCAGTCACGGATGTGGTGCTCCCCTGATTCTCTGTTACTACTCCACCGATACGCAGTATCCTGCTGCGCTTCATGATCTGCCGCGCCCGCCCGAACCGTTGTGGTCGCGCGGAGAGCTCTCGGTGTTGGATAAGCCATGTGTCGCAATCGTCGGTACGCGTCGCGCAACAGCGTACGCGGAGCGCGTGGCCCGTGAGCTAGGAAGCGTTCTCGCACGGGCTGGCGCTTGCGTCGTGTCTGGGCTTGCACGAGGTGTTGACTCCGCTGCTCACCTCGGCGCACTCGACGCTGGAGGAAGCACCTGCGCAGTGCTCGGCACCGGTCTCGATAGGATCTATCCCAAGGGCAACGCAGCGTTGCAGGCGCAGATTGCAGCAGATGGACTACTGTTGTCTGAGCTCGAGCCTGACGATCAATCGCACGGTGGTTCGTTTCTCAGCCGCAATCGAATCATCGCCGCGCTCGCAACGGTCACCATTGTCGTGGAGGCGGGCGAAAAAAGCGGCGCGCTGAACACGGCGAAGCATGCGCTCGAGTTGGGACGCACAGTTGCTGCGGTGCCGGGCCCCATAGACATCCCGCAGGCACTCGGCAGCAATGAGCTCATTCGTGATGGCGCCACGCCAATCACCAGCATGGCCGACGCGCTTCAGTTGATGGGCCTGACACGAACCCGTCATCTCTCGCAGTTGCCGGAAGTCGGGAGCGAGCGACGGCTCTGGAGCGCATTGGAACACGGGCCCGCAGACATGGACACGCTGAGCACGCGCACAGGACTGCCAGCGCATGAAACCGTGGCAGGTGTAGCCACGCTGGAGATGCTCGGCTTTGTGGAGTGCGCGCTCTCGGGCGAAATACGCCGAGTGTGATGCCGGAAGAAGCTGCGCGCCATGTGTATGTGCACGTGCCGTTCTGTGCGCGTCGTTGCTCCTACTGTGATTTCTCCATCGCGGTGCGCAAGGTCGTTCCCGTTGAGGAATACCTCAACGCACTCCAGCGAGAGCTCGAAATCCGGTTCGGCGGTCGAGAGCACGGTAGCGTCGACACGCTCTACTTCGGCGGCGGCACGCCCTCGCGTCTCGGGGGCGCAGGGGTGGTCCGTGCGCTGGAGCTAGTGCGTCGATTCTTTCCGCTCGCTACCGAGGCCGAGGTGACCATTGAGGCCAACCCGGAGGATGTGAGCTACGAGGCCGCGGCGCAGTGGCGCGAGGCGGGAGTGAATCGCCTGTCGCTGGGTGCTCAAACCTTCAACGACGAGGTACTGGAGTGGATGCATCGCACGCATGACTCCTCGGGGACCGAGTCTGCGGTGGAAAATGCGCGGCGCGCAGGAATCACGAATCTGTCTCTCGATCTCATCTTTGCACTTCCGGCCTCCCTGAATAGAAACCTGCTAAGTGATGTAGAACGGTTACTGAGCCTCGCGCCTGCTCATGTGTCGCTATATGGCCTCACGGTTGAGCAACACACCCCGCTTGGGCACTGGGTGGAGCGCGGAGTAACTCATGAGCTTGTTGAAGAGGGTTACGAAGCAGAGTTCCTTCGCGCGCATGAGCTGCTCACCTCGGGTGGGCTCGAGCACTACGAAGTCTCGAACTACGGAGCGCCCGGCTTCCGATCGCGACACAACTCCAGCTATTGGACCGGCGCATCGTACGTTGGACTTGGTCCCTCCGCACACGAATACGACGGTCAGGCTCGGCACTGGAACACGCGGAACTATTCGGACTGGGTTGAACTAGTGAGTAGCGGCCAGAGTCCAACGGCAGGGAGCGAAGTACTCACGCCAGATAACAGAATCGCCGAGTTGGTGTATTTGGGTCTTCGCACAGCTGATGGGCTGCATCTCGACGCGCTCGACGATCCCATTGTGGCGCCATGGATCGCGGCGGGATGGCTCGTGGTGGACGAACTGGGAATCGCCCGCTGCACGCCCACCGGATGGCTCCGGCTAGATGCTCTCGCCGCAGCCTTGACTCATCACCGAAGTCGTTAGCATATTTGAACTTATGGGCACTGAAGATGAGCTGACGCCTCGCGAGCGCCGCGTGCTACAGGCGGTGATCCAGACGTACGTTCAAACCGCGGAGCCCGCCGGGTCACGCGTTCTCTCCCGAAAGTTCGGGCTCGGCGTTTCGCCGGCGACCATCCGCAACACCATGAGCGACCTCGAAGACAAGGGGTATCTCGTGCACCCGCACACGTCAGCGGGTCGGGTCCCAACCGACAAAGCCTACCGGGCGTACGTCGACGCGCTCCTCTGCTCCCCCGAGTCGGGCACCGCACACGCCGTCGAGCAGGAGCGGCTTCAGGCCGAACTTGCTGGAAGCACGTCAGCAGTGGAGAGCATACTGCGACGTGCGGCGCAGTCGCTTGGCGTGCTTACACAGGAACTCGGCGTCGCGCTTGGACCCCGACTCGAGGCAAGCATCCTCCGCTCGCTGGAACTGGTGCGCGTCAGCAGCGATCGCTTGCTGCTCGTCATCACGCTCGATGGCGGCATTGTTCGCACGGTATTCGTTGAAGTGCGCGGTGCGTTGACCGACAACGCAATGGTCGAGGCCACCCGTGTGCTCAACGAGCGACTCGCCGGCCACACGTTGCGCGAATTGCGCGCGTCTGTCGGCGATCGCCTGCGTGATTCATCTGCGAGCGCAGACGCAGGAGAGCTGCTCAACATCTTCGTCCAGGAGGGCGAGCAGCTGCTGGATGCCGCGCTCCCTATTGGCGAAGGTGTTATTGTTGGTCAGGCGAGTGTGCTGGCAGGGCAGCCGGAATTCGGTGGCGCCGAGAACATGCGGCGTCTCCTGACGCTCACTGAGGAGCCAGCTCGTTTGGCTGATGCCCTTCGCCGAACCCATCAGGGGCACATGATGCCCGGGGTTAGCATTACCATTGGCGGTGAGCATGGCGACCCGCGATTGGAACAGTTTACGGTCGTGACTGCCGAATATCATGCAGGGGCGTTCGCGGGCGTCATCGGCGTCATCGGACCCACGCGCATGCCGTACGAGAAGGTGATCTCGCTCGTGCAACATACGTCGCGCCTGCTGTCCGACCTCCTCTAGTCTTTCGCGGCGACATCACGTCGCCGTTCACGATTCGCATTGCGTTCCACCATGGCTGATTTTTACAAGACGCTCGGCGTTGAGCAGGGCGCGTCTGACGACGACATCAAGAAGGCATATCGCAAGCTTGCGATGGCCTATCATCCCGACCGGAATGGCGGGTCGAAGGAAGCGGAAGAGAAGTTCAAGGAGATCACTGAGGCGTACGACGTGCTGCGTGATCCCAACAAGCGCGCAGCGTACGATCGATATGGTGAGGCAGGTCTTCGCGGCGGCGCCGGCGGCTTCCATCACGTCGATCTCTCCGAAGCGCTCGGCATTTTCATGCGGGACTTCGGTGGTTTTGGTGGGCTCGAAGACCTCTTTGGACAGCGCGGTGGTGGAGACGGCGGGCGCAGCGGCGCCGACGTCAAGATCACGTTACCACTGACGCTCGTGGAAGTTGCGAGCGGCGTGGATAAGGAAGTGAAGATCAAGGTTCTCGACGCCTGCGATCACTGCAATGGCAGCGGCGCAGAACCCGGATCACGTGCGCAGAAATGTCCAACTTGTCACGGGCATGGCGAGGTGCGTCGCGCGCAGCGCTCGTTCTTCGGTCAGTTCGTGACTGTCGCCCCATGCCCAACGTGCAAGGGCGAGGGGAACGTCATCGACACGCCGTGCCGGAAGTGCCGCGGTGAAGGTCGCGCGCGCAGTGAAAAGACCATCAAGGTTTCTGTGCCGCCTGGTGTGGCAACAGGGCAGTACATGTCGCTCCGTGGTGTTGGCAACATCGGCCCGCGCAATGGTGAGCGTGGCGATGTGCACGTCGTGTTCGAAGTCGCCGATGATCCGCGTTTCGAACGTGAGGGCGAGGAACTCTACACAGAAGTACTCGTGACGTATCCGCAGCTCGTGCTCGGCGCAACAGTCGATGTACCGACCGTGACGAGCCGCGTTGCGCTCACAATTCCGCCGTCGACACAGAGTGGACAAGTGTTCCATCTGCGCGGACGCGGGCTCGCGCGTGTGAATTCGGCGGGCACTGGCGACTTGCACGTTCGTGTGCAGATGTGGACACCAGAAAGGCTGAGCGACGAAGAAGAGAAGCTCATCACGCGGCTGAACGAGATACAACGCAGCGTGCCGCAGAACCGCGGCAAGGGTCTCTGGGCAAAGATGCGCGAGGCGCTCGGCGCATGAACTGGATTGCAGTGCGCGTGCGCCCGGGCGCGGATCGC
>JBBQHJ010000173.1:0-9851 GCA_038323865.1 Gemmatimonadales bacterium
GTTGCTGTGGAAGGAACCGGTACGGACGGCAGCACGGTGGTGAGCGGAAAGAACTATACGGTGATTTACAACGGCGGCAACACGGCCACCGACAACTCGGGTACGCTCGCGTACGTTCGCGTGGAGTTCGGTGGTTTCGCGCCACTTCAGGACCAGGAATTCAACTCCTTCACGTTCTGCGCGATCGGCTCTGGAACCCGAGCCTCGTACCTCCAGTCACTCGATGGACTCGATGACTCCTTCGAATTCTTTGGCGGCGGCTTCGACCTGGATCACCTCGTAGCATACGAAACTGCGGACGACGTACTCGACATGTCGGAAGGGTTCTCCGGACGCGTGCAGTTCGTTGTAGCGCAGAGCACGGTGCAGCTCACCCCGCGCACCGGCGCCGGCTTCTACTCGGTGGATCTCGAGGGCATCGAGAACGACGGCTGCAACGGTACGGGCTGCGATCTTGGCTTTGACAGCGCGCCGTTCACGATCCCGCTCATTGCGAACTTCACCATCATCGGCTGCGGACAGTCGTCGTGTGTCGGACCGAGTGGTGGACACGGCATGATGCTGCGACGTGGCACTGGCGGTTACTACATCAACGGCGTGCTTGCACGCTGGCCGAGCGATGGTGTGTCGCTGCGTGATGCCGCGACGTATGCGCGGGGGGGAGGTGTCGTCGCGCCTTCGGCGACCGCAGATTTCCAAATCAGGAACGTGTTCTTCGCCGAGACGAACGGCTTGTTGTTCCAGGCGCCATCGGCAACGCAGTTCGCACTCGATGCGACGGCAAACAACCTCACGCTCAGCACAGCGACCGCAGCGTCGCTCTTCGTCTCCATCCCGGCAGTTGGTGCAGCGCCCACGAGCGGAGCTGCATTCGACTTTACGCCGGCCACCGGTTCGCCAATCGCGACCGGCGGTCTTGCCACGTTCACTGGCGCGATCGCAACCAAGGCCGGTACCTTCGTGACGCCGACTGCCTACATGGGCGCCGTCGCTCCGGGTGGCGCGAAGTGGTGGCAGGGCTGGACCAACTACGCACGCAACTGATCACCGCATGATGCTCTCGAAGTCCCGCCGGCGTCCCGAAAGGGGCGCCGGCTTGGCGATTCTCGCCATCGTGGCTCTCGTCATTGCCGCCTGCAGCAAGGAGGCGTCGAACGCACCGAACGCGTCCGCGACCGTCGCCGCCGTCAATCGCGATTCGATCACCGCCGATTCGATCGCGCGCGCAAGGCAGGATTCCATCAATCGCGCGCAACCGGGCTACATCGTCGATTCCATCTTTACGCCGGACGAGGAAATCCGACGCTTCCGCAAGGCCCTCGGCGGTGACAGCGCCACGCAGTTCGTTGGAGGAAGCGCATCACGAGATGCGCTCGTGCGCAGGTTTATCGATGCGTTGGTCAAGAGCGACACATCCGATCTTCGCGCGATGGCCGTGCATGCCCGGGAGTTTGCCGATCTGTATTACCCGCGGTCGCCGTACGCGCATCCACCGTATCACCAGCCGCCGGACTTTGCGTGGCGGCTGATTCAGGACAAGGGCCGAGGCGGCCTGACAAAGCTGATGAAGCAGGTGGCCGGTACGTCGATGCGGTACGTCGGCAATGACTGCGAGCCCAAGGTGCTTTACGAGGGCGAAGTGACTCGATACTCGGGGTGCCTCGTACGCGTCGTTATGCCGGCGGGCGATACCGCCACGAAGCGCTACTTCGGCTCGATCGTCGAGCGGAAGGGTCAGTTCAAGTTTCTCAGCTACGCGAACGATTTCTAACTCGCTTGTGGCACTCCGGGCACCGAGGTTTGACAGCATTCGCGCCAGCATCGTCGTCTCGGCGCTGTGGGCGCTCGCGGCGTGCAGCGACCGCGCGCCGAAGACCGCGGGCGCCATCGATCTTCGGGGGGCGGGCGCCACCTTCCCATATCCCCTGTACCGTGCCTGGTTCTCCGAATACGGAAGCAAGGCAGGCGTGCGCATCAACTACTACTCCGTCGGCTCCTCGGAAGGGCTGCGTTTGCTGGATCGCGGCGAGGCTGACTTCGGCGCAGTGGATAGCCCCGTGTCGCCAGTGGGACATGCGGCAGGCGATGCCTGCGCGCGCGTGGCGATTCCGACAGTGATGGGTCCAATTGCGATTGCCTACAACCTTCCGACGATTCCAGCGAATCGCGCCGTCGTGCTCGATGCTCCCGCGCTTGCGAGCATTTTCACAGGCCGGATTTCGATGTGGGACGCAGCGCCACTTGTCGCATTGAATCCAACGTTGTCGCTGCCGCATGCGCAGATCGTGGTCGTCCATCGCGCGGCCGGTAGCGGAACCAGCCAGGCATTCTCGGATTTTCTCCGCGGCAACCAGCGCCGAGAGTTCCCGGCCGCTGACAGCGAGATGCCGTTGACGGTTGGCGTCAGTGCGGAAGGGAACGAGGGAATCGCCTCCGAGGTGAAGGTGACGGTGGGTGCGATTGGGTATTTGCAGCTGTCATACGCCCGGGAGAATCGCCTCGCTTTCGCCGCGATCCGCACTGCGAGTGGATCGGTCGTACTACCGGGTGACACAACGCAGGCGTACCCAATCAGCACGCGCACGTGGCTCGTTATCGATCCCGCCCGACTCGCTTCAGACAAGGCACGTCCGCTCGCCGACTTCATCCAGTGGGCACTCCGTGACGGCGCCACGATCGCGCATGACTACGAGTATCGAGCGGTCGAGCCGGATACGGTTGCCTATTACGAGCAGCGGCTGAAGGAGACGGATTTCAAGAGCTGCCATCGTCCGTAAGCTGGCGTGCAGCTGACAACGCCCACAAAATTTCTGTCGTTGTCCTGACGCTTACAACACCGGTGGTGGACGGGGTGCGCGCGCTCAATTAGCCGCGGGTAACGGCGGCGTCACGACTCTGCGTTCTCGATCAGCACTGGACGTGCCCTTGCCGAACATAGGTGGCATGTCAGGAACCGTGTTTCGTGCGAGCCTGTCCGTGGCATGCACGGCATTCGTGGGTCTCTTCGTGTACGAGGCGACGAAGACCGCGATGTTGCCGTCATTGACGTTGTGGCAGTCTCATTTCGTCACGATCGTCTTTGGCAGCATGATGTCAGGCGTGGCTGCATTTTACGTCCTCCGCGCTCAAGCGCGGTTGCACGCGAAGGTGCTGTCCGAGGCGTCCGAGCGCATTCGCGCCGAGGCTGCTGTTACGCACTCCGCCGCGGGAGAGCGCCGATATCGCGGCTTGGTCGAGGGACTGCCCGCTGCCATTGTCGTGCATCGCAACGGATACATCTTGTTCGTCAATCCGGCGTGCATGGCGCTTCTGGAAGCGCCGCTCGAGCGTCCCCTCGACAACAAGTCACTCCTCTCGTACATCGACGAGCGAGACCGCGACATGGCGACGGAACCCATCAATGCGTTCGGTGGCGGCCCCGCGTCCCGTGTGCCAACCGAGTATTTGATTCGAACGCTCAAGGGCAACTCGCTTGCGATTGAGGCGACATCAGTCGGCATCACACACGACGGCGCGCCCGCAGTACAAACGGTACTGCGCGACGTCACCGAGCAACGCCGATTGGAGTCCGCACTCTATCACCAGGCGTTTCATGACGCGCTCACCGGGCTGGCAAATCGCGCACTGTTTCGCGATAGAGTCGAGCATGCATTGGCGACCGGCCGACGCGCAGTGTCGGACCACCACGCGGGCATTGCCGTGCTGTTCATCGACCTGGATCATTTCAAGCACATCAACGATGCGCATGGGCACGCGATCGGCGACGCCTTGCTACAGGCCGTCGCGGGCCGCATGCTCTCGGCGACGCGCGGATGTGACACGGTTGCACGCCTCGGCGGCGATGAGTTCGCGGTGGTGCTCGAACAGATGGCGGGTGCAGAAAGCGCCGATATCGTCGCCAATCGCATCCTCGCCGAACTGCACGCGTCGTTCGATATCGAAGGTCGCCAGCTAGGCATTGGGGCGAGCATTGGCATTGCCGGTGGCTCACTCGCGCTCGACGTCGAGACCTTGCTGCGCAACGCGGATCTCGCACTCTATTCCGCGAAGATGCAGGGGCGGCAACGAGCGGTTACCTTCGCCCCTCACATGCACACAGCTGCGCTTCAACGTGTGGAGCTCGAATCCGATCTCCGCGCAGCCGTGCTCGATCCGGAGCTGGCGGGCTTTTCCCTTGTCTACCAGCCGATCATCGACCTTACATCGTCGGATGTCGTCGGCATGGAAGCGCTCCTGCGCTGGAACCATCCGTGGCGAGGAATGGTTCCGCCGACGACCGTCATTCCGATCGCCGAGGAATCGGGACTAATCGTGACGCTCGGAAAGTGGGTGTTTAACGCCGCATGTCGGCAACTGGCCGAGTGGAGGTCGAGTGTACCCGATGCCGCGCATGCCGATCTGGCCGTGTGCGTAAACCTGTCGGCCCGTCAGCTTCAGGATACAAATATCGTCTCGGACGTCGCCGCCGTTCTGGCGGTACACGACGTGCCGCCGGCCTGTCTTGTTCTTGAGATCACGGAGAGTGTGATGATGCATGACCCCGTGCTCACCATCGAGCGGCTGCGCGGCTTGAAGCGACTCGGCGTGCGGCTGGCCATCGACGATTTCGGGACGGGCTATTCTTCGCTCAGCTATCTCCGGCAGTTTCCCGTCGACATCATCAAGATCGACAAAAGCTTCATCGAGGGCTTGGGACGCGGTGGCGACGAAACGGTCATCACGACGGCGATCGTCTCGCTCGGAAAATCACTGGCATTGCGAGTCGTTGCTGAAGGAATCGAGGACGAAACGCAGCTGAGCCGACTGCTCGAGCTGGGTTGTGAACAGGGGCAGGGCTATCTGTTTTCGAAGCCCGTGCCCCCGCATGAATTCGAGTCCGTGATGAGAGCGCGTTGCGAAATGCGTTCGTAGCCGCTGCTACCGCGTGGCCTTGGGAGTCGGCGATGGCGGAAGTGATTTGATTCGCGCCTTGAACGCCTGGAAATTCCGTGAGTCGGTCGACAGTGAGCGAAGAATCGCCTGGTCGTACGTGGCGATCAGACGCCGTGTATCCGTAATGCGATCCTCTTCCAGCGGGTGCGTCGCGAACCAGCCTTCCACCGCCGATGGATTCGACTGGCGCTCATTGATGAGAATCTGGAACATCTCCGGAATGCCCTGCGGGGATATGCCAGCCCGAACCATATTGCGCACGCCCTCTTCATCGGCCTCTGCTTCGTCCTGACGGCTGAACCGCGCGAACACCGCAGTACCACCGACCTGAATTGCCGCTTGGCCAATCTGACTGTTGCACACATTCGTGAGCACGCAGGCCAGCGTGACGCCGAAGTTCGCGCCCTGTTCCTGCTGCATCTGCTTGATGGAATGGCGCCGCACTACGTGGCCGATCTCGTGGCCAAGCACGCCGGCCAGCTGATCCAGCTTCTGCGTGCGCTCGATCAGGCCTCGGTTCACATATACGAAGCCACCGGGCACCGCGAACGCGTTCACTTCCTTGCTGTCAACCACATAGAAGTGCCAGGCGTTCGCCTGGGTGAGGTCCGTGCGCGACGTCAGCCGCGCAATGGAGTCGCCCAGCGTATTGATGTACTGGTTGACCTGCGGATCCTGGATGATGGGCAACTGCTGATTGATCTGCGTGGCGTATTGGCCACCCATATCGATTTCCTGTTGCGTTGAGACGCCGCAGGCCGTCAACGATACCGCGAGCGCTACACTGGCTGTAATTCGTTTCATGTCTCTCTCTCGTTCGAGCGTTCGCCACAGGTAAGGCAAGACCCATTCCCGCGCTCCCAAAACGTAACGCATTGAAAATGCTGACTTTAGCGCGCGACCTTCGTCGGCGGAAAGCGCGCGACAAGCAACAACTCTTCGCTGCGGAAGGTGTTCGGGCCGTCGAAGAACTGCTTCGCTCGCCGCTCGGCATTCGAGGCGTGCTGGTTTCCGGCCGACTCGATGATACTGCGCGAGGCACGGAGCTGCGCGCGACACTCGCTGCATCCAACGCCGAGGTCCTTGAGGTGAGCGACACCGATTTCGCGTCGGCGTCTGATACCGATTCGCCCCAGGGAGTCCTCGCGATCGGCGAAATCCCCTCCACGAGTCTCAATATTCTCGAGCTCGCTGGCAAGGTCCGTCTTGTCATCCTCGATGGAGTGCAGGATCCAGGCAACGTCGGAACGATCATCCGAACGGCGGCCGCGCTCCGCGCCACCGCCGTGGTGGCCATGCCGGGAACCGTTGACCTATGGAACGCCAAGGTCGTCCGTAGTGGGATGGGGGCGAGTTTCCACTTTCCGGTGCTCACGGCCGACTGGGAGGAACTCGATCTCATGCGGCAATCGCACGCTCTCGTGGTTTGGGGGACCGACGCCGCAGGTGCCTCACTGCATACGCTCGACGCGCCCGAGCGCCTCGCCCTTGTGGCAGGCAACGAGGGATCGGGATTGTCCGAAGACGCGCGCCGACGCGTCGATACGCTTGTTGCCCTTCCGATCGGTGAAGCGGTGGAGTCACTGAACGTTGCCGTTGCCACTGGAATTTTTCTCTATCAGCTCCGTCCGTGAAGCCTGAGACTGTCGCCACCCTCGCAGCGTTCTTTGTTGGCCTCTGCATTGGGTCGTTCCTGAACGTCTGCGTCGCACGCTGGCCGCGCGAAATGAGCGTTGTCCGTCCGCGTTCGCGATGCCCGCACTGCGGACATCAGCTGGCGTGGTTCGAGAACATTCCGGTGTTCAGCTGGTTGGCACTCCGCGCGCGCTGCCGCTGCTGCGACGAGTCCATCTCAGCCATCTATCCGCTAGGTGAGCTCACCATTGGCGTGCTGTGGGCGATCTGCGTTGCGGAATTCGGACCAACGTTCACGGCGCTGCGCATTGCGATGTTTCTCACGATTCTCACCGGCGTCGCGCTCACGGATCTTCAGCACTATCTGATTCCCGATGGGTTCACGGTGAGTGGCTTGCTGTGGACGCTCGCGACAGCACTCGCCGCGCCGTTCATCGGCGACTCGGTGATCTTCGCGGGTCCGTACGATTCGCTCGTCGGAGCGTGCGCCGGCGCGGGACTGATCGCCGTGATTGGTTGGCTCGGTGAGGCCGCACTCAAGCGCGAAGCGATGGGCATGGGCGACATGACACTGATGGCCTTCGTCGGCGCAGCGCTCGGTCCGTCGCGCGCCATTGCGACGGTCTTCCTCGGCGCAACAATCGGAGCCGTTGCATTCCTCGCGATTGTCTATCCTGTCGCGTTGCTTCGGCGCGGACGGGTTTCGCAACAGACAGAGCTCGCGCTCGGCGGAGGAACTCCCTCCATGCAACTTCCGCTGGTTCCGTTTGGCGTGTTCCTCGCGCCCGCGGCGGCAGTGATGCTCCTCTGGGGAGACAAATTGCTCGGACGTGTATTCCCGTTCTAGACTGAGCGAACCGTAGGATCTGCTCGCCGTCATCCTGAGCGAAGCGAGGGATCTGCTACCCGTCATCCTGAGCGAAGCGAGGGATCTGCTTTTAGCTTCCACCCATGAACAAGACGCTTCGCAACGTCATCATCGTCATCGCTGTTGTCGCGGTGGTGGCGCTCATACTCAGCACACGCCGCCGCGCGGCTGGCGACGGCCCATTCGCCAGCGAAGTCGCTGACGCAGTACCGCGCATAGAGCAATCGACGGGGCTGAAGTTCAAGCGACCGCCCAAGGTCGAACTCCGCTCCAAAGAACAGGTGCGCGATTTCCTCATCAAGAAGTTCGACGAGGAAACTCCGGCCGCCGACATCAAAGGTGAGGAGTCCGCGTACAAGCTGCTCGGCATGTTGCCCGACAGTCTGGACCTGCGGAAGTTCTATCTCGCGGTGCTGACGGAGCAGGTGATCGGCTACTACGATCCCGCAACCAAGGTGCTGTACGTCGTGAACGGCGCCGATGAAAAGACCGTCAACATCACACTGACGCACGAACTGGTGCACGCGCTCCAGGATCAGTACGTGAATCTCGACTCGATTCAAAAGCTGAAAGTCGACAACGATCGGCTCAGTGCCGCACAAGCAATCATCGAAGGCCAGGCGCAATTCGAACAGTTGTCGATCATGGTTGGCGGTTCGAGCAACATCGCGTTGCGCGTGGGTGGACGTGACCGTATCCGCGAAATGATTCGCGAGAATCAGAGCGCGATGCCCGTCTTCGCCACCGCGCCCATGGTGATTCAGGAGTCGCTCCTCTTTCCGTACCTCACCGGCGCCGATTTCGTACAGCGCTACAAGGAGCTGAAAAAGACGAGCAATATCTTCGGCGATGTGCCACGCTCAACCGAGCAATTGCTCCACACCGCCGCGTATTTCACGAACGTCGACGAGCCGAGTGATGTCTTGCTACCCGCGCCCCGCGGTGCGACGAAGGTCTACGAAAACAATCTCGGCGAGTTCGGCGTTCGTCTCTTCCTGTTTCAGCAACTCAAGGACGAGACGCTCGCCGCGCGCGCCGCGTCAGGATGGGACGGCGATCGATTCGTCGTTGTGCAGGGTAGCAGCGGGAAGGGAATCGTCTGGGCAACGGTGTGGGATTCCACCATCGAGGCCGCAGAATTCTCCGACGCGCTGATTCGCGCGACTGGCAAGCGCACAGGTATGCAGGAGCGCCGCGAAGCTGCCGGTGGTGCGACCTTCAAGCCCGATCGTCGAACGGTGACCGTGTTCCCGCGCATCGTGAATGGACGCGCGGTGGTCGTTTACTCCGATCTCCCGGATGGAATGTCTGGCGTGATCGACGCCGGTGCGATCAAGGTGAATCCGCGGTAACGGCCGGTCCGCTCTCACGCGTAACCGGCACGACAGCCGCAGTTTCGTGTGGTGTGTCCGGCCGCTGCTCCGTATGCGCTGGAGGAGCGTCGTCGTTTTGCGCGGAGATGAGCGCGATCTTCAGCACCTCATCCATCTGCGCGACGAAGGTGAACGACACTTGCTTCTTCACTTCGTCCGGCACGTCACGCAAATCCTTTTCGTTCGACGCCGGCATGATGAGCTTGCGCAGCCCGGCGCGATATGCGGCCAGCACCTTTTCCTTCACACCGCCGATTTCCAGCACCTTGCCTCGCAACGTGACCTCGCCCGTCATCGCCAGGTCGCGACGCACGGGACGCTGCGACAGTGCACTCGCAATCGCGAGAGTGAGGGAGATGCCGGCGCTGGGGCCGTCCTTCGGAATCGCACCGGCGGGCAGGTGCACGTGAACGTCGTACTCCTTGAACGCCTCGTCAGGAATTCCGATGGCTGCCGCGCGCGAACGCACGTATGAAAACGCGGCGTCGACACTCTCGCGCATGACGTCACCGAGTTGGCCGGTTACCGTAAGGCGGCCGGAACCGGGCATGCGGAGCGCCTCGATGATCATGAGATCACCGCCTGTTGCCGTCCACGCCAAGCCGGTGACAACCCCGATCTCGGGAATCATCTCCGCCTCTTCCACCGCGTAGCGCGGAATGCCGAGCACGTCCTCCACCTTCTCGACATCGATCACCCACGCGCCCTCTTCGCCCTCGGCTTTCTTGCGCGCGCGCTTGCGCATGATCGCCGCGATGTTGCGAACGAAGTTGCGAAGCCCGGCTTCACGCGAATAGCGCTACGAGATGAACGACAGCGACTCGTCGGTGAACTGGATGTCCTTGTCGCTGATGCCGTGCTCCTCGAGCAAGCGCGGTAGCAGATATCGCCACGCGATCTCGACTTTTTCCTCCACCGAGTAGCCCGAGACGCGAATGATCTCCATCCTGTCGCGCAGCGGAGCGGGAATGTCGTAGATATTGTTGGCGGTGCAGATGAACAGAATCTGCGACAGATCGAAGGGAACGTTCAGATAATGATCG
>JBBQHJ010000174.1:0-9833 GCA_038323865.1 Gemmatimonadales bacterium
GTCGGTGCCGGAGAGATCGAATGCACCATAGGGCTGATGAATGAACATCGCCCAACCACCGGTGCCGATGAGCCACTGCACCGGTGCACGTGTACCGTGCGTTGCCAGGCGAAAGGCACTTTGGCCATTCCGCATCTGATCGACAATGCCCTTGCGATCGAACTGCGCGCCGCCTTCTCCCATGCCGAGCAGTGGACCGTCGGGCATGAGGAATGACATGCCTGGCTGTACTGCATCGAGCGTCAGACGTTGAATGACCTGTCCGGATTTCGACTCAACGTGAATTGTCGGCGGCGATGTGGTGAGCCGCACGACAACGTCTCCAACGCGCACATGATTGAATGCCGACGTGTGGTAGCCGTGCGCGACACTCTGGCCGAACGTGTCATGCGCGAGTGCGCCCGTAAATGGAATCTCCTGCGGCACCGAAGCACTTGAGGAGCGCAACGTCAGCCGCACGGTCAGCGGAGTCACCGGCGAAATTGAAAGCTCGGCGGGGTCGCCGGCGATGATCAGCGGAGCGCCGCGAGGACGGAGCACAAAGTGTGGCAGCGCAAGCACTGCGGCACTCAGGCCGATCTGCTCGATCGCGTCGCGACGCGTGATGTCCATGTGTGTTCCGTTAGTCGACGATGAACAGCGTCGCACCAATTACCGAGTACGACCGATGCGCCTCGGCACCATCGGCAACTTGATAGCTCACGCCAGGAGTCAGCTGAAAGTTGCGTCCATCGCTGAGCTCCGTCTCGAGCGCACCGGCGAGGCAGAGCAGGATGTGTCCCTTCTCGCACCAGTGATTGGCGCGATAACCCGGGGAGTACTCGACCATGCGCACGCGGATCGCTCCGAACTGACGTGTGCGCCACAGCGCAACGCCTGATTCGCCGGCGTGCTCGGTGGGTTCGACTTGATTCCAATCTGTGGTGCCGAACGGAATGTCGCTCAGGATCATGGCTTAGACATGCTGGTCGAACATCACAGGATTTCCGTCCGGATCGGCGATGATGAAGCTCGCGGGGCCTGTCGTGGTTTCCTCTGCTTCGGTGACGAACTTGACGTTCTGCGCCTTGAGCTGCCGTTGCAACTCACGCACGTCAGTGAATCCGGCGACGGGCTTGGCATCCTGATCCCAGCCGGGGTTGAACGTCATGACGTTCCTCTCGAACATACCCTGGAACAGACCGATGACGTGGCGATCGTTCTTCATGATCAGCCAGTTCTTTTCATTACCCATGACGGTAGTGAAGCCAAGTTTCTCGTAGAACTGCTGGGACGCGTTGATGTCCTTGACGGCCAGGCTGATGGAGAATGCGCCGAGTTGCATGGTGTGTCCAGTTGGAGGAGCGGGGACGTTAGCCGTTTGTGCGCCTATTCCGCGTCCTACTTTCGGGTGATTTATGCGGGTTCGGGGTCATTGCGGCCACTTTGGGCGCGGACGGGGCGGACTTGGAGCGGAAACCAGGTGAGGTGCAGATCCTCGACGTCGCTCAGAATGACACCATGGTGTCCGTCGCTACGCGGCGATCGCTGCGTGGAGTGCGGCTGCTACATGACGGTGAAGGCGCACATCACGTCAATGAAGTGCCCTTTGAATACGTGGCCATCATGAACGTCAGAGTGGCTGAGCCGCGCGTCGAAGTCGAATCATCGCTGCGATGAATACCGCGGTGATCCCAAATCCAGCCCAGAGACTCGGCGCGGCGAAGAACTGATGCGGCGGAAGCAGCGCCATCGGGTCGATGAGCGTACTGCCCGCGGCAGGCGGCGTCATGTCATTCATGCTACCGCTCAAGCGCGACAACAGGAGATTGGCAAAGCGCATCGTGCCGAGCGCCATGCGCTCGAGAAAGACGACTCCAACCGGCGGCAGGAAGGCCCACATGAACGGCGCGCGCGGTGCCCACGCCGATACGAGCAGAAGCCATCCATAGAGCGGCGCCGCGAGCAGGCCGTGAACCGCGACGAGATGATAGAGCAACGTGAACGCGCTGGGCAGGACACGAATCTTGTCCCACAGCTCCGCGACAGCTTGCCCGTGCGCCAGGAGTATTCCACCGGTGATGAGAACCATCACGGCCTGTATCGCTACCGTGAGCATCCAGACAATCACTGGCAGTACCAACACCGGGATGCAGAGTTTCGCCAAGACGGTGACGGCATCCGACACGGGCAGTGACTTCCACAAAAGAATGCTGCGATCGCGTCGCTCACCGTAGAGCGCATCGACGCAATAGATCACGCCTACGAGAAGGCCAGTGATCATCAACAGCCCGGCGACACCATCGTATGACGCCACGAGTGCCATGCGCAGCGACTGTGCACGCAACGCCGTCAAACGGAGAATCTCGCTCGGCTGAATGATCGTGAATGCCGTAAAGCCGACGAGAATCGCCGCTGCCATGCATGCCGGCGCAACGTAGAGCCATCGATTCTCCCAGAGCTCGCGCCTCAGCGCCCAAATAAATCGCGTGGTCATCTGACCTCCTCCGTGCCCAGGCGCGCCATGAACAGGTCCGCGACACTCGGCGTACGTACCTCGCCGAACTCGGCGAGCACGTCGTGGCTTACACCGTCGAACAACATGATGCGTTGGCCGACTGCTTCGCGCTCGTGAATGGGCTGGAGGCTGCGTGCATGAACGACGAAGTCAGGATGCACTCGTACCTCGCGATAGCGCGACTCCACTTCATCCATCGTAGCGCTCAGCGTAACGCGCCCCCGATCGATGAAGATCACGTCGGTGATCACGTCTTCGATCTCTTCGACGTTGTGTGTCGCGAGCAGAATGGTGCGATTGCGCTCGTAATAATCCGCGAGCAGCGAGTCGTAGAATCTCTTGCGAAAGAGAATGTCGAGTCCGAGGGTTGGTTCATCGAGCACGAGCAGCTGTGCGTCAATGGACATCACGATGGCGAGATGCAACTGCGCCACCATTCCCTTCGACAAGTCCTTCACCTTGCTCTTGCCACGAATCGTCGTGCGTTCGAGGAACTGTTCGGCGCGTGCGCGAGCGAATCGCGGATGAACTGCCGCAACGTACGCGAGCAGCTGCGAGACCAGAATCCAACGGGGCAGCACGGCGACGTCTGCAATGAACGAGACGTCCCGCATCAGTGCACCGCGTTCATCCCATGGATTCCGGCCGAGCACACGAAGCTCGCCCTCGAATGCGGTGAGACCGAGTATGGCGTGGAGCGCCGTGGTCTTGCCGGCACCGTTCGGGCCGATGAGACCGACAATGCGCCCAGGTTCGACGCGCAGGTCGAGGCCATCGAGTGCCACGGTGTCGCCGAATGTCTTGCGGAGACCGCGCGCTTCTATGATCGGAGATGACGTCGGGGTGTCGCTCATGACTTTCGCTTCCGTCGCGAGTTGGATTCCGCGTCGGTTGCCCGAAGCAGCTCCTCCGGAGTGAGTCCAAGCCGTTGCATCGTCTCGTGAATCCTCGGCCACTCCTTATCGAGAAAGCGTTCACGCTCCGCCTTGAGGAGAACAGCACGGGCGCCGGCATTGATGAACATGCCGAGCCCGCGCCGCATTTCGACGAGTCCATCGTCGACGAGTTGCTGATAGGCCTTCATGACCGTGAGCGGATTGACCCGATACTCCGCCGCGACACTGCGCACGGACGGAAGGGGGTCACCCTCCTTGAGAATGCCGTCCAGCATCATTGCCACAACGCGGTCGCGCAGCTGACGGTAAATGGGCAGCCCATCATTCCACTCACGGTTCACGACGATGTCCGACTGACCTCACTTGGCGGTAATGGTCGCGACTTCGGAAATGCGCTTGAGGTCGAAGCTGCCCGTCACCGGTTTACCATCGGGTCCTTCGTACGTCCACGCCTCGCGATGATGCGTGTTGTCGATGAGGGTGAACTGGGCGTGCTGCATATGTCCGTACTTGGTCGGTCCGACGACGTCGAGGAAGTCGAAGTCGACGATCTTTCCGTCGGCCGAGACGCGCGCGACCATGCGCGGCCGGTTGCCGGCGTCGCAGTAGTGCGTGAGGAGAAGGTTGAGTCCGTCCACGTACATCATGGTCACGGGATGGTCGTTCTTGACCGGGCTGTCGGTTCCATCGGCGGCCTTCATTTCGTGCACGACGGTATTCCCGCGCGACGTCACCCGCAACATGACGTCCATGTTCACCTTGAGGTTGCTCGCCGGCTCGTTGACCTCTCCCTGCCACGCACCGGCGAGGGACTTGATGAGTGCAAAAGCCTTCTGCGCGTCGGCGGAAGGCGCGGGCGGCGGCGCAGGATGGTCATGCGTCTGCGCTGAAAGCTGCACGCCAAAGAGTGCGGCAACAATCAGCGGCAGGATCGTGCGAGCTCGTGATGAGATATGCATGGCTGGGCTCCGGAAATGTCCGTGGAAGTGCGGATTGCCCCGGGAACCCCCGCTGGCCAGTCGAGGGGAGCTGGGCGATGTAGTGTAATACATAACTATAACACCTAGCCGATGCCGTCAAGCCCCTTGCCGAGTTGTCACTCTCCGAACCGGACTCTTCGTGTCTCCTGTTCCTGGCCGGTGGGCTGCGCCGGGGAGCCGTACAATTTAAGGATGAACGGCGAAACAAAATATCAAAATGTGCTGGTGTTCCCGCCGTACCGGTGCGTCTGTGTCCATCAGCTGTTTCTGTGCATTCTCTTGACAGACCAGACATAGAGAGTGGTCTCTCCGGCGCAGAGAAGACACGAAGTCATCGCACAACACACTGCTGCATCGCGCGCGATCAACACCGCAACCGCGACGGAAAAACTCTTCACTCGATGTCTCATCATGTCACCAGCCGAAAACTGTTCCATGTGGAATGGCAGTACCTGACGCGCCATGCGGCCAATCAGCGCGGTCGAACGTCACTCCAGGACGCATTGAACCAGCATCGCGAAACGCACTATCGAGTGCGAGCTGACCCGTGGCGCGATTCAACTGAAGCATCCATATCCGTCGCTCTGACGTGGCACCCGGTTCATTCACGACCACGATTCGCGAACCATCGCTGGCCAGCCAGTGCGTGCGCTGTTTTTCATCGAACTGCACGGAGGAAACCGCACGAACATTCTTCAGGTCACTAACGTCGAGCGAAAAGACACGATGATCCGCCGCTTGGCTCTGGATCCAGAAATCACCGACGACAACCGGCGTCGCACAGCCCGACGTCGCTTCCTGGTGAACGAGCGCGACATCCGGCGACATCCCGTCGAGTCCCGTCACCTGATACAACCGACATGCAACGGTGTTCATGAGCACCGTGCGTCCATCCTTTAGAACGCGCGGCTCGTTGGGCGCGTCGGCGGACGGCAACTTGATGGTCTTGATGAGCTTGAGATCAGACAGGCGATACACCTGCACCTGATTTCCCGCATGATCATGCTCAATCGATGGACGTAACGGGCTCCACGTCGGGATCGGCATGTATGTCAGCCCGACGACAACACGATCAAGCGCCGGCACCACGGCCAAGCCGTAAGCACGCAACGTCTCCGGATCTGCAGATGGATCCGCCGTAGATCGGGACTGAACGACCTGTCCCCTTTCGTCGAGCTCCGCCAATCCTCCCGGGCCAACGTTGTTCGGACCGTGTGCCTGAAAGGTCGCAAGCACATGACCATTGGGAAGTCGCTCGAAGCTGTGCAGAAAACTCAGGTCACCGCCCCCGGTGAAGCGCTCCACAACTTTCGGATGAAGTGGATCGTGCACGTCGAACAAGAACGTGCGATTGGACGAGAAGCCCTTTGCGAAAAGCATCTTGCTGGCATCGAGCTGAGGCTCGGTGTGATGCGGCCAGACTCCCTTCTCGTCGATGCGCGTCGTCGCGACGATCGTTCCGTAACGATCACCATGTCGCTCGAGGTCAATCACCGCGAGGAAGTCACTCTCGTTGCGATCTTCGTCGCCAGTCCAGGCAAACAGATACCGTGCCTGCGCGGGCCCAGTGGCATTGACTGCCTGTTTCGCGCACGAAACGGACGCGATCGCGAGGAATACGAGGAGGAAGCGGCACTGCCGCAGGTCTTTCATGAATGAGCCCCTTGAGGGTCACCCAATATTGCGGCTCGCTGAGGTCACGCGATAGCGCGTCGGTCGCCCAACGTCTCGCGCGCCAACTCGGCACACTCGACGACAATGGTGGACACACCGAACTGCCGAGCGCCGAGTCCTTCGCCGGTGTTGGGGTTGTAGTATTCGCGAAATCCACCCTGACGCACGAGATCCACGGTGCGATCCACCAGATGTGTCGCCTCGGCGTCATACTCGAGACGCAACAGTCCGCGCAAAATGAACCACGTGCTGAACAACCACGTTGGCCCGCGCCAATAGCGTGGCATCCACAGGTAGCGGTCGTCGCCAGGAACGAACGTCGGTTCCGTTGCAGCGGTACTCGGCACGGGAAACTTCAGCCAGAAGCGTTCAGGGCTCAGCAGATGTTCATCGATGACTCGGCGACACACTTCAACGGGAAGATGCGTGAGTGCAAGCGGTGCGAGTCCCGCCCACGAACTCACATCGAGTCGCTCACCAGTTGGTCCCTCGACGTAGAAGAATCCCTTCTTCGTGTCGAAGAGACGTTTAACGAGTGCTTGCGTGAGATCTTCCGCGCGACGTTCTGCACCAGCCACGCCGAGTCGAGCAAGACCTTCCCAGCCGAGTATCCATGCGGTGTTGACGAGGACATCGGTGGCGTGAAATCCGCCGTCGGCAACGACGCGACGGTAATCAAATCCGCGACGACGATTGAACGTCTGCAGCGCGAGAAAGCCCGCCTTCGGATGACTACGCCATCCAAGCGGCGCATCATATGCAGGCGACGCATCCAGTCCCGTTTCATCGGGCTGAAGAATGCCGAGTAGTCCATCGGTGTCGGCGCGTTCGCGGTCGAGAAACTCATGGAAGCGCGAGAGCACAGCGCGTCCTTCAGCGGCAAAGCTCGCGTCGCCGGAACGTTCAGCGACTTCCGCCCACACCCATGCGAGGAGTGGCGGCTGGATGGTGGCCGTTTGAAATGCGCCGAGGTCGAGGACGTTGTAGGTGAAGGCGCGCGAGAGGCGACAGGGTCCGTGCCAGAATGTGGTGTGGCCGATCATTCCGGATGGCTGCTGCGCCGCGGCGAGTGAGCGGAGTTCGAGCATGGCGCGCTTGGGGTCGAAGCGACTCCAGGCGAGCGCGTGGAAGCAGGAGTCCCAGAAGAATTGGTCGGGATATTTCCGGCTATCCGGGCATGTGTATCCGAATTTGACGCCGTAAGCGTTGACGCCTTGACGCCAATTCCCCTCGAGGGCGTGTTTGGCGCCCGCGAGTATGTCCGAATGAGAGTGCACGGCGTGCTCGGCTACGGATGAATCCTTGAGGTTGGTGAAAATGCATAGAATGGACCGCGCTCGGCGACTGCATGGTCACCCAGCCGTGTCATTCCGAGCGAAGTCGAGGAATCTGCACCTTCTGTTTGCGCCCTCGGCGCGGATCGCTCCTCGGCATTGACGCAGTTCTGCTCTTCATCAAGGAAAGAACGCTTTTGATGCTTTAGTGAAGGAGTGCAACGCCGTATCCGTGAATCCGCTCCATCCGCGCGCCAGCGAAGCAGCGACTGCGCCTGGGTGTCATTCCGAGCGGAGTCGAGGAATCTGCACCTTCTGTTTGCGCCTTCGGCGCGGAACGCTCCTCGGCATTGAGGCAGCTCTGCTCTTCATAAAAGACAGAAAGTTTTTGATGCTTTAGTGAAGGAGTGCAACGCCGGATCCGTGGAGCCGCTCCATCCGCGCGCCAGCGAAGCGGCGACTGCGCTTGGGTGCCATTCCGAGCGAAGTCGAGGAATCTGCACCTTCTGTTTGCGCCTTCGGCGCGGAACGCTCCTCGGCATTGACGCAGTTCTGCTCTTCATCAAGGAAAGAAGGCCTTTGAACGAGAGCCATCACCGGGCGCAGCTCACTGTGTTGGAGCGACTGTTCGATGTCGTCCCTCAGTTCACGCGAAATACTGAAGCGCTGATCGGGTCAGCGGCAGTCGCGTAAGCACTGCGCGACGAAGTCCGCCTTGCCGTTGATATAGGACTGACGGTCACGCGGAAACTGCTCGGAGAGTGCACGCTTGAGAGCTGCATACGCGTCAGCGGCGCGACCATCGTTGCGAAGGCGGTCACGAAAGGCGAGGTGATCGCTGCAGAATGTTCCGCCGAATCTCGCCAGATGCAGATGATAATGGCGCGGCTCCCTCGAGGCCGAGCGGCTGGTCATTCATCGAGCTCGTCGCACACAATACCACGCCATTGCACCGAAGACGATTACCGCGGTTGGAAACGCGAACGCACCAATGTACATGCCGGATGCGGCGGGCACGGTGATGTGCGTCCAGACGTAGGCGAGTCTTATTGAATACCACGCAAAGAACAGCGATGCCGCGGCGATGGGCAGGGCTGGTATGAACCAGAGGGGGCGCATGAAAGGCAGATTCCTCGACTTCGCTCGGAATGACACGGTGGGTCGCTCGGAATGACACGGTGGGGTCGCTCGGGATGACACTCTTACGTCATGCTGGCCCGATGTCGAGCGCCCTGCAACGAACGCCGCACACTCCGCAACGAAGGCCTGCCTCGAATGATCCACTCGGCCACGATCACGTTGATGACCCACCCCGCACCCATCATTACGCCTCGTGGAAGCTCGCCCGGTTTCATGTTCACGAGAATGAACCAGGGCAGGTGCGTCAACACCTGGGTGCCGGCGCCGAGTGCGATCGCATATGCGCGCGTCATCCATGCACCGTGCGAGGCGAAATCTCGGCGCTTGATCGCGTAGAGCCCGAGACCGATTGAGAGAATCATTGCCCAACCGAAGACGATGCGCTCGAGGTAGACGAGCGTACCATCGCCAGAGGGCAGCGCATAGAACTGCGTCATCCAAAGACCGGAGAGTGCTGTGATCAGGCCGCACAGGGCGAGAACCTTTCCGGCCGCGCGATGCCATGCGCGATTCCGTTTACGAAAATCCGGCGAAAACTGAAACGCGCCCAGCATGCTGTAGATGATGACCGCAGGAATGTGGAGCAGCACCGGCACGGGCGACGCGAAGAACCGCGCATTCTCCGGTGTGATGTGCGCGCCTCCTGCGAGTTGGGCGAGTCGCACAGTGCCCGCGATCGCGGGCACCATGCTTAGCGCAATGAGCGCAGCAGGAATGAGCCAGTCCGGCCTGGTCGCTTTCACTGTCAGTCCTGCGACGCCCGATTGAATCGCACTGCGGCCATGATAACGACATCGTTGCGCACATTCGACGCGCCGCTACCAATGAGTGGCTTGAAACCGGTTGCATAGTCTCGCGCTTCGAGACGCAGGCCGACACGCCCGACTCCGGTTTCACCGCCGGCGGCAACATATCCGGCGACGTTGTTGCTCGCGTCGACATTGAGGCTGCGATAGTTGTAGCTCCGCATGCCCGCGCCGATTCCCACGAATGGGCTGAACAACATTGAGCGATCGGCGCGAAGCTCAATGCCAAGGTCGGAATTGAAGACGTCGAGCTTGGGCGTGTCGCTCACGGTGAGATCCTTGCTGCGCGCCCAACCGAGTGTGCCGGTGATGGCGAGCGAGGGACGCACGAGCCATGACAGTTGAGCCGCGGTAACTTCGGCGTCCTTGAGCGAGTTGCGCTGCGTGCCGGTGGGCACGAGCGCGCCGCTGCTGACGCGAAATTCCCATGCACTCTGTTGATTCTGAGCAGCGGCGGGTGTTGCAGCGACGAGCACGCTCAGGGCGGCGGCGACGGCGATTCTGGATGAGATGGACATTGTCTGCTCCTTGTGGTAGAATATCAGTGTACGTAATACACAGTACGA
>JBBQHJ010000175.1:0-9829 GCA_038323865.1 Gemmatimonadales bacterium
GCTACTAGAGCTTCACGCCGTCGTCGCACCAGCTCGCGCGAGTGCGCAACACCTCGCGCCAATGTGAATTCTGATAGCGCAGGATGACGAGAAAGCTCTCTCCTTCGCGCTGCCATCCCTCGAGGACGATTTCGTCCACACCGTCTCCGGTGAGATCGAGGTGATCGACGTACCGCCGGAATTCCGGAATGGAATCACCCACGACGTGCGCGAAGCTGGTGACGTACGATTGCTGCGCGTCGACGTAGTCGCCAATGACGAAGACGTGGCGCGGTTTGCCGGTGAGCCCGCTGCCTTTCTCCAGGTAGGCGGCGACGATCGTCGGATGTGTCGTGGCGCCGGTTGGAATCACCTGGAGTACCTCGTCCAGTTCCAGCCGTGCCTTGTTGGTAAAGCCTTCCTTGTGCGCTGCGCGCGCGGCGAAGGCCTTCGCGCTATCCTGATCTGCCTTCACCGGGAGCGTGCGCTTCGGAACGGTTGGAAGCGAATCACTGGTCGCGAGCATTTCGAACATCACGATGCCTTCCGGCTTTGCTGCCAGCGACGCTGCCGCAAGCGGACGCGGCGAACGACAGCCCGGCAGCCGGTACAGGGGATTGCGCGTCTCCCACATGCCGCGCTTGACCGTGGCTGTTCCTATTGAAAGGCCGCGTTGATACACGGAGAACTGCGATCCGCTCTCGAAATACAGCTTGTCGAAATTGTGCCAGCCCGATGAATCGAGCGTGATGGGCAGGACGTGATTGCCGTCGAGCATGGCGACAGGGAGCATGCGTGGCTCGTCCTTGTCGCCGAACAGAAATACGAGCGTCCGCGGCTTTCCACCGAGTGACGTCTGCGGCTTTTCGTCATCTGTTTTGTGCTTGTCGCAGGCCGAGGCGAGCGTTAGGATGCTCAACACGAGCGTGGTCCCGAAGATCGCCCGTAACCGAGCGGCTGGCGCGCCTGATTTGCGCAACGCCGGAGTGTGTTCTCGCTGGGTGGGGAGGCGACGGTGCATTCGAGTCCAGTAAACGGCGCAATGAGGAGCGTGGCGGCGCTCCAGCGTGAGCTGGCGGCGCTCCTGCCGAGTGCTCGCGTCGCGCACGGCGAGCGGCATCTCGAGCTCCCGAGCAATGGAATCGAAGCACCGCGCGTGCTCGGCGCAAGCGTCATCGAGGGAGCCGCGATGCAATCGCATCGCGTCCCGTTGCCTCCGGTCCCTGGCTTTCGCGCTTTCCTCGACGGTACGCAGCACAGTCAGGTTGTCATGCATCTCGGCAATGTGCCGTTGGTGTTCGGGCAGGTGTCCGCCGTGGTGAGGGAGCGGCGCGATCGGCGGATGCACACGTGGGGAGCACCGCTCGCCGAGCAACGATTCTATGTCGCCCGGAGCAGTCTCGAGGCGGTGATGTGGAACACACTCGCCGGGCATCTTGGGCACGAGCTCGTGGACGTGAGCGAGGGTCAGGCGGCGGTACCGCATCCGTTCGCCTTGCGCGATGCGGCATATTCGCGTGTGCAGGCGCACCGCGAGAGCCTTGAGCTGCGACTGGCCGATCGGTGGTGCGCCAGCGAGCGCGATCCGCTCTTCATGGATGGTGGCATCAGCGGTAGTGACAAGGTGGCCGATGCCGAGTGCACCGTTGGCGTGGTGAAGAGTCACCGAATTCTCTACGGCGACGCTACGGCCATCGAAATCATTCTCGCGTTGGCAAGCGGCGAACGCTCGAGTGTGTTCAGAATTGCGCCGCCCAAGCGAAGCGCCGTAGCGAGTTGGTATTTGCGCATACGCGATCCCGCCGGACATGATCCCATGTGGGGACTGGTTCGCGTGGAGACCTCATATCCGGCCACGACCTCCGCGGAAGCAATTGGTGCGCGCGCCGACGAGGTGTCGCGATGGATTCTCGCCGAGGCGTCGCCGTTGGCACTTCCAGATTCCCGCTGGGACAAGATGGTTTATGCAATCCGCGACTGTGAAGAATTCTTGAGAGCTATTTCGTGAGCGCGCAGACGCCGCTCGGACGCGTTGTCGCCACTGAGCGAAAGCCGAACACTCCGCACGAATTTCATTTCTGGACGGCGCTCGATTCGCCGGTCGGAATTGGAACGATTGTGCACGTAGAAGGGCCCGAGCCGGTGAATGGCGTCATTCCGCGCGTCTTCGGCATTGTCACCGAAGGCTTCAGCTGGACTGATCTCGCGACGCCGCTGCATGACGTCATGAGTCACGACGCGAACCCCGCGGACACGCCGCCGTACCAGACGGCACGCGCGGAAATTCGTCTCTACTCGGCGGCTGTGTTGCGGCACATTCCAGAAGAGCCGCTTCAGCCGGTGCCAATGGGCCGTGTGTTTCTGGCGAATGAAGCAGACGTTGAAATCGCGCTGCGCATGGATGGCTACCTCAAGCCCGAGTCGCGCACGGGGATTCCCGTTGGTGTGTATCGCGCGGGCGGCACGGATTCCACCATTTATCTCGACGCCGATTTCCTGCTCGGCCCGGAAGCCGCGCACATGAACATCACCGGCGTGTCGGGTCTCGCAACGAAGACGAGCGCTGTCGAGTGGTTGCTGCAATCCATCTTCGCGCACACGCCGCCGCAGAAAGGCAGTGTGGCCGCCGTGTGCTTCAACGTGAAGGGTCCGGATCTCTGTTTTCTCGATCTGCCAGGCGAGATTGATGAGAACGATCTGCGATTGTACGAGAAGTGCGGCGTTCCGCCCACGCCGTTCGAGCACGTCGAGTACTACGCACCGTACAAGTCCGACGGTGTGTCGCTGAACACGCTGCGATCGAACGAAGCGTTGCTGGAAAACGTCACCCCGCTGACGTGGGGTTTGCGTGAGGTACTCCAGTACGCCGAGGTCCTGCTCAACAAGGATGACGTCGATGCCAAGGCCGACGCGTTGATCGATTTCATCAAGGAGAACATCCTCGACAAGCGCTTCGTCGATCCGATGCTCGAGCGTTCGCATACGGTCACGTCGTTCGCCGATCTCGACGCGTGGTTCAAGGACGTGCTGCGCACCCTCGAGAAAAAAGACGACCAGAGCTGGCGGACACATCACGTGGCAACGATTCGGAAGATGCGGAATCGTCTCTCGAATATTTCCACGCGCTGCAAGGGACTTGTCGCCGACGACGGCGCCACGAGCGATCTCCCGTTCGGGAGCTTTCAGGATCGCACGGTGTATGTCATTGACGTCGCTGGCGTCGAGGAAGACGCGCAGGACCTGATTTTCGCTCGCGTTGTCACCAAGCTGCGCGAGCATCTCGAAAAGCACGATCTCGGCGTTCAGCAGGTTGTCGTCTTTGTCGACGAGCTGAACAAGTATGCGCCTGCCGACGGACCGGACACGTATGTCCGGAAGATGCTGCTCGATATCGCCGAGCGAGGACGCTATCTGGGTCTCGTGCTGTTTGCAGCGCAACAGTTCCGTTCACAGGTGCATCGGCGAGTGGTGGGCAACTCTGGCACCGCCTTGTACGGTCGAATGGACGGCGACGAGCTCGCGACACCGGGTTATGCAGTGCTGAGCCCGGCCATCAAGACCAAGCTCGCAACGTTGGAGAAGGGGCAGCTGATGGTGCGTCACCCGCATTTCACACAACCAATTTTTGTACGGTTTCCCAGGCCCGCGGTCATGCGTGGTCGCGACGGTGTGCGTCAGTATCCGCAGGCGCAGACGCCAACGGTGCACGCGGCGGTGCTGCGCACGCTGCGTACGATGGATTCCACGTTGACGCTCGGTTGGTTGCAGGACGTCACACGTCTCGCGACGGACGACGAAGTGCTGCGTGCGCGGAACGCCGTGGTGCGCGAGCGGCCGGTGGATGTGAAGAAGACGTTCACCGCGCAGTTCCGCTCCATGGTCGCGACGCGCGCCGCAACGCGCGCAGATGCGCCTGCGCCAATTCCGGCTGCGCCGGATGATGATCCGTACGGTTTTTAGATGACCGTTGGAAAAAAGCAGGCGCTTCGGCGTTGCCTCCGGGCGACATTGGTGCTTTGCGCCTCAACGGCGGGCGCGCAAGAACCTGTTCTGCTGCGCCTGCATCCTCGTGTCGGCGACACGCTGCACACGTTGCTCGAGCAGCAGACAGACGTCAGCATGCCCGCCGCTGTGGGAAGGTCGACGAGCACCTCCGTCGCGATTCATTCGCAGACCATCGTGCGCTCGGTGCAGCCAACCAGCACCATCGTGCTCACCGTCGTTGATTCCGCGCGACTTACGAGCAGCGACAGTCACACCGCTGCCACCATCGCGGCGGCGCAGAAGGCAATTGAAGGCCAGCAACTCGTCCTGCAACTCGGGGCGGATGGCACCGTGGAATGGGCGCGTGATATCAAAGGCGCCCTGGTTTCGCGCGAGATCGCCGATGCAATGTCGTCAATGCCGGCAGTTTTCCCGAAAAAGCCCGTCATTGTCGGCCAGCAATGGACGCGCGAGATGCCGCTTCCCTCGGGAGGGCCGCTCGGCGCGAAGGGCAGCGGGAGAGCAAAAGCCACCTTTCGGCTGGACTCGCTGGGGCGTAACGGGACACTCGCCTTCGTCTCGATGCGCGGCGAGATCGTACCTGACAGCGCGAGCCAGGGCGTCGAGTTGAACGGCACAATCAGCGGCGCCATGCAACTCGATCGAATTCGTGGTTGGATGACCGACTCGAAGTTCCTGATCGTCCTTCGCTCCCTGGTCACGCCACCGGCGTCGTCGGGACTCGCACCGATGCGGTTTTTGACACGTGTGACCCAGCGCCTCCGAACCATGGACAAGCGCTGAACAACGGCTAGACTATGCCCATGCGCCCGAATGGCCCAACCTTCGGCGGCGCAACTGCTTAGCTGATCGTCGGGTCGGCTGGCTGCACCCCTGGCGTCACTGCTTCTGCGTCTCGTCCACCTTTCCGACCTCCATCTCGGTTACCGCCAGTATCAGCGGGTGACATCGCGCGGCATCAATCAGCGCGAATGGGATGTGTCGCAGTCGTTCCGTCAGGCGATTGCGAAGACGATCGAGCTTGCGCCGGAGTTGGTGCTGATTGCCGGCGATGTGTTCCATCAGGTTCGGCCAACGAACACCGCCATCGTTCTCGCGTATCAGCAGTTCATGAAGTTGCGGCAGCAGCTTCCAGATGCAGAGATCGTGATGATTGCAGGCAATCACGACACGCCACGGTCCACCGATCTTGTTTGCATTCTCCGACTGTTCGCGTCGATTGGAATTCGCGTCGTAGAGGCTGACGCCAAGTCATTCGACTTTCCCGAGTTGGATCTCGAGCTCCTCGCGGTGCCAAGTAGCGCCTTTGAGCGACATAAGCTCGTGCCGAGCGGAGCGCGGCAGCGCAACATTCTCCTCACGCACGGTTCGGTTGCGGGCGAGCGATCCAAATACGCCGCGCCAACTGGTGCACCACTCCTCGAACTTCCGGACGAGCACGTACACGCCGACGAGTGGAGCTACATCGCGCTCGGCCACTATCATGTGTTCAACGACATTCGCCCGCACGAGGTGTACGCAGGCGCGATCGACTACACGAGCACGAATCCGTGGTCCGAGATTTTCGAGCAAGGCAAGAAAAAGCTCGAGGGCAAGTGTATTGTCGAATACGATCTCGACACGCGCGCGCTGACGAAGCACTTCCTGGCGCCGTCGCGCATTTTTATTGATCTCGAGCCCGTATCTGCACGCGGACGAACGGCAGAAGAGGTCAACGCACTCATCGACGAGCGCGTGGAAAGCTGCGAGGGCGGAATCGACGATAAGGTCATTCGCCTCATCGTCTTCGACATCCCTCGTCACGTTGCGCGGCAGCTCGATCATCGCCGGCTGCGCGAGTATCGGCAGCGTGCGCTGAACTTCCAGCTCGACCCGCGGAAGCCGGAACTCTTTCGCAACGCGGCATACGGAGCGCCGGGCCGTCGCCCGTCATTGCAGCAGCTCGTACGCGACAAGCTTCGCGAGCGCGTGGTGCCGCCAGACGTCGATCGCGAATCACTCGTCGATCTCGGTATCCATTACCTGAAGGAAGCCGAGGAACGCGAGTCGGTTGCCAATCCGGTAATCGGGGCGGTGGACTGATGCGGCTCAACAGCATTCACCTGCTCAACTTCCGCCAGCACGTCGACACGCGCATTGCGTTTGAGACGGGCCTCACGGGTATCATCGGCGCCAACGGCTCCGGCAAGTCGACCATCCTCGAAGCCATCGCGTGGGCGCTCTACGGGCAGGACGCCGCGCGGGGAAAGAAGGAGACATTGCGTTCGCTACGCGCGTCGCCTGCTGCGCGCGTGCGCGTTGAGCTCGATTTTGAGCTCGCCGGCCACCGCTATCGCGTGGTGCGTGGGCTTACCTCGGCCGAGCTGTATCTCGACGGCAGTGAGATGCCGATCGCGAATTCGCTGAGCAGTGTTTCAGAGCTGCTTCGCCGCCGGTTGGGCATGAGTCGCGATGAGTTCTTCAACACGTACTTCACGGGCCAGAAAGAACTCGACGTCATGGCGGCGATGTCCGCCCCGGAACGCGCGCAGTTCCTAAGCCGAGTGTTGGGATATGAGAGGCTCCGAGTGGCACAGCGACTCGCTAAGGACACCGGCCGGCTCGTTGGCGCCGAAGCGAGCGGGCTGCGCAGCGGACTGCCTGAGCTCACCACGGTCGAGCGCATGGTGCTCGACGCACAGACACGCGTAGAGCAGGCACGTACACGCGCGGCCGACGCGCTCGCACGGCGAACGCTCGCTGAATCGACCATGAGCGAGCTCGATCCGCTCTGGGCCGCCCTCCAGCGCGAACGCGAACAGGCGCGTGCAACGCTCGCTGAGCTTCGTGTCGCCGAGAGTGAAAGTGCTGCGTACTCACGCGACTTGGAGCGCACCACCCGCGAACTCGCCGAAGTCGCGCACGCCGAAGAGGAGCTGGCGCGACTGGCGGAGGAGCTGACACCTCTCGCCGCGCTTTCCGAGGAACTTTCCTCGCTCGACGAGCTTGCGCAACTCGAGACGCGCCGCCGTTCGCTCGTTGAAACGGAGCGTGGGCTGGAGGAGGAGCTGCGCCGCTCGCACGAGCGCCGTGAGCGCATCGAGAATGCTCCGTCGCGCGAAGAAGACGTAACGTTGGAGCTCGAGCGCATGCGCGCCATTCTCGAACTCACGGAAGGCGAGCTGGAAGCGAAGCGCACGGAGTGGGTGCGCGATCGCCAGGAGGCCGAGACAAAGCGCGACACGCTGCGCAAGCAGTATCAGGAAGTGAAAGATGCGCGCGATACGCTGGTGGCGACGGGCGAGGATGGATCGTGTCCCGTCTGCGAACGGCCACTGCATGATCATTATCGCGGTGTGCTCGATCACTTCGATGAGCAGATGGACAACCTCGTCGCCGACGGCAAGTACTACAACGCGCGCCTCGAACAGCTCGAGCACATTCCTGCCGAGGTACGTGAGCTCGACGAGCGGCGCCGCACCACGTCCGAGGACGTGAGTCGTCTCGAGCGGGCCCTGGCCACGGTGCAGAGCGAAGTGAAAGAGCTCACGACACTCTCGCGCGACATCCATGCGCGCGACGTCCGCATCGCGGACGTTCGCGGGCAGCTCGAAAGGATGCCGACCACCTATGATGAGGTTCGTCACGCCGCCGCGCGCCGCGAGCTCGAGCGGCTGAAGCCGCTCGACGCACGCGCCACGCGCCTGGCTACGCAGCTCGAGCGCCGGCCAGTCCTCGAATCCGAAGAGAAACGCGCTCGGACAAATCTCGAACAAGCACAGGGCCGCGCGAGCACGCTGACCGCCACCGGCGTGGCGCTCGGTTTCTCCGAGGAGCGCTATGAGGCGATGCGCATTCGCGAGGAGCAGGCATCGGCGGAACTTCGCAACAGTGAGCTCGATGCCGTCGCCGCAACAACCGATGCGAATGCCGCGCAATCCGCGCTGCAACGCGCTGAACTCACGCGCGACGAGTATTCACGGTCGCGCGAGAAGCTCAGCTCGCTCGACCGCCAGCGCCGGCTGCATGACGAGCTCGATCGCGCCTTCACCGACCTGCGCACCGACCTGAATGCGGACCTGCGCCCGGAAATCGGTGACATTGCCAGCGGCTTTGTGAAGCAACTCACAGACAATCGCTACGATGAGTTGCAACTAGATGAGAACTACGCGCTGACGCTGCTCGAAGGCGCTGTCCCGAAGCCCGTGATCTCCGGTGGTGAACAGGACATCGCCAATCTGTGCCTGCGTTTGGCCATCTCGCAGATGATCGCTGAACGTGCGGGCCAGTCATTCTCGTTACTCGTGCTCGACGAAGTGTTCGGCTCCCTCGATGAGGCGCGCCGCGCCAACGTCGTGGAACTGCTGCGCGGACTCCAGGATCGTTTCGAGCAGGTCATCCTCATTACGCACATCGACGCGGTGCGCGAAGGACTCGATCGCGTGATCAGCGTGCGCTACGACGAGGAAACGGGTAGCTCGATCGTTACGCAATCGGAGCCAGGCGAGGTGGACGATCTCGAGCTCGCGGCCGTGGAGGTTGGAGACTGATGGTCAGCGCACGCACGTGGCGCCCATCGGCGCAGCTCGAGGGGCCAATTCGCGCGACGGCCGCCGACATTGGCGCCCTCAACATCGTGTTCAGTGATGCCTTCACCGAGCGCTATCGCCGAGATGGCATGGTCGGTGTACGCGTCCCGAACCTGAATCCACAGGTGTGGCGGTACGCCATTGAAGACGCGGCCAACGGCGCAATGCTCTGGCGCGATGGGCGCGGCGAGATCGCGGCGTTCAACATGGTGCATCACTCCGGCGTCGAAGGCTGGATGGGCCCACTCGCCGTGCGCACGGAGTATCAGTCCAGCGGCGTCGGCAAGGAAATCGTCGAGCGCGGGATCGCGTGGCTGCGCGAACGCCGGGCGCGTGTGATTGGCCTGGAAACGATGCCGCGCACAATGGACAACATTGGCTTCTACTCGGGGCTGGGCTTCCTCCCGGGGCGCCTGACCGTAACGCTGACGCTCGATGCCGCTACGGGTGATCGCCAACCTGAACTGTTTGGCAGACTCAGCGCGCGCGATCGCGACACGGCGATGGCGGAGACCCGCTTGCTCGTGAGTTCCATCGCGCCGGGCTATGACTTCACGCGTGAAATCGAGTTGACGGATTCTCTCTCACTTGGCGACACTGTTCTCTTGATCGATCGCGGACGCTTGCTCGGCTTCGCGATCTGTCACACGGCACCGCTCGTGGAAGGGCGTGTGCGAGAGGAACTCCGCGTACTCAAGCTCGCGCTGGTCGAGGAGACTGCGCTCGACCCCATGGTCCGCATGCTTCGCGACTACGCCAAGCGGAGCGGTACTCGGCGGGTCGCATTTCGTATTCAGGGCGAATACTCGCACGTGTACAAGCGGCTAATTGCGCTTGGCGCACGCGTCCGCTGGACCGATTTGCGAATGACGCTGGACGGCTATCCAGAGTTGCACCCGATGAACGGCTTGATGCTTTCAAACTGGGAAATTTAGGACTCCTGCACCGCGCAGCGAGCGCTAGCGAGCGTCCTGCTTTGTCTTGGAACTTCCGCGTACCACGATCCTATATATGAGGAGCGATACGCCGACAGTGAGCAGCAGGTGTACCCAGCCTGGCCCATTCATCACTAACGCGGCAACGGCCCAGATCGCGAGCAGTGCGATCGCGGCAATTATTCCCAGATCCATGCGTTCCTCTTGAATTGACCGGCCACGTGACCGATCCTACATTGGTGCAACAATATCGGTTCGTTTGGGGCGGAGAGAATCGTTTTTGAGCCGATAAGTCCTTCGAGTGGGTTCGATAATCTATACTGACGGCATGCCCTCAGTGCG
>JBBQHJ010000176.1:0-9757 GCA_038323865.1 Gemmatimonadales bacterium
CGTCGGTATGGTCGGCGACACGTGGCAGTACGACGGGAAGTCGTGGACGAAGCTGCTCGACGACGGGCCACCGCGTGCGCGTCACCACATCGTCTATGACCAACGCGCCAAGTCGGTGTTGCTGTATGGCGGCTGGGGTCCAAAGACGCAGCTCACGGAACTGTGGATGCTCAAGGAAAGCAAATGGAGCCGCGTTGTCCCATAGCGCGGCTGGCGTGTTGCTGACACAACCGCCGACGTTATCGCTAAGAACGCGTCCCTTCTCCTCTCAGCGAGCCGCCATCCCGAACATCATGATGCGCGTCGTCTCGTCCACGAGCTCTTCGACCGAGAGCTTCGCTCCTTCGAGCTGACCGTCGAGCGAAAGCATGACGAGTCCGTGAAGCATCGACCACGTCGTGGCCGCCATCGCTGCGGGATTGCCCGCGCCGATGAGTCCCGCACGCTGCAATGCGGCGATGGCATGCTCCACGAACCCCAGCACTGAACTCGACGTCGCACTCAGCGCGGGAAGGTCGTCCTGCTTGGCCAGCTCAGGCCCGAACATCACGCGGTACTCGGCGGGATGCGCGTGCGCGAACTTCACGTACGCAGTTGCCACGTTGCGAAGCCCCTTTCGCCCGCCGGCCTGCTCCATCCCACGCCTCATCGTGGCGCCGAGCGACTTGAAGCCATGCTCGGCGACCGCGCCGACGAGCGCCCGCCGATCAGCAAAGTGGCGGTACGGAGCCGCCTGACTGACTCCCGCCGCGCGAGCGACCCCGCGAAGGGTAAGTGCTGCGGGCCCTTTTTCGCGAAGCAGGTCAATCGCAGCACGAACGAGTGCGTCTTGCAGGTCTCCGTGATGGTAGGTCCGTCGCTTGGCAGGTCGGGCGCGCTTGGTGGGCATGAAACCAAATCTAAGTTGACACCGTTAACATGAACAGGTACGATGTTAACAGTGTCAACATAGCCAGGGAGCCTCATGTTCGCCCGTCCATTCCTGATTTCAATCACCCTCCTGTTCGGGTTCGCCGTGCCGCTCGCCGCCCAGCAGCCTGACCCCAATGCCGAAGCTACGGCGCTCGTGCGTGCGTGCATTGGGCTCGTGGCGGATCGCAAGACCGGCGACGCCGCCAACGAAGGGCGCCGGGCGGAAGCACGCTTCCGCGCGCGACTCTCGCGCGCGCCGCGCGATGTCGAGGCAATGGTCGGACTCGCTCGCGCCCTGAGCCAATGCGAGTTGCCCGCCGCCGAAATGATTGCGCAGGGCGAGCTGAGCTCGCAGGCAATCGAGCTGCTCGCGAACGCACTCGCTCTCGATCCCACTCATTGGACCGCGCGGTACGTACTCGCTTCGATCCATCTCCGGTCGCCCGAATTCCTCGGCCGAGCCCCGCGTGCCGCCGCCGAATTCGACACCCTCCTTCAGCAGCAGGGCGCGCGAACGGACAACCCGCGCTTCGCGCGTGTCTACGAGTACCGAGGCTCGCTATACGCCCGCTCCGGCAAGGCAGACAGCGCGCGCATCCTGTGGACCAAGGGCGCGCAGCTCTTCCCGTCTGACTCGGCGCTCGCTGCACTTGCGCGCCCGGCCTCCACGCCGCCGACGTCGCAGGCGCCTGCCTCCCTGAGCACGGTGCGAGTCGTCGCTTCCGCGATGCCGCCGATGCGCGCGAGCTCGACGCGAGAGATCGGCAAGGCGCAGATTCTCAACGTGGCCGGCGGCACTGCCGATGTGCTTCAGTCGGTGCAGCTTCAACCCGGCGCCACACGTGTGGGCGAGGGAAGTGATCTCTACACACGCGGTGGGGATCCCACCGAGACGGCGTTGCTCGTTGATGGCGGGCGCGTGGCCACGCTCGCGCGGTTCGAGGGCCTGAACGGAGGAATGTTCGGAGCGATCGAGCCATTTGTCGTACGCGCTGTGCGCTATTCAAGTGGTGGCTTCTCCGTTCGAAATGGCAACGCGTTGTCCGGTGTCATCGACATCGAGACCGAAGGTCGTCCGCGCGAACGCTACCTGCGTGCCGGACTGAGTCTCGTGCAGCTGGCAGGAACGGCGCGACTTCCATTGAATCGGACGTCAGGGCTCTGGATGAGCGCGCGCATGTCACAGACCGCGGCGTTGCTTGCGACGCATGGGCGCCGGAACGAGTTCGAGGGCGCACCGCACTCCGAGGAGGCGATCGTCTCCTACATCTCGGCGCCATCTCCCACGAGTGAGGTGCGTGCAACGGCTCTCGTCGAGCAGGACGACGCGCGCCAGATCACGACCGCCGCACAATGGACCGGCCCATTTCACGCTGCAGGCTCGGCGCGATCACTACTGCTGTCATCTCGCTGGCTTGCACCGCGTGCGCCGCTGGTCGTGCGCGCCAACGTCACTGCAACGGATCGCACGAGCGCCTGGGACTTTGGCGTGCTCTCACGCCGTCGTCGCGACCAGCAGGCACTCGCACGCGCCGACGCGGAATGGACGGTGAACGAGAGCGCCACCGTCCGCGCCGGCTCGGAGGGCGCGATGTTCGCGCGCAACGAGCGTGGCGCGGTGCCCTCGTCGCCAACTGTCGCACCACAAACCCCCACACGCATACTCGACGAGAGCCGCGCCACGACGCGACAGATGGGCGGCTACGCTGAGCTGCAACTCACGAGAGACGCGACTGTTGCAACCCTTGGCCTCCGCGCTGACGCGCTACCCGGCGAGCCGCGCACAACGATCGACCCCCGCATCAACATCGCAACCACACTCGGTCGCTGGACGGGCCGGCTGGCGACGGGCGTTTTTCATCAAGGGCGTTGGCGCGCCGAACCGGTGATTCCTGATTCGCTGACACCGTCGGGGCTCGCTGGTCGTGCCACGCACATTGTTGCTGGTATCGAGCGAACAAGCGACAAGGGATCACTCCAGGCCGAGCTATTCGACAAGCGCTACGCGGACTATGCTCGCCTTGGCGCCGGGCCCGAGATCGCGCAGTCGTTCGCGCGAGGCGTCGACCTGCTCGCCTCGAACAGGAGTGGACAACGGCACAACGCATCGCTCGGCTACTCGTTCCTGCATGCCACCATGAGGCTGGCGGATGGGCGCACCGTGCGCTCGCCGTATGACGTCACGCATTCGCTGACGGCCACGCTGACGTCTAGTCTCTCCTCTGGCTGGTCGCTCGGCGAAACGCTGCGGTACGGAACGGGTCTGCCGCACACGGAGAGGGCGAGCGGTGCACGCCCGCTTGGTGCTCGTCTCCCATCGTATGCGCGAGCCGACGTGCGAGTGATGCGCTATTTCCGCGCATCGAGCTTTCTGCTCACCACGCTCGTCGAGATGATCAACGTCACCAACCGTCACAACGTAAGCGGCATCACGTGGGATCCGGCGCAACAACGCGAAGTCGCAATGCATTCGTTTTTCGCCTCGCGCACCGTCGTGGCGGGCGGCGAGTTCCAGTTTCGCTAGCCCCTGATGAGACTCGAAAGTCCGCGTGCATACGGCTGAGAACACATCACCGATCAGTTTCATGGGGATGGCGCCGGCAGTCACGAACCACGGGCGGGCTCACATTCACCTGCGGCCTGTCAGCGTCAGCGCGTCCAGAGAAACACGGCGCCGCAGTTTCCTACTCGGTACTTCGCGGGCGCAGTTGCGACGCTTTGCACCTCGGCACCCTAGATGCCTTCAGTTGCAAAGCCGATGAGGTCCGACTGCTTGACCTTCACGCCATCTATGAAGATGTCCATGGGTCACATCCCATCGCCAAAGCGGGTGACACCGTGCGAGGAGCTTACCACATAGTCTCGTCCACTTCGCGGGATGATCAGCCGTACCCCCGGAAGCCGTCGCAGTACGTCGTACAGGCTCATTGGCCGTATCGAATCGATTGTCGCTCGCCTCGCATAGACGCCGACCGAGTGGCTGGCTCGTTGATCGAACTCATTGTGCGACGGATTGCGCATGCGGTTGAGGCGTGATGCAACGACTTGGAGTGAGTCAAGCACAACCGCCGCGCCTTCCATGTGTACTGCCACCTGCGGCATGGAGCGATCGATCTCCACGCGCACGGAACGCGGATAGTAGCCGAGTGCGAGCACCTCGATGCTGTGTGTCCCATGGGCGACGTCGGCGAGGCGAAACTCGCCACGGGCGTTGGTAACCGCGCTACGGCCTGTGCCGGCGAGGGAGACCTGCGCGCCCTCCAGCGGAGCGTCACGCGTGCCGGTGACCGTGCCGGTGAGCAGCGCACCACGCGTCTCGACGGAAGTCACCGCCTGACCAGCCGTGCGAAAATCACGGACCAGGATTCCAGAGATGCCGATGATTTCCTGGAGGATACCCGATGACATCTCCGCGCCGTTCTGCGCCTGCGCGAACAGCGAGCGTTCCACGGGTGCGCCGCAGAGACGATAGACGCCCCGCGCGTCCGTCTTAGCGTCCACCGTTACCTCGCGATTGATGATGGCCGCGGTGTGACGGTCGACGTCGAAGTCGTTCCATGTAAACACGACTGTTGCATCGGGGACTGGAGTGCCATCCAGTTGGCGCACCACGCCGAGCATCACGCCGAGCGTGGGGTCGTGGGCAAGCTCCGGACAGAGGGCCCGCCGCATGGTGCGAGCCGACGGTGTCGCGAGTGTGATTGTTGCTGCGCCCGATGGCGGGACAAGGACGTCCACGTTGGGGATGGCGATGCCGATGGAATCGACGGGCTCGGACTCGACCGCGACCGTGTAGCGGCCGGCCGCGAGCCCCTACATGCGAAAGTGCCCTTGATCATCCGTGAAGACACTGCGGAACGCCGTGTCTCGGCCTGCAGGACTGGCACTTACGATGACCGTCGCCCGCGCGAGCGGGACGTTTCGAAGACTGTCAAAGGCCACTCCCTCAACGGCACCGGACTGCGCGGCGGCACGCCCGGAGGCCGGAGTGGCCGGTGGGCGAGCGGCAGGCGCAGGCGTTGGTGCGTTGGCCCGCCGCACCGGTACCCGCCAGATGGTGTTTCCCCATGCAACTTCCAGTGAATGGTCGAGCACCGAGAGCGACATCCGCTCCACCTCGGATGCCGTGTCCACCCGCTGCAACGGGATGCGCGCAAGATCGGCGCGAGGGTCATACTGCGTGCCGAAAATGTTCACGCGCTTGTTTACGATGAGCTCTCCACTTCCATCTCCCTTGAGGAGCATCCACAACGTGTAACGTCCCGCGGGCACCTGGGTACCGCCGATGTCCATATCGGCGGAGGTAGAGAAGTGTGTGGCCATGTCTGCGCCGAGGCGCCATACCACATCGGATTTCACGACGTCGCCCCAAACGCTTCGCCCGCGGCGCGCGGGCCTGCTGTATTGAACGGAGAGCTCGGCGCCGTCAACGACACCGCGACTGCTATCCCTCGGGGACAGCGCTCCGATCCCCACGCCACGACTGTCGGCGTCATGCCACGCTCGAGCGAGGGCCTCGACGTCGATCTCTCGAACGCGGGCGATGCGATAGCGATACGTCGTACCGCGCCAATCAGCGCGGATGAGTGCTCCGGACGCGTCGAACCGGTAGCCGCTCCGCGCCACACCGAAGTAGTCGAGCTCCGCCGAATCGCTCGCGGGAAACCAGACGCGGCTGCGTTGCGGATTTTTCTGCGCCGCAAACATGCCCAGCAGGTAGATCGCTGAGTCGCCGCGCAAACGCGCCGCGGCGATCGCCTGTTCGTACATGAGATACGACACGCCGATATACGGAAGACCCGGTGATGGAAACGCGCCGTGTGGCGCGTAGAGTGTCTGGCTCGCGCTCACCCCTTTCTCGAGTGTCTCGCGCACAACGCTGTCACCAGTGAACGTGAGTGAGCCGGACGCGCCGGCGTACGTCAGCGGCGTTCCAAGCGCGTCGGTTGTGGTCAGCTCGTACTTGATCGGCCGCCCGTCGGTGCCATACGTCATCCGGTACCGAGCGATTCGGGTGGCAGGGACTCTCGTGACAATCACGCCCTCGAGCAGGCGGCTGGACTGGCGAAAGCTCTCCGCGTGCAGGGTGTCGTTGCCAAGCGTCACCACAAAGCCGCCTGTTTGCGCTCGTGCTTCTCGCGCAAAGGCGGGACTCGTGGCGGCAAGCATCGCGCACGCGACGGCCATTCGGACAGAAGAAGTCATGAGCGGGCGGGTGAGTGAATGGACTGGCGAAGAACCAAGCGCAACTTCCTCAAAACAATGGGAGTGATCGGGGACGCAATTCTTTAGAGTGACCGACCGCTCAATCTCAAGGATGAGACGATGGAAATGCGCCTGTGCCATTCCTTACCATTCAGCGTCGCATCCCATGAGTCTCATGAAACGCAACTTACTGATCATTGCCGCGGCGGTGTGCACCGCTCGAGCGCCTCTCGCGTCGCAGGGTTCTCCGGTGCCCTGGGCTCGAGACATCGCATCGATCCGGAGCGCGCCAGTGTCGAGCCGCGCCGCCATGATGGACTCGTTGCTCGAGCGGGTTCGCGAGATCGGCGCACCTGTCGTGGACACGACGGGATGGCCCGACTCGGTGATGGTCACATTCGTTGTCCGAGCGGAAGCGGCCCGCGCTGTCTCACTCGTGGGTGGCCCTGCGAATGCCGACAGGCGAAGAAGCCGCATGGAGAATATCGCCGGCACGCCGTGCTGGGTTGCGCAACTGATCGTCCCGGCATCGGCGCGCTTTCTTTACGTGTTCTCCGTGAACGACACGCTCTCCATAGCGCCGGGCACGGTGACGGTAGACTGGCCAAAGCCATTCATCGTTATCGACTCGCTCAACAGACAATCAGCGTCGTACGCGCCGGGGAGCCCGGCCTCGCTGTTCGAAGGCACACGCGCCGCCTCGCTTGCGTTGAGCCTCCCGCACGCCACGGCTGCGCGAGGCACCGTCACGAATCACACACTTCGTTCTGCGACTCTGGGCGCTGAGCGGGACATCTCCGTCTATCGCCCGCGGCGCGATGGCGCCGCTGATACGACACCGCCTCCACTCGTTATCTGGTTCGACGCTGCACCATTCACGTCGGACGGCTACGTGCCCGGACCGACGATTCTCGACAATCTCATCGACGACCGACGGATCGAGCCGCCCGTCGTGGTCTTTGTCCATACACCGCAACCCGGGCGCCGAGTTGACCTCTGGCTGTCGCCAACGTTTGCTGATTTCGTCACCGACGAGCTGATTCCATGGGCACGCCGCGAGTATAAGACGAGCCTCAGCGCAGACCGGACGATCATTGCGGGCTCCAGTCTCGGCGGTCTCACCGCGGCGTATGTCGCCCTTCGTCGCCCCGACGTCGTCCGAAACGTTATTTCGCAGTCTGGCTCATACTGGACCGGCATGCGTCAGGGTGCAGACACGGCACCCGAGTGGTTATACCGCGACGTCCGTGACAGCCCCGTACACCCCGTGCGTTTCTGGATGGAAGTCGGAATGTACGAAGGCGCAACGAGCAATCCGGTGGGAATGTGGGAGACGAATCACCATCTCCGCGACTTGCTCGTGGCCAAGGGCTATTCTGTGCGGTTCTCCGAGTTCGCCGGAGGGCACGAGTACATCAACTGGCGCGCATCGATGCCGGTAGCTCTCGAATATTTCCTCGGCAGCGCGACGAAGACACCCTGAGTTTTCTGATCATGAGCGCAATGGATATGAACACAGTGGTGTACGCCCGTGAAAGCGATCTCTCACCCGAGGAAGCGCTGGCCGTCTACCGCGATTCAACACTCGCCGAGCGCCGCCCGGTGGAGGATCCGCAGGTACTTGGCGACATGATTCGCGAAGCACAACTGGTCGTCACCGCCCGCCTCGATGGGCGGCTTGTCGGCCTGTGCCGCACGCTGACGGACTTCAGCTATGTCGGCTACCTCGCCGACGTTGCTGTCGCGGAAGCGCACCAGCGCTCAGGGATTGGTCGCGCGCTTATCGAGGAGACGCGTCGCTGCATGGGCCCGCGGTCGCTCCTCATCCTCCTTGCCGCACCGGCCGCTGCGGAATACTACCCGCGAATCGGATTCACGAAACACGAGAGCGCGTGGATCCTGCGAGCGGGCGACGTGCTGCGATGACGATTTGCCGACGACCACGGTCTTCCATCTGCAGGACGGAAGGCCGCACGCGAACCGGTGCGCAAGCGATTTCAAAGCAGGACGGGAGTCTGCTGCGTTTTGCATTTTCTCACCACGCAAAGGATTGAAGTACATGCGAGCACGTGCCTATCTCCACCGGCTTTGGCGAGTCGAATCGGCAGGCCGCAGTTTTCTTGCGAGTGCGCTGCTGCTTGCAACCCTGAGTTGTTCCCACGCGGTGACGGTTTCGCCGCCTCAGCCGCGCGCCCAATCGGCGCTCTGGTCCATTGACCTCGTGCGAACGAAACCGGGAATGCAGGCGGATTACTTACGCACTATTGCCGCGAACTGGGGTGGCAGTCGCGATCTCGTCCGGCGGCGCGGAGCGGTCCGATCGTACATGGCCCTCGGGGCCGCGCCGGATTCGGCCCGCGGATGGGATGTCATCCTCATGACCGAGTATCCTGATTCAAGTGCATTTGCAAACCGGGAAGTAATCTTCCGTGAAGTCTTTGCTTCGCCGGAATTCGCGGCCATAACAGTTTCGATAGGCCGCGCATCGTCCGACCTGCGCACTCTCGTTGCGAGCGAAGTCGTCATGCGAACGATCGTGCGCTCGGATCCCTAACGCTCAGCCGCGATCGGCCTACAAGGCGCTCCTCGGTCAGAGGTAGGGGGCAGTGCCCGCCGCCGCGATCCCGCGCTTCGAGAGCGCGCAGAACGCGAGAGATCACGCGCGATCTGCGAGATGCTCCCGACGCTCGCGGCGGACTGCGACCTTCACCAGGCGGCGGAACCGTTCGCCGCCTGGTGTCCCAACCTTCCTGCTCGCTGGGCTGTCGAACCGCGAACAGTCGGAACAGAAGGGCACTCTCCCTGGATCCCAAACTGGAAGACGCCGCGCGCAAGCGAAACGCGATCAAACGGCTCGATCAGGCGAGCGCTCCGCGAACGACGCGGTAGCGGCGCGACTCGCAGTACGGTTGCTCGCTCGTCGCGATCGGGCCGGCGCTAACTACGCTCTCCCGCGCCGCGTACATTAGATGCTACGAAATCTGGATTGCCGATAGACTCCAGCCGCTCAGCGCCCGGTCTGATTTCCCTCATGCGATTCCACCGCTCTCTCGTTGCCATCACCCTACTGCTGGCTACGGCGCCCGCTCTCCTGCCGGCGAACGTGGCCGGCGCCCAGCGTCCGCAGCAGCTAGACGCCGATCAGCAGAGTGAGGTCCAGCGTCTGGCAGGGCTCGGGAAGCTCTGGGGCTTCGTCAAGTACTTTCACCCGACGCTCGCCGACCGCCCTGAAATCGATTGGGATGCGGAGCTGGTCGCGACAATTCCGGCGGTGCGCGCCGCGCGCACCAGGGAAGAGTACGGCGACGCCGTGCGAGCCATGCTCGAACGGTTGGATGATCCGGCTACGCACGTCGTTCGCCCGAACGTACCTGTACGGGCCCCAAGCGCGGAACGCCCATTCGGCTACCGGATGACGCAGGAGCAAGTGCTCGTTGTCACGATCGGCAACTACTACGGGCTCACCGACGACGGCATGTCGCAGAAGTTCAGGGAGATCCGCGACACACTCCCCAAGGCGCGGGCGGTGGTCTTCGATCTGCGTTCGCCGCAAACGCCGGATCCGTACGCGCTCATTCAGCTCACATCGACGTTCGGCGCGCTCCAGAGCCAGCTCACCACGGACACCCTGGCGACCCCG
>JBBQHJ010000177.1:0-9697 GCA_038323865.1 Gemmatimonadales bacterium
ATTGAACGGTGGAATGAAGAGCTGATCTGCACTCGAACTCGGCGCCGCAGCGGTGTTGCCGGGACGAATCCAGTTGGCCGCGGTATTCCAGCTGGTATTGGTGGCCCCGGTCCACACGTGCGTACTGCCCGCCGGGTACACGGCCTGCACGGCATGGCCGCTGAGCGGGAACGATGCATTCAAGCTCGATGCATTGATGAGACATCCCGCGCCCTGGGTACCAGGCGGCAGGAGCACCGCAGGATGAATCTCTCCCAGCGCGTCAGTCGTGTACTGGGCGACGTTGGAAGTCGAACTCCCCCCGAGCGAAAACAGGCAGCCGCCTGTGATGGTGGCGTCGATCACCACGCCTTGCTGTGCCGCCCCTGCCGAGGTGAGTGCCACAAACACCGGTGGAGTCGACGGAGCGATCGTTCCAACGGGATCGATGCTGAATCCCGTGCCTGCCTTGGCGGCGATGGTGCCGTACGTCACCACCGTGACCGCCTGACTTGCGACCTGCGTTCCACTGGTAACGCTTATCGTGGTCGTACCCGCCGAGAGGGCCGTGATGAGACCCGTCGACGAAACACTCGCAACGGATGGGCTGCTCGACGCAAATGTTGTCGTCGCGCAACCGGTGATGTCAGTGCTGCTGGCGTTCTGGATGACCGCGAACACCTGCGCCTGCGAACCCACGGTCATGCCGCCAACGCCGGCCAGGGTTTGTGGATCAAATGCGCCGTCCGCCGCGGCGTGAATGGAAGCGATGGACGCGGACGCGGCGACCGGCGGCGTAAAGGACGCCGTGTTGATTCTCGGAACCGCTGTCAACCCGACGCTGAACCGCGCGACCTGTTGTGCATCGAGGATGTTCACATTGCCGTCGGCGTTGACGTCCCCCTGCGCGGCAACTGCCGTCGGGTTGGCGACGGTCAGGCCCACGCTGAAGCGTGCGAGCTGCTGCGCATCGATGATGTTGATGTTGCTGTCATTGTTCGAATCGCCCCACAGCGCATTGGAGCCAACGCACACCTGAAGGAACTGCGATCGCAGGAATGAGGTGAGATCGTTGTCGTTGTTATCGGACGCGCTCTGTGCCTCCGTGTACAACGTGGTCGACGCACCTGCAGTCGCGGATGCCGTGAACCAGACATTCGCCATTTTCGTCGTCGTGAAGAGGGGAGACGTGGCAAGATCCGCTGTCGCCAGCCCCAATGCCGCATTTGAGATATCCGACGTGAGCGTGTTGACAGCTCCCGTGGTAACGGAGTCGAGCAGCATCGCCGAGGGGTCCCAGAACAGTCCGGCCGAGAGGGCGGAGACCGTGAGCGGATTGGCGGCCGACATGTCGATGACCATCGGGATGTTGAACTTTGTTCCCGGCGCGACCACCGTGCGTCCCGTTGTGGCAGGGCGCAGAATGATCGACTGCGCTCTGGCCGGAGTGCCGACCGACAGCACAGCGACAACGGCGATCGCGACTTTGGTGAGAGTTCGCACAGCTTGAGTCTGCGTAATAAAAGAATTGGTGTGACTAGTCCGCCTTTTCCCACACCAGTGATCCAAGCACCGACAGCGTCAGAATCGACACGACCACGCCTAGCGATGCCGTGATCGGCACGTGCACCCATTCTTCGGCCAGCATTTTCGCGCCGACGAACGTGAGGATGATCGCGAGGCCGTACTTCAGGAGATGAAATTTCGCGACGACCGACGCAAGCAGGAAAAACAGCGACCTGAGTCCAAGTACCGCAAAGATGTTCGAAGTAAAGACAAGGAAGGGGTCGCGCGTGATGCCGAAAATGGCGGGGATGGAATCGATCGCAAAGATGAGATCGGTTACTTCGACCAGCACCAACACCAGCAGCAGCGGCGTCGCGAACCTCCTGCCGTTCTCCACCGCAAAGAAATGCTTTCCGCGGTATCCGTCTGTGAGCGGCAACCATCTGCGCAGGAAACGTACGGCACCACTCTGCTCGCCATCAAACTCATCGTCGTTCCGAAAGGCCATCCGGATGCCAGTGATCACCAGCACCGCACCGAAGACGTAGATAATCCACTCGAAATGCGCGAGCAACGCGGCTCCGAGCCCAATAAAAATGCCGCGCATGATCAGCGCGCCCAGGATGCCCCAGAATAGCACGCGATGCTGATACTGCGCCGGCACCGCGAAGTACTGGAAGATCAGGACAATGACAAAAATGTTGTCGACGCTGAGCGATTCCTCGATGACGTATCCCGTCAAAAAGGTGAGCGCCGACTGGCGATCGAAGAAAACCGCCAGCCCACCGGCGAAAACGAGGGCGAGTGCGACCCACACCGACGTCCACGTCAGCGCCTCCCGCGCGCCCACCACGTGTGGCGTTCGATTGAAGACGCCGAGGTCGATGGCGAGCATCGAGAGCACGAAGGCAATGAAGCCCACCCAGAACCAGATGTTCGTGGCGATCATCCCGAAGCCTCATCAGTGGTATCGCACACCGCAAGCGCCGCGTAGACTCTCGGACATGAATACCCCATCGGTCATCCTGACGCTGAACAAAGTGAAGGGGAAGGATCTGCACTCATCTGTCATCCTGAGCGAAGCGAGGGATCTGCTTTTCTCGGTCGCCCCCATCGCACTACCCATCATGCTTTCCGCGCAAACCATCAAACCGGCACCTCAGCCCGTGCGCGGCTTGGCGATCGTGAATGCTCGCGTGTGGACTGCCGACCCGAAGCGGCCATGGGCCGACGCCGTGCTCATTCGCGGCGAGCGCATTGAGGCCGTCGGATCAAGCGCCGAAATACGCAAGCACTCCGCCGACGCCACCGTGATCGATGCCAAGGGCAAGATGGTAACGCCGGGATTCATCGACGCGCACGTGCATTTTCTCGACGGTGGATTCGCGCTGTCGTCGGTGCAACTGCGCGCCGCGCATTCCAGGGAAGAATTCATCAAGCGCATCAAGGCGTTTGCGCTCACGGTGCCGAAAGGAACGTGGATTCTCAATGGCGACTGGGATCACACCAACTGGGGCGGCGAGCTGCCAACGCGCGCATGGATCGATTCGGTCACACCGAATAATCCGCTGTGGATCAATCGCCTCGACGGACACATGAATCTCGCCAACTCGCTCGCGCTCACGGCCGCAGGCATCACGCGCGACACGAAAGACATCGCCGGCGGCTTGATCGTTCGCGATTCACATGGCGAACCAACCGGCGTGCTGAAGGACAACGCGCAGGATCTCATGTCGAAGGCGATTCCAAATCCGCCCCTGGAGTTGAGCCTCCGCGCACTCGATGCCGCCATGGCGTACGTGGCAGAGCGCGGGGTGACGTCGGTACACCACATGGGGCTCTGGGACGACCTCACGGTCTTCGAACGCGCACACGCACTGGGCGCGTTGCGCACGCGTATTCATGCTCAGGTGCCGCTCGCGACATGGACTCGACTGCGCGACACCATCGCTGCGCGCGGCCGAGGCGACAGCTGGCTGCACATCGGTGGACTCAAGGCGTTTGTCGATGGATCACTCGGCTCGCACACAGCCGCGATGCTCGAGCCGTTCAGCGATGCACCGAACGACAAGGGCTTCTTCGTCAACACGGAGACGAACCTCTACGAGTGGACAAAAGGCGCGGACGCCGCAAAGCTCCAGGTGATGGTGCACGCGATCGGTGATCGCGCAGTTCGCACGCAGCTCGACATCTTCGAGCGCGTCGAGAAGGAGAATGGTCCCGCCGATCGTCGCTTCCGCATCGAACACGCACAGCACATCGCTCCGTCCGACATTCCGCGCTTCGCCAAACTCGGTGTCATTGCCAGCATGCAGCCGTATCACGCCATCGATGATGGGCGGTGGGCTGACAACGTCATTGGTGCGGAACGCGCGAAGGGGACGTATGCGTTCAACTCACTCCTCGCGAGCGGAGCCACGCTCGCATTTGGAAGCGATTGGTTTGTGGCTCCCCCAACTCCGCTCATCGGCATCTACGCGGCCGTCACACGCCGGACTCTCGACGACAAGCACCCCGGCGGCTGGGTGCCTGAGCAGAAGATCACCGTGGAGCAGGCCTTGCGTGCCTATACCACCGGAAGCGCGACGGCGGGGTTTCAGGAGAAGGAGGTTGGCATGCTGAAGGCCGGCATGCTCGCCGATCTCGTGCTGATCGATCGCGACCTTACGCGGATTGCACCCGAAACCATCCGCGACGCCAAGGTGCTGCTCACGCTGATCGGAGGTCGGCCCGTCTACGATAAAGACAAGCTGGTGCACTGATGCGATTCGCGGCACTTTTTTTCTGCGCCATCGTGGCGTGTTCCACGAATGGTTCCGCCGGCACGGCGACATCGGACACTGCGGTAGCGCGCGCCGAGGTGGTGAAGCTGGAAGCGGAAGCCCGGGCGTTGGCAAAGACTGATGGTTGCACGACCTCGAGCCAGTGCCGCATGGCACCCGTCGGCAACAAGGCGTGCGGTGGTCCACGGTTCTACATCCCGTACTGCGCCGCGTCGACTGACTCAGCGGCTTTGTTCAAGAAGCTGGACGAAGTGAAGGCAGCCGATGGACGACTCAACAAACTCACCAATGCGATGAGCACATGTGAGATGCGGATGCCGCCGGCGCCATCTTTTGTTGGAGGGCACTGCGGGCCCTAAGATCTTTGCGCATGGGCCGTTCACAGCTGCACGCAGATGACGCGTATTGCCGTAGAAACTACACATCCCACGCAACAAAGGCCGGTCTCATGCGCTGAGACCGGCCTCTGCGCGTGTTAGCGTATCTGCGTTCAGTGGTTGAACCGCTTGCGCAACATTCTCAGAAAGCAGCGATCTCGCTGATCGCCTGTTTGAATGTCTCCACCTGCGGAAGAATTGCATCCTCTAACTGAGGCGCGTACCCAACCCACGTGTCAGCAGACGCAACTCTCCGAACAGGCGCATCGAGCCACGCAAAGCAATCATCCGCAATCCGCGCGGCAATCTCGGCGCCGTAACCCCACGACATCGAATCTTCGTACGCCACGATCACACGGTTTGTCTTCTTGACCGACGCATAGACCGCTTCTTGATCCCACGGAGCCAGTGAGCGCAGGTCGATCACTTCCGTGCTGATGCCGTGCTCCTCCTGCATCTGGTTCGCCGCAGCGAACGCGCGCTGCACCGTGGCACCGTACGTCACGATGGTGACATCAGAGCCCTCGCGAACCGTGCGCGCCTTGCCGAACGGAATCATGAAGTTCGGGCCAGGATACGCCGCCTTGTTGTACGTCTGGCGGTAAAGATGCTTGTGCTCGAGGAAGATTACGGGATCTTCGCACCGAATTGCGGTGCGCAGCAAGCCATTTGCGTCGAGCGCATTTGATGGGCAGATCACGCGCAGGCCCGGGCAGTGCGTAAACAACGACGCGCCCGTCTGTGAGTGATAGATCGCGCCGCGGATGTAGCCACCGTACGTCACGCGAACAACGATCGGCGCGGCGAATGCATTGTTCGAGCGCCAGCGCATAGTCGCCAGCTCGTCGCGCAGCTGCATGTACGCGGGCCAGATGTAGTCGAAGAACTGCACTTCGACCACCGGCTTGAAGCCACGCAGCGCCAAACCAATCGCGCGACCGACAATTGTCGCCTCGGCGAGTGGTGTGTTAAACACACGCTCACCGCCGAATTCCGTCTGCAATCCCCACGTGACCTTGAAGACGCCGCCCTTGCCTTTCACCTGGCCGAGGTACTGTTCGCGCGAGACGTCGGCGACGTCCTGGCCGAACATCACGATGCTCTTGTCGCGCCGCATTTCGTCCTTCATGCACGCGTTGAGCAAGTCCACCATCGTGGTCTCGTTGCCGGAGAACTGCGGGTCGTCTTCCGTGTCGAACTGCTCGCTCGTGGGATCGACGTCTGGCGAGAACACGTAGTTGTAGATGGTGTCGCCGGTGGGCTGCGGCTGCGCGAGTGCATCGTCCGTTGCCGCGAGCACCAGCGCATCAACCTCGGCGCCAATGGCATCGATCTGCGCCTGCGTTGCGTGCCCTTCCGCCATCAACCACTTCGGGAACGTGACGAGCGGATCACGCGCGGCTTCTTCCTTTCGCTCGGCCTCAGGGCGGTACATCACTTCGTCATCCGACAGCGAATGCGAGTACGGGCGAATGACCTTCGCATGCACCAGAGCCGGACCCTTCCGTGCGCGCGCATGCTCCACCGCCTTGCGCATCACCTCATAGCTCGCAAGCAAATCGCAACCGTCCACTTCCTGGATGAAGAGGCCGGGGAACGACGACACCAGCTTCGAGATGGAACCGCCGGCGGTGCTGACTTCAATTGGCGTGGAGATCGCGTACCCATTGTCTTCCACGAGGTAGACCACCGGCAGCTTCATGTTGCTCGAAGCATTGAGCGATTCCCAGAACTCACCTTCGCTCGTGGTGCCGTCTCCGGTGGTGACGAGAACCACTTCGTCGCCGTGGAAGCCGTCCGTCAGTTCAGCCACCTTCGAGCGCAAAGAGGCTTCGGCAGAACCGGCCGCCTGAAGGAACTGCGTTCCCGTCGGCGACGACACCGACACGATGTTGTAGTCCTTGTGGCCCCAGTGACTCGGCATTTGGCGTCCACCGGAGCTCGGATCGATGGCCGCACCGACGGCCTCGTAGAGCATCTCGTTGGCCGTCATACCGAGCGCGAGGCACAAAGCGCGGTCGCGATAGTAGAGATAGAACCAGTCGTACGACGGCTTCAGCACGAAGCCAGCAGCGGTCAGAATCGCTTCATGACCAGCGCCAGAGATCTGGAAAAAGATCTTGTTCTGGCGCTTGAGCTGGATCTCCTTGTCGTCGATACGGCGCGACAGGAGCATGGTGCGATAGGCGCTGACCAGCTGGTCGCGCGAAAGGCCGGCAGCGCTCTTACGTTCAGCGCGAGTCTGTGTGGCCATGAAGGAGTCGGTGTCGGTTGCGGATCGTTGAAAAGGCAGTCAGAAAGATATAACTGGATCCGAATTCTGGCATTTGGCGTGCGTACCAAGGGGCGAAGAGCGGCGCACGAGGATGCTTCGCCTCGCTCGCTCGGAGATATTAGCCCTCGCACCACGCGCCACGCACCTCGCACCTCGCACCTCGCCCCCAATGACCTGTACGTTCTGCGACATCATCCGTGGTGCAGCCGAAGTGTCCATGTGCTACGAAGACGCCGATGTCGTCGCCTTCCTCGACATCCAGCCCGTGAACGCTGGTCACGTACTCGTCGTCCCGCGCCGGCATCACGAATCGCTGGAGGACATCCCGCACGCGCTTGCGATGCATCTCTACGAAGTCGCGATGCAACTCGCGCCGGTCGTGAAACAAGTTGCAGGGTCCGGGGGTCTCAACATTGTAGTCAACAGCGGCGCCGCAGCAGGGCAGGACGTGTTTCACTATCACGTGCACGTCATCCCGCGCCGGCCCGATGACGGATTCGACATTCCACTTCCATTTGGAGGCTCGGAAATGCCCGATCGCACCATCCTGGACATGAACGCCGCCCGAATCATCTCGGCGTTTCGTGATCCGGTTGCTGCGAAGTCACGCACTGACCGGCGCGGCGGTGATCGACGCGGCGCTGCACCAACGAAGCCGGACTGATACAACCAGACTCTTGCGGGAATCAAATTTTTATCACATACATGCTGTCGAACGCTTCTACCGCACCCGGAGCTCAGTTGGCCGCAGCACTCCGACATCGGGGAACGAACCACTGATGCGCGCAAACGCATTGCGACGCCGTGGTTTACCCGCCGGTGCGATCCAGACCACAAACGCGACACCCCGCCTGAGGACAGTTGTCCTCGAGCGGGGTGTCGTCTTTTCTTGCGAGGTGAAATGCCCGCTCGACACGGTCACCGCGTCTCCCTCCCACGTGCGCCTCGCGGCGTCTTCCGGCGCGTCCGGCGCCTGCTCCCCGCGCAGCAGAAAAAGGCCATCAAGCACGCGGCCATGCGCGACTGTGGACACCGATGCGTCTACTGCGCCACGCAACTCGACTACTCTCGTGCCACCCTGGACCATGTCTATCCACTGGCCAAGGGCGGCGCTCACGATCCCGGCAACGTCGTAGCGGCATGCCCCCGCTGTAACCGCCTCAAGGCGGACATGCTTCCCGCAGAGTTTTTCATGCGGCACCCTTGGGCAGGCAGCAACTTCATTCACTACGCGCGCGCCGTGCATCGCGCGCTCAAGCGTCAGGCGCGTCGAGCAGTCAGCCTTGCCTTCGCCGCCGAGCGGGTAGCCGCATGAGCGGGGGCGAACGGCAAAACATTTCGTCCGGCACGTCGTGGGAACCCATCGTTGGCTACTCGCGCGCCGTTCGGGTGGGACGACACATCCACGTCTCAGGAACAACAGCCACGGACTCAGCGGGCAAGATCGTCGGCGTCGGTGACGCCGGCGCGCAGGCACGTCAAACAATCGAAAACATTCGCCGCGCACTCGAGAAGGCTGGCGCGCGGCTGGAAGATGTCGTTCGAACGCGAATCTACGTGACTGATATTTCCCGCTGGGAAGTTATTGGCCGCGTGCACGGCGAATACTTCGGCAACATTCGGCCGGCGACTTCGATGATCGAGGTCAAGAAACTCATCGATCCCAACATGCTCGTTGAGATCGAGGCCGAAGCAATTACGGATTGATCGGGAAGGGCGCGTTCCGGATGATCTGAGCGGGCGTCTTCCAACCGCCGCGAGGCTCTTGCTGTGTCGAAGGCATTGGTGCGCGCGGCCGGGCTTGCGACTGCACCGGCTCTGGAGCCGGCTCAGCTTTCGGCACAGCGGCCGGCGCGACCTCGTCAGCCTGAACCGACGTCTGCGCCGGAGCCGGTGTGTCTTGATGGACCGACTTCACCGCCGCACGCGCACCGCGGTTCGCCGAGGGCGCCTTGGCAATGGCCTTCGCTCTCGGAGCGGGGACAGCGCTTTCACCGCGCTCAATAGCGGAGACGAACTCGACCTTTGGTTGCGCAGTGCCAATCTTGGCGAGGTCTTCCCTGAGATCGTCGCTCATTGCCGGCCTGTCAGCCGAGCGCGAGCATGCTGCCGCCGTGGCAAGCAGCAGGGCACCAACCGAGAGTCGCAGTGAGTTTCTCATGTCTGTTGATACACTCGGCACGCCGAAAGGGTCTCACCCTCCATTGCGGCCGGCCTTGGCGTTGCTGCTGAACGCTGCGAGGCCTTTGCCCTCGCACCTCGGTCCTCGAACCTCACCCCTCAGTAGTCCACCGGCCTGAGATAGCTCTCGCCAATCGTGGACGAACTCAGCATCGCCACCGTTGGGAGTTTCCGCTTCCAGTGCGTGCTCGAGAGTCGCTTGCGCACAAGCGCGACTTCGTCGGCCTTGAATCCGCGCGCGATGAGATCCGCCTCGCCATATCCATTGAGTAGCCAATTCAGCAGTTCATCGGCCTTGGCGTAGCTGATGCCAAAATCACTCTCATCGGTTTGACCGACAACGAGGTCCGCCGACGGCGCCTTGCTCACCACCACTTCTGGAACGCCGAGATGCCTGGCGAGCGCCCAGACCTGAGTCTTGAACAGGTCGCCAAGTGGATTGATCGGTGGCGAGTCATCAGCATGCCACGTGAAATAACCAAACAACCGCTCGCTCTTGTTGCCCGTGCCGAGCGGAATGGCGTGATAGCGTGCCGAGAGGTCGAAGAGCGCAATCATGCGCATCCGCGCCATCACGTTGCCGCGACGAGCGCCGT
>JBBQHJ010000178.1:0-9647 GCA_038323865.1 Gemmatimonadales bacterium
TCGGAGGAAGACGCCGACCGCGAAACCCAAGGCAGTGGTGGCCGACTTTCAGGTTCGCGAACTGGACCCGCAGGCCAAGTGCGGTCCGGACACCTCAGTGCAGTTCCTCCACCGGGTCATCGAGCGCGCCGCAGGTCGTACCACGAATCATCTCGTCTTCTTCGATCAGCACGGATGGTACTGCGAGCACGGCCGCACCTGCCCCGCCGTCGTTCATGCAAAGAAATACATCGGATGGACCGCGCGGGGCTCGGAGTGAGAAGTCGCAGCTGGACTGACAAGCGTCAGATGAATGCGTGACGAGAAGCTTGAAGTCACGACAGCCCGCTCGACCAAGCTGTGGAGTGCCGGGACCGAGGCTCGAACTCGGATGACCTTACGGTCAAGGGATTTTAAGTCCCTCGCGTCTGCCAGTTTCGCCATCCCGGCGGCCATGAACACGAATGGGGGAGCGCATGCGCTCCCCCATTCGACGCTTACCACCTAGAGCGGGAAACGGGACTCGAACCCGCGACCCCAACCTTGGCAAGGTTGTGCTCTACAAACTGATCTATTCCCGCGTCGGACGGAATATAGAACTGCACGCCGCCGAGGTCTACTGCACGCTACACGGTGATGCCGAGTACGTGAACGGCATGCCACACCGTGTACGCGAGCAGACCGGAAAGTGAGGCATCACCGCCATTGGAGACCGCCGCTCCTGCATCGTCGACGATTTCGGCCGCCAGACCTCCGTGAAGCGGCGCGCGACGAAGCCACTCGAGGACGCGCGAACTATCCGGGCCAAGCAACTCGCCGATGCGCCGAACAAGTGCGCCAGAATTCGGGGGGACGCCTTTCACCGTGCGACGATACAGTGAATCCTGGCGATCAAAGGCTTCCAACAACGGCAGCCAGAGCGCGCTCGCAGACTCGATGTCGTCCTCCACTCGATGTCCGGTGAGATCGATCGCCGATGCGAGCTTCCCTTTCGAATCGCGATCAGCGGCAAAGTGGCGCTTGATCGCCGCGCGAACCGCCGCCGGATCTTCGACGTCGCGCGCCGACTCTTCGTCCAGCGTGCGCCGAAGCACGTCGAGCGCGAGAGCAACCGCAGCGTTCGCGTGCAGCGTGAACGGCATGGGCGCAGGAGCACCGGTGGTAGTTACGTCGGTGGAATAGAGCGGCACGCGCTCATCGCGCCGTCCACGGAGGTCATCGCTTGCGAGATAGAGCGCGTCGGCAATTGCCGGCTCATCCACGATGTGATTGTCGTTCGTGTCACGGATATACCGGTCGACTGCGATGGGATACGCCGCGACACCCTCCAGCGCGAAGCCGGGCTCGAAGAGCGTTCCGTCCAGATAGTGGACACCGCGTCCAGGCGCGTACGCATGCAACTCGCACATCCGCAGCAGCAGCTCTCGCGACAATCCATCGTCCGCAAGCTGAATGGCCGGGAGCGTCCACATCAATGCGTCCCAGTCACGCACCGTGATGCCCAACCCATGCCATGGCGCGCGGGTACGAACGAGATAGTAGTGCGCATCATCGAGCGCACGACCGACCCCGTAGAAATACGCGAAGATGAGGTTGCGATTGATGAGGCGGTCCACCGCATCTGAGCCCGTGCTCTGCTCGAGCTGCTGCAACGCATCGCGAGTCCCGGTGAGCAGCGCGCGCCAGCCACGCTGCTCCATGACGGCAGCGGTCGCTTCCGCGCCGTCGCGTTCGGGCCCGGCCGCGAGGTAGAATGCGATCTGCGAGCTCTCCCCTGAAGCGACATTCAGGTTTCGTGCAATGCTGAACATCGCTCCGGAAATGGCGACATCGGCAGCGCCGTCAGTACCAACCGCCAGGGCTGCGAGGCCGGGCTGCGCGCTGCCTTCGAGCAACACCAAGCCATTCGGACTTCTCGAAACACGGCTTGCGTCCTCGGCTGGCCTTGCGGACCGTACGCGAAGCTGCCGATGACCGAGCTGCCCGTCGAATCGCACCTGCACGCGACGACTCGCCGCGCCGCGATTCTCAACGCCCACGACGTACACGGCGCCGGCGACATCGACGTCGCGCCCATAGGGAGCGAAGACGGTGCCGCGAACGACAATGTCGCCCAGTGTGCACGTGAAGGTTGGAAGCCATGCCGCAGCGCGCTCCCAAGCCATGGTTCCGGCGGACAGATCCTGCACCGCCCCGTCGATCTCGATGATGGGCTTCAATAGCGGGGGCGCGTCACCATTCAGGAAACCCGGGCCGCCCGCGAATTCCAACGCCGCGCGTGCGCCACGATGGAGCACACCAATGGCGTGCACCGACCCGTCAGCGGGATGAATGCAGGGTAGCGTGAGCCAATGATTCCCCGTCAGTTGCCAGGGAACGTTTGGGAGGGCGGTGTGTGTCACGAAGGCATGCGAGATGACGTTGATGGTGCTGTGCACCAATGATAACCTTCGGCCACATGGCAAAACACAGCAGCGGACTGCCGACCGCGGTTCGCGGTCCGCGAAAAACATCGCTCATTGTCGCGCTGGCGCTACTCGCCACCCCGGCGCTCGTCGCGGCGCAGACGCTCACGCACACGGAAGACGCGTCGCCGATTCCCGTCGGCATGCTGCGCTTTCGCATCACCACCGGTTGGTCGCGGTACGACGAGCGCTTCATCAATGGTGGCACACGCTCGCTCAGCGACGACATCTCGAGCGACTCACTCGGTCCTCGGCAGTTTCCGCTGCTCGCACCCGTGGAGAACGGACTCAAGACGCTCTCGAACAATGCAGCCACGCGACTGACGCTTGGCCGCTTGGCGGCGCAGAGCGATGTTCGCACGGTCACCACGCCAATCGCGCTCGAGTTGGGAGTCACGCGGCGATTGAGTGTCGGCATCATGGTCCCGATCATCCAGACTCGTCGAAGCATTCACATCGCCGTCAACGCGGACTCAACCCGGTTGGGCAACGTTGGCTACGTGCCGGAGCGCTCGCGGGCCAGCGCCGCCGCTGCGAATGCCACGGTGTATCAGGCATTTCTCCGGGCGTCGGACAGCCTCACCACGCTGCTCGCGAAATGCCCGACGTCACCGACGGCGACGGGGTGCGCCGCGGTCAGCGCCAATACAGCTGCGGCGACGGCCGCACGTGATCAAGCGAAAGCCTTTGCCCAGGCCATTCAGAGCTCACTCGGTATTGACTCGGTTGCCGCGCTTCTCGCGCCACGCGCGGGCAGCGCGCTTGCGACGGCAATTGATGCGCGACGCAATGCACTGAATACGCAGCTGCAGGCGTATCTGGGACCAACTGCCGGCACGTCGGCGAGCGTGTTCACGTCGGCCTCTGACTTTTCGTACATCGATCTTCAAGGCCGCAATGGTGTGCCCGGGTTTCTTCAGAGCGCGCTTGGCGGCGGACTCGATTCCCTGCAGACGTCAAACCGGTTGCTCTTGGGCGGCGTGACGTTCGCTGCGCGCTTCCTCGTGTTCGATCATTTTCAGCGCGACACACTGCCAGCAAGCGTAATGCAATCTCGCTTTGCAGTTGGCGGAGAAGTTCGGCTGGAAGCGGTGCGCGCCGATTCGGCAAGAAACCTTGGCGCCATCTCCCCCGCACGAGGTTCTGGCGTCGCGGTGAGTTCAGCGCTCGATCTGGTTCGTGGGCGTATCGGCGCAACGATTGCCGGACGCTACGACAAGTCGTTCGCCCGCGCGGTTCAGACGACTCTCGTGGGCGACCCCGAAGCTTTTTACCCGTACCCGGCATTCGTACCGGCGCGGCGTACGCCCGGAGATGTGATTACGCTCGACGTGACGCCGCGCTTCCTGCTTGGGCAGTGGTTCGCCATCGATGGGCACTATGGCATCGAGCGATCTGCCGCCGCGACGTACGAACTCCCCGCTGTTGACGCGTGTCCCGTCTGCTCGCTCGGTTCGACCGCCTTTGCACCGAACACCACCGCGCGCACAGCGCAGCGTCTCGGGTTTGGAGTTCGCTACTCGACGTTCGAGTCGTATCTCCGCGGCGTGACTGGCACTCCCGTGGAAGTTTCCTTTACGCATCTGGAAACAATCACTGGCGATGCCGGAGTGCCCAAGGTCAGTCGCGATCAGGTCCAGCTGCGACTGTACTTCGGCGTGTTCGGCAAGCGATAGTCCCGTTCCTAGATTTTTCTCGCGCGCTTGGGAGCACTGTGGCGCTGCGGAACCGTTGTCGCAGCGGTGTCGAGCAACTCGCGCGCATGTGCACGACTGACATCGCTCTCGGGATCACCCCCAAGCATGCGCGCGATTTCGGTGACGCGATTGTCTCCGTCGAGGATCGTGACATCAGCAGTCGTCACGCCGCCACGCGCTCCCTTGCTGACGAGTATGTGGTGATGCCCGCGAGCAGCGATCTGCGGTAGATGTGTGATCGCAAATACCTGGTGGTATGCCGCGACACCACGCATTGTCTCGCCAACTTGCAGCCCGACGCGGCCACCGATGCCGGCGTCGACTTCGTCGAAGATGAGCGTCGGGACGCGATCGAGCCGCGCGAGAAATGTCTTGAGCGCGAGCATGACGCGCGAGAGCTCGCCGCCCGACGCGACACGTGCAAGGGAGCGCTCTTCGTGGCCGACGTTCAACGAAACTCGGAACTCGACCAACTCTGCGCCCTCGGGACCGATTTCACGAAGCGGGACGATTGCCGGATGAAAATGCCCGTCCGGCATGCCGAGATCCGGCAGCACCTCGTCGACGGAGCGACCGAGCTTATCGGCCGCCGTTGTACGCGCCGCGGACAACTCAGCCGCGGACTCCTCGAGTTTTCGAGTTGCTGCGCGCTCACGTTCCTCGAGCACCTTCAGGTCCAGATCGGCCGAGTCCACGAGATCCAACTCGCCCCGAGCGGTGCGCGCCTGTTCGATGACGTCCGCGAGCGTGCCACCATACTTCTTCGTGAGCTTGTACAATAAATCGCGTCGCCGCCGGACTTCTTCAAGGCGCGCGGGATCGAGTTCCACGGATGACTCGTACTCCGTGAGCTCGCGCGCCAATGCTTCGAGATTGTAGAATGCGGTGTCGTAGAGCTCCTGGAGACGAGCGAGCGTTGGATCAACGCGTTGAATAGTTGACAGCAGTCGCTCGACCTGACCAAGCCGGTCGAGCATTGTATCTTCGTCGCCTTCGATCGCCGATGAGATGCCCGATGCGAGCTCTCGCAGCTCCTCCGCATTCTCCAGGCGTCGTGCTTCGTCTTCGAGGCGAACATCCTCGCCGTCAATGAGCTTGGCGCCCTCGATCTCGTGCACGACATGGCGCAGATAGTCCGCACGCTTTGCCGCATCTGCCCGGCGGCGCTGCAAGTCTGCAATGTCACGCTTCGCGGTGCTCACCTCCGACCATGCCGAGCGCACACGATCTGCCAGATCACTCGATCCGGCAAACGCGTCGAGGATGCGACGCTGCGCATCGGCATCGAGCAACGTCTGCGCCTCATGCTGCCCGTGAAGGTTCACGAGCAGGTGGCCAATCTCAGCGAGAATCGTTGCGCTAACCGTTGTGCCGTTCACCCATGCACGAGCGCGCCCCGCTGCGGCAATCTCACGTTTCAGTACAACCAGCGGTTCTTCGGCATCAATCCCACGCTCGTCGAGCAACTTGGAGATCTCCGGGCGATCGGAAATGTCGAAGACACCCTCAACCGTGGCCTTATCGGAACCGGTGCGAATGAGATCTGCACTCGCACGCTCGCCGAGCAGCATGCTGAGCGCACCGACGATGATGGACTTTCCAGCGCCGGTTTCGCCCGAGAGCACATTAAATCCCCTCGCGAGCGGCAACGACAGCGACTCGATGATCGCGAAGTTCCGGATGCGAAGCTCAGTCAGCATTACTTGCGTTCATCGCGATCGAGTAGGCCGCCCCAGTGAAGCTTCTCACGCATGGTTGCGAAGAAGCTCGATTCAGGAAAGCGCACGACAGGCAGTGGTCGCGACGACCGGCGCAACACGAGCGTCTCTCCACCCGAGAATGTGGCACCGATCTGTCCGTCCACCGTTACCAAAACCTCTTCGGGCCCATCTTCTACGCGCACGGTCACTTCCGTTGTCGGCGGCAGAACGAGCGGTCGCAGCGCCAGCGTGTGGGCACTGACCGGTGTGACGAGGATGGTTTCCAGCGTTGGAAACACGACGGGGCCGCCAGCCGAGAGATTGTATGCCGTTGAACCAGTCGGCGTGGCAACGACGATTCCGTCGGCGGAATAGTGCGCGACCGTTTCGCCGTTGGCCTGTACCTGAATGGTGATGATGCGCGCGAATCCGCCCTTGTGCAGCACAACATCATTCAACGCGAGCCATGCCGCGCGATCATTTCCCTCGGCGTCTCGCACGCGTGCATCGAGTCGCATGCGCGGCTCGACCACGTAGTCACCACGCGCGAAGCGGTTGAGCGCTTCCTCGAGCTTGTTCGCAGGACAGCACGTGAGAAATCCCAACCGGCCGAGATTGATGCCGAGGATCGGGACGGGGTGCGTCTCGATGATGCGGGAGGCACGCAGCAGTGTTCCATCGCCGCCCAGCGTGGCAATCGCGTCGATCTCGCCGGGCACGATGGGCTTGAATTCGGCGCCGGCAATTGCCCGCAGTGAGTCTTCGTAGAACAACTCGACGTCGAGCGCGGGCGCGAGCCTACGCAGCGTGCCTAGAACCTCAGGCAGACCATCGTAACCGAGGTGACCTGCAACGCCGAGTCGGATCACCCGGTGAGCGCCTCACTTTCGTGCAGCGCCCGTACTCGTTCTGCTATGCCGTTCGCGTCGAGCCCCAGCATGGCGAGCTGCTTCGCGCGTGACGCAGCGTAGATGATGCGGTCGGGCACACCGTGCGTGTGCACACGAACCTGCGGTTCGTGCCGTTCGATTACCGCAGACATGAAGGCGCCGAATCCGTTGATGACAGTTCCTTCTTCCACGATGAGGATCTGCCGGTGATGCGAGAGAATGGCGGCAAGCGTCACTTCATCGTACGGCTTCAGGTATCGACAATTCACGACAGTGACATCGAGTCCTTCCGTCGCCAGCGATTCTGCCGCCGCGAGCGACTGATTGACCATGGTGCCCACGGCAAGAATTGCGAAGTCGGTTCCCTGGCGGAGCACTTCCCACGTCCCGCGAGGGATCGGCGCGATCTCGCGCATCTCTGGAACGGCTCCTGGAACGACGTCGCGTGGATAGCGGAAGCAGAACGGACCACCATCGTGTTCAACACCCGTGCGCAGAAGCGCGAGCATCTCGACACCATCTTTGGGCGCCGTGACCGTCATGTTCGGCACAGCGAGCATGTACGCGATGTCATACAGACCAGCGTGCGTCTCACCATCTTCACCGACGAGCCCAGCGCGATCCATCGCGAACACCACCGGCAGCGACTGAATGGCGCAGTCGTGGATGATGTTGTCGTAGCCGCGCTGGAGGAACGTCGAATAGATCGCGACAACGGGGCGCAAGCCGCGTGTCGAGAGCCCCGCCGCGAACGTGACCGCGTGGCCCTCGGCGATGCCGACGTCGAAGAAGCGTGACGGATGCGCCTTCGCAAACGCACCAACGCCCGTGCCACTCGGCATCGCTGCCGTGATGGTGACAACCTTCTTGTTCTCGGAGCCGAGCTCCGTGAGTCCTTTGCCGAATACCGCGGTGTAGTTCGGATTCGCGGTGGATGTCTTGATCTGCTTGCCCGTTGCCGGATCGTGGCCAGGCGGCAACGCGTGCCACTTCTCGCCGGCCGTCTGCTCGCCGGCTGGGAATCCCTTGCCCTTCTGCGTGATCACATGCACCAGACGCGGGCCGCTCATCTCACGGACAGCGGCAAAGGTGTCGACGAGTGCGTCTATGTCATGGCCGTCGATCGGTCCGAAGTAACGGAAACCGAGTTCTTCGAACAGCACGCCGGGGGTGAGGAACGACTTCATGCTCTCTTCCCACTTTCGGACGAGGGTACCCACTGGCCCGGCGCTATCCACGATGTCGCCGATCTTGGTGCGCACGCGATTGTAGAGCGGATTGCGTTGAATGGACGTGAGGTACTTGTGCATCGCGCCGACGTTGGGCGCGATGGACATCTCATTGTCGTTCAACACGACCACAAAATCGCGATCGGAATGTCCCGCGTTGTTCAACCCTTCGTAGGCGAGTCCACTGCTCAGCGCACCGTCGCCAAGAATGGCGACGACCTTGAGATCCTGTTCGCCATTGATGTCGCGCGCGGCGGCCATGCCGAGTGCCGCGGAAATCGCGGTTGCTGCGTGGCCGGCGCCGAACGTGTCATACTCACTTTCCGTACGCTTGAGAAAGCCGGAAATGCCGTTCTCCTGACGCAGCGTTTCCATCTGATCATTGCGACCGGTGAGCAGCTTGTGCGGATAGCCTTGGTGGCCGACGTCCCATACGAGCTGGTCGCGCGGAGTCTTGAACGCGTAGTGCAGCGCGACTGTCAGCTCGACGACACCCAGCCCTGCCCCAATGTGGCCGCCGGTTCGCGAGCAGACGTCAACCATCCGCTCGCGAATATCGGCGGACAAGGTGCGTAGCTCGTCGCGGGAAAGCCCGCGAAGGTCCGACGGCGCGTCAATACGATCGAGAATGGACATATCGCCTGAAATCTAAGAGGTGCGCTCTACGGTGAAGCGCGCGATCCGCGCCAGGTCCGCTGTCAGCAGCCCAACGCCGCTGAGGGCCTCACAGCCTTCCCTGACCAACGCAGATGCCTTCCGTTTCGCTCCCTCGATGCCCAGGAGCGCGGGGTACGTGCTCTTTTTCAGGGCCTCGTCGCGACCGGCGGTCTTGCCAAGCTGGTCGGTGGTTGCTGTCACGTCGAGTACATCGTCGGCAATCTGGAAGGCCAGCCCGATGGCTGCGCCGTACCTCGCCAGGGCGGTGAGCCGCTCCTCAGACGTACGAGCTGCACGTCCGCCGAGTGTCGCGGACGCCGTAATGAGCGCTCCCGTCTTGGCGCGATGCACCCGCTCGAGCTCCGCCAGAGAGAGCGGGCGTCCTTCTCCTTCGAGGTCGAGCAACTGCCCGCCGATCATTCCACCGGCACCGGATGCCCGCATGAGGTCCGCCACAATCTCGCCGGTATTGTGCGAGTCCAGTCCGAGTGCGTCGCACGCGCGCGTGGCGCAGAACGCCGCAAGAGGAACCATTGCCAGGCCAGCGGCGGTCGCAGCACCAACCCCGAACACTCGATGCACCGTCGCGCGCCCGCGACGAACGTCATCGTCGTCCATACACGGAAGGTCATCATGGACGAGCGAGTACGCGTGCACCACCTCGATTGCCGCAGCAAGGCCAGACGCGTCGCCGCTGCCACCGGCCGCCTCGAACGCGCATGTGAACAGGATGCCGCGCATCCGCTTTCCTTCGCCCATCAGGCTGTAGCGAACAGCATCGCCGACCGGCCCCTCGATGGACGGAAGATGCCGATCGCACAAATCGAGAATGGCGCGATCCACCACGACTTTGCGCGCGGCGAACGGCGCCGACTCGACCGAGGCAGAAGCCTCAGTCATCCTGATTGAGATCTTCGAGCGTGAAGGCGCCGTCTGCCGCCTCGCTCAATCGCTTCACGCGAAGCTCGGCGTTGCTCAACGCTTGTGCTGCTTCGCGCAGCGTGGTGACACCCTCCTCGAAGCGGGAGAG
>JBBQHJ010000179.1:0-9646 GCA_038323865.1 Gemmatimonadales bacterium
TCGTCGAGAATGTTCGTTGTCGACGATGCGCGGCGTTTGCCGATGGTGGAGGTTACCGTCACCTGCGTGTCGGTGGTGCCGCCACTGGTCGTGATCTCGTTGCCGGCGAAGCGCGTGTTGCCGCTGTAGCCGCTCGTCACGTTCACGCGCGTCTCATCTGCCTTCGCAAACGACAACACGCGCTGCGTGAGCGCCTTGGCCTGTTCTTCCGAAAGGAAATCGACGTCGGCCGCATAGAGGGACTTCAGCATTACTCGCCCCTCCCGGTGCTGACGATGTTCACACTCTTGAATCTCGCCGGCGGACAACCGTGACTCACCGAGTTCGACTGCGAGGGCTCACCCTTGCCGTCGCCGAACGAGCCACCGAGCCAGTACGAACTCTTGCCGCCGATCATATCCATGGAATTCCAGAACACCGGTGTGTTCGCCTGGTATGCAACGTCCTTGAGCATGCCCGTGACCTTGCCGCCCTTCACGTCGTAGAACACCTGCCCCGAAAACTGGAAGTTGTAGCGCTGGTGATCGATCGACCACGATCCGCGATTCTTCACGACGATGCCGCGATCGGTGCCAGCAATGATGTCGTTGAGACCAATGTCCTTGTCGCCCGGAAGTAGCGAGACATTCGGCATGCGCTGGAACTGCACGCTGTCCCACGAATCGGCGAAAGAGCAGCCATGCGACTTCTTTACGCCCGTGAGCTTGGAGATCCACGCGGCCTGTTCGCGCGTGGTCTGGTAGTCCTTGAACATGCCCTTCTGGATGATCAGCCACTTGTCGGCGGCGACACCTTCATCGTCCCACGCCACGCGCGCGAGTGAACCTTCCTGCGTGCGGTCGCCCTGAATGTTCATGATCGGCGTGCCGTACTTGAGCAGGTTGATCTTCTTGTCCGGCGGAGCGACGAAGCTCGTGCCTGCGTAGTTCGCCTCGTAACCCATTGCGCGATCGAGCTCGGTCGGATGTCCGATCGACTCGTGAATGGTGAGCCAGAGATTCGTGGGATCGAGAATGAGATCGTAGCGACCTGGCTCAACCGACTTTGCGCCGAGCTTCTCGACGGCGAGGCCCGCCCACTTCGCGGCGTTGCCGGGCATGTCGAGTGATTCGATGTATTCCCAGCCCTGACCGCGCGGCGCCATCTCCTCGGTGTACGACTGGAAGCCGCCCGTACCGATCGCCGTCGCCGAAAACGATGGACCGACGCGAATGAACGTCTGCGTGGTCTGCGTGCCTTCGGTGTTCGCGTACGACTTGATCTCGCGCAGCAGCTGCAGGCCCGAGTTCACGAAGCGCACACCCTTCACACTCAACGCCGCTTCGTTCGCTGCGAGGAGTAGGGCGACCTTGTCCTCGATCGGGACGTCGATGGGATCGCGCGTCACCGGCATCATCCACGTACCTTTCACTACTGGCGTGGCCGCGAGTTCAATCGGCCGCTTCTGAACTGATCGCGCCGCGCGCGAGATTCGCGCGGCTTCGCGTGCCGCCTTCGCGACACCATCGGTGGTCATGTTGTTCGTGGCCGCAAAGCCCCATGAGCCGTTCACGATGGTACGAATGCCGATGCCATACGACTCGGTATCGGACACCCCAGCGACCCGACGCTCTCGCGTGTTCACCGACTGACGACGATAGCGTCCAACGCGCGCATCGGCGTAGGACGCACCAGCGTCCTTCGCCGCCTGAAGCGCGACATTCAGCAGATCCTCGGCGTACGAATCCGCGCTCGGCGCAACCATATAGGGCGAGCGCTCGATCGTCTCGGCGGCTGACAACAAACGCGGGCCAACAACCGTGGCAGCAGCTGCCACGGCACCGGTCCGGAGGAAATCACGGCGAGTTGTGGTCATGGTTCCAGCGTGGGGGATGGGTTCGGACCAAAGATGCGTGTCATTCCGAGCGAAGTCGAGGAATCTGCTTTTCGCGTGGTCTGCGCGTTATAGTCTTACGATCACCCGACTTCACCCGCTGAAAAACGACAATGCTGACGTTGACGCTGAAGGATTTCGAGGCCGCCCGCGCGCGCATCGACGCGCACATCAAGCGCACGCCACTGCTCACCTCGCGACAGTTGAGCGAGCTGACGGGCTACGACATTCGTCTCAAGGCCGAGAACTTTCAGCGAGTCGGGTCGTACAAGATTCGCGGGCCGCTCAACAAGTTTGCACAGATGTCCGAGGAGGACAAAAAGCGCGGCGTCGTCTGTTCGTCAGCAGGCAATCATGCGCAAGGAGTCGCGCTTGCTGCGCGAATTTACGGCATTCGCGCCGTGATCTGTATGGCCGAGAATGCTACGCCGGCGAAGATTGCGGCGACCAAGGCGTACGGCGGCGAGGTGGTGCTGCATGGCACCATCTGGGACGAGGCTAACGAGAAGGCCAAGGAGCTCGTGCGCGATGAGGGGCTCACCTACGTCCATCCCTTCGATGACGCACAACTCATCGCCGGCCAGGGCACGCTCGGTCTCGAGATCGTGCAGGATTGGCCGGAAGTAGAAGCTGTCGTCGTGCCGATTGGTGGCGGCGGATTGATCGCCGGCGTCTCCATGGCTGTGAAGAGCTTCAATCCGAGCATCAAGGTGATCGGCGTGGAGTCGTCAGACGGCGCTGCAATGAAGGCGAGCCTCGAGGCAGGCGAGCTCAAGACGATCGAGTGCAACACCATCATTGACGGGTTGCGCGTGCGTCGCGCAGGAGAGCTCAACTTCTCCGTTGTTCAGCGGTTTGTGGACGAGATCGTGGCACTGCCCGATAAGGAAATCTTCGAAGCGATGCTGTGGACGATGGAGCGTGCGAAGGTGGTGATCGAGGGTGCTGCGGCGGCGCCCGTGGCGGCGCTGATGCACGGGCTGATCAACGTGCCCAAGGGCGCGAAGGTGTGCGCGGTGCTGTCGGGCGGAAACATCAACCTCGATCAGTTGCGTGGTCTTCGCTGGAACTGAGCCGGTGTCATTCCGAGCGAAGTCGAGGAATCTGCACCTAAGCAGTTAGGGCAACGATGCCCGTCCCGTCGGTTTCACCGCGCGTTCGCTGTCGGTGGATAGTACTCGATCATATCGAGGTCGTTACGACCATTCCGCTCGGAATTGCACGGCACTCGCTCGGGACGGCACGCTACTCATGTTCCCCTGGGGGTATCTGGCCCGCCACCAGCATAGCGCGCTCGAATCGATCGAGAATCTTCTTGCTCGGTTTCCGCACGCGCACTTCAACGCCGGCCATGATGGCAATGCCGGAGATTCTCAGAATGGGCGCCGACGGGTCTGTTGCGCTGGCGTCGCCGGCACTGGTCTCAAAACCACCCATGAACGCCGAGCCAACCGACTCAACGCGCACGCCGGGGGGCACCGTGATTTCGATGCCGCCCCAGAACGTTGCGACGTCGATTTCAGTCACGCCCGGTGAAAAGCGCGCGTCGCGCAAATCGATCTCAGCGCCGCCCATGATTGCGACCACCTTGAAGTGCCGTGGCACGAGCCAACTGCCTTTGCGCGACACGCCGCCCATGATGGCCATGGCAACGCCTCGCTCGGGCACACTCGCGGGCGGGGCGAGCATCGGCGGTGCGCCGGCACTCATGCGCGAGGCGTCGAGTGCCGGAAGATCCGACACAAGCTCCTCGAGGCGAGTGAGGGTTGGCGCCGCGTACACGAGCGCCAGCCGTCCCTCCAGCGAGTCCATCGTGAGATGGTCGGCGGCGAAGTGCAGACAGAGCGCCTGCACAACGCGCTCCCGGTCTGCCGGCGCAACGAGACGTTCGAGATGGGAAGGATACGGACGATCTGGATAGGTCATGCTGCGCGATGAGCGAGAACGGGCGATGTTGGATTCAGCCGCGGAACTGGTCACGTACCGTTCTCCGCGTTCCACCGGTGGAAGACCACATGCGTCGCACCCTCGTTGCCGTCGCCGTACTCGTGACCGCGCTGGGCATTCCACGCGCACCGATCCGCGCTCAAGATAGCACCGCAGTCGAGAAGACGACGGGCGACTACGTCACCCGCGAGCAAATCGCGACGGCCAAGTTCTCGAGTGCGTACGAGCTCATCGAGTCGATGCACAACAACTGGCTACGCGAACGCATCCCGAGTCCTGGCGATCGCGCCACCACCAAGACAGACACCAGCAAGGCCTCGTACGTCAACGATTACAACGCCACCGGTAAGTCATTCGCGGGTGCGAATGGTGGGATCCAGGTTTACGTGGACGGGACGCCGCGCCGGCAGCATGGAGCAGCTCAAGCAGGTTCGCCTTCCCGAGCTGTGGTCCATTCGGCGTATCAATGGCATCGATGCGCAGGCGCGCTTCGGCATGGGCACGGTGCCGGCGTGATTTATGTGCTCACGATGTCGAACAAGGGACGCAACCCGGAAGAGCCACCTACCGCTCGCGCGACCAGAACACCAGCGCGCCACAGCTCGTCGCCGTGTGGTTGAACTCCGGCGGCGCGCCAGCGGTGTTCGGGTAGTATTCCACCGCCGCGATAGTCGGCAGCGAAATCTCGCTGATGTTTGGTGGGCCCGACGAGGTGTTCAACAACACGCCGTCGAGATAGATCGCCGGCGGCCCACCTGCCCCGCAGCGCGGAGAGCGGCCGACGTAGATCGCGCCTGTACGTCCGGTGACCACCGTAAGACTCGGGATGTTCGAGCGAAGAAACTCGCCCACGTTCCGGTTCTCCTCTTTCCGCACGGTTGATTCCGGTATGAAGTAGCCGCTGCTCGATTTCGTGCGGCGATCTTCGAACGCGCGCAATCCCGGCGACACATAGTGCCGCGCCGAATCCACGACATTCACCGCTGCGAGCTCGACGACTTTTTGCAGGATGATCGTGATAGGCAGCGAATCGGTCGGCGCGATGGAGACCATCATGGTTTGCACGTCATAGCCAAGTTTGCGAATGCGAACCAGGCCACCGCCATCGGGCATGAACGCGAGCGAGACGGTGCCGGTGCTCGTGGTCTTCGCACTGTTGCCATTCACGACGTCGATGACGTCGGCGCCCTCGACGGGCGCACCGGTGCGGTCGTCGTAGATGCCCATGATGCGCAGGCGCCACGCAGGTAGCTGGGCGGCGGTATCCCGTACCGGCGGTTTCTCCTGTGCGGATATGCGCTGCGCCGGAAGTGCCAGCAAAGCACAAACGAACAAACGCGTGGTCATGCGCATGGAACAGCCCTCACGTAAGAATCCCGCGAATGTTAAGCGCCGGCCGGCTGAATGCCATCATCGTTTGTATGCGAGCCAACCCTTCGAACGCAGGAGATCTCTTATTTACTGCGTTAGATAGGCTTTTGCACGTTCCACCACCTTGTCGCGGACCGACGCAAGGTCGCCAGTTATGAGCGCGCCCGATGCGCGCGCATGACCACCGCCGCCAAACTCCCGCGCGAAGGCATTCACATCCGTGGCGCCGGTGGAGCGGAACGACACCTTCACCTTGCCATGCCCGAGATCGCGGAAGAACAACGCCATGCGCGTTCCTGCAATGGACCGCGCATGCTCCACGATGCCATCGAGATCCTCAGCCTTCACATTGTGCCGCTCCATTTCCTCCGCATGCATGGAGAGCCACGTGAGGCCGCGCTCCTCATCGACCTGCAACGTGCTGAGAACATCGGCCATGAGACGGACGCGCCCCGCAGGTGCCGACGCATAAATGCGCGTGTACATGTCTTCCGGATCGACACCTGCCGCCAATAGCTGCGACGCCACAGCGAGGCAGCGCGGCGACGTGTTGCTGAACCGGAACCCACCCGTGTCGGTGAGCATGCCGGTGTAGAGGGCACGCGCGACGTCCGCCGTGATCTCCCACCCGAGCGTGACGGCCATATCGTACACCAGTTCGGCTGTCGCGCACGCCGTGGTGTCGCACAGCCCCGAGGCGCCCGCAGGCTCATCAGAGGCAACGTGGTGATCGATCACCAGCTTCTCGATGCTCATCGCACGCACGGACTCGGTTAGGTGGCCAAGCCGCTTCACATCGCTGATATCGAGCACGATCAGCAAATCAACATCCCTGAGCGCCTTCGATCCCTTCGACGTCCGATCCTCGATGCCCTCGGCGAGGAAGTCGAACATCTCCGGCCACGGCGTGGGATTCACGATGACCGGCTCGAGCCCCACCGCAGCGAGGCAGCGGGCCAGGGCGCTCTCCGATCCACACCCGTCGCCATCGGAATTGAGGTGCGTGCTGAGCGCCACTCGGCGACCGGCGCGGAATGCACCCGCCATCTGCTCGATCGCAGTGCGGCGTGATGCAGGCACCGTTAAAAGATCAACCGTCATGAACCTCTTCGAGAAATTTTCAGCGTTCCGCGAATCCGTACGATAAAACAAAAGCGGCGCCTCGCGGCGCCGCTTTGTCAAAATATAGTGCTGCAGGATCAGGACGCGCTCGAATGCTGCAACAGCTTCGAGTGCGACCGGCCATATGCGAAGTAGAACACCAGGCCAATCGCCAGCCAGACGATCAGTCGCAGCCAGTTCGTCCAGCCGAGTCCGAAGATCATGGCGCCGCAGGTCAGAATGCCGAGCGTGGAGACAACCGGCACCATGGGCGTCTTGAACTGGCGCTGCAAGTCCGGGCGTCGTACGCGCATGATCCACACACCGGCGCACACCAGGATAAACGCGAAGAGCGTTCCGATGCTCGTCATTTCACCGACGATATCGCCGGGAATGAATGCGCCGAACATGGCCGTCAGGACAAAGAACAGCATGTTCGACTTGTACGGCGTCTTGTACTTCGGATGAATGTCCGAGAACACCGGCGGCACGAGACCGTCGCGGCTCATCGAGTAGAACACTCGGCTCTGTCCGAGGAGCATCACGAGGATGACCGAGGAGAAACCGGCGAGAATGGCGACGGTGACCAGCTTCGCCAGCCAGCCATAGCCCGTCATGTACTTGGTGATTGCAAAAGCAACCGAGGCTTCCTTCCCTGCGGTGCGGAAGTCTTCAACCGTGGCGACGCCGCTCAGCACGTACGAGAAGAGCACGTAGAGGACCGTGCAGATCACCAGCGAGCCGAGGATGCCGATCGGCATGTCGCGCTGCGGATTCTTGGCTTCCTGCGCGGCAGTGGAGACCGCGTCGAATCCGATGAACGCGAAGAACACGACGCCGGCAGCGCCGAGGATGCCCATGATCCCGCCGTACGGATGCGTCACACCTTCGTGCGTGGTGTAGGTGGTCGGGGTGGGAATGAACGGCGTGTGATTCGCCGGGTTGATGAAGCCCCAGCCGACCACGATGACGACGAGAACGATGGCAACCTTGGTAATCACGATGAGGTTGTTGACCCACGCCGACTCCTGCGTGCCACGGACCAGCAGCAGCGACAGGACCAGCAGGATGCCTACCGCTGGAATGTTCATCATGCCATGCACTGCCGGATCACTCACCGCGTGCTCGAATGGTGAATGAGACCATGCGAACGGCACGGGAGGGAGTCCGACGTACGTGAGCACCTTGCTGAAATATTCGCTCCACGCGATGGCGACAGTAGCTGCACCGACCTCGTACTCGAGGATCAGATCCCAACCAATGATCCAGGCGACGAGCTCGCCCATGGTGACGTACGAATACGTGTACGCCGAACCGGCGATCGGAATCATGGACGCGAACTCGGCGTAGCAGAGGCCGGCGAATGCGCAGCCGATGCCGGCGACGATGAAGGCAATGGTGACTGATGGGCCGGCGCGCTCAGCGATTGCCGCCGCCGTCCGGACGAAGAGACCTGCGCCGATGATGGCGCCGATGCCTAACGCAACGAGCGCGAACGAGCCGAGCGTGCGCTTGAGGGTGTGTTCCCCCTCCACCGCGGCGCCCGCGTCGGCCATCAGCAAGTCGATCGATTTTGTTCGAAAGAGTGTTCCCGCCACGCGTATTCTCCGTTTGGGGTATGGTCGTCAGACATTGAAACGCCGCGCCAGGTTGGGATGGCCGCGGCAGATTGCATACAAAAATGTAGGCAAAAGGGACGCCTGTCAATGCATACGCGTCCCTGCCACACATCCAGTCAGACGAAATAGGGCGCAGGCAGGGGATTCGCAAGCGGGTACGACAGCCGGCTTCGCTGTCAGCCCGCTCCGAATGCGAACGAGCTGACAGCGAGCGTACGCGAGCGGGCTTCAAACTACAAGCTGTAGTTCGGCGCTTCTCGTGTGATTGTCACATCATGCGGATGCGACTCACGCAGACCGGCCGCCGTGATGCGGACGAAATGCGTGGCGGTGCGGAGCTCGTCGATGTCGCCACAGCCGACGTAGCCCATGCCGCTGCGCAGACCGCCAACCATCTGGAAGAGCACGTCACCGACAGGTCCCCGATACGGCACGCGACCTTCGATGCCTTCCGGCACCAGCTTCTTCGGTGACAGCTCGCCGTCCTGGAAGTAGCGGTCGGCACTGCCGTCCTGCATGGCGGAGAGTGAGCCCATGCCGCGGACCATCTTGAAGCGACGTCCCTCGAGAAGGAACGTCTCGCCCGGGCTCTCCTCGGTGCCGGCCAGCATGGAGCCCATCATCACGCTGTGTGCTCCGGCCGCGAGCGCCTTCACGGCGTCGCCGGAGTACTTGATGCCGCCGTCGGCAATGACCGGTATGTCGCCTGCGCCTTCCACTGCATCGAACACTGCGGTGAGCTGCGGAACGCCGACACCGGTGACGACCCGCGTGGTGCAAATGGAGCCCGGTCCGACACCGACCTTCACCGCATCGACGCCGCGCTCCACCAGCGCTCGTGCGCCTTCGCGCGTGGCGATGTTGCCGACAACAAGCTGCGTATCCGGAAACGCTTCGCGCACCTGTGCTGTTGCCACCAGCACGGCGTCCGCGTGTCCATGTGCGGTATCGATGATGATGGCGTCGACGCCGGCGTCGATGAGTGCCTTTGCACGGACGAGGAAATCACCAGCGGCGCCGATGGCTGCGGCGCAGCGAAGACGTCCGTGCTGGTCCTTGTTCGCGCCTGGATATTGGCGGCGCTTGTGGATGTCCTTGACGGTGATCAGCCCCTTGAGGCGGCGATCGTCGTCAACAACGGGGAGCTTTTCGACGCGATGCTTTGCAAGAATGCGTTCGGCTTCGTCGAGCGTGGTGCCTACCGGCGCCGTTACGAGGCCGTTGCGTGTCATCGCCTCGGCGACCGGCCGGTCGAGCGCCCGCTCGAACTGGAGATCGCGATTGGTAATGATGCCGACGAGTCGTCCGTCGCCATCGACGATCGGGACGCCTGACACGCGGAACCGCGACATGAGGTTCGCGGCTTCGCGTAGGGTCGCGGTCTCTGGAAGCGTGTACGGGTTGATGATCATCCCGCTCTCGCTGCGTTTGACGATGTCCACCTGCATGGCCTGCCGGTCGATGGACATGTTCTTGTGCAGCACGCCAATACCGCCGGCGCGCGCCATGGCGATGGCCATCTCGGCTTCGGTGACCGTGTCCATCGCCGCAGAGACGAGCGGAACGTTCAGCTCGATCTTGCGCGTGAACATCGATTTCGTGGAGACGTCTTTGGGATGCGTGACCGAGTGATTCGGTACGAGCAGGACGTCATCGAATGTGAGGGCCACATCGTCGCGCACGCGCGACGCGCCATTCATGGCCTCAGAACGCGACGGCCCACTCTCAGCACTGG
>JBBQHJ010000180.1:0-9633 GCA_038323865.1 Gemmatimonadales bacterium
CTCTGAGCAGGAGGGAGGCGAATGTGCCAACGGGGCCGGACGGGTGCCCACTCCTGGGCTCAGAGCATCCGCCGGCAGGCGGGGGCTCCGAGTGTGCAATTCTCGCCGGTGAATCTGCGCAATTTCACGCCGGTGCTAACACGACTCACCAATGAGTGCGAAACACTCACCAGTGACATCGAGCTCGCGCTCGCAGCTGCCAATGCCTGGCTCGCGTCCGACGAGGCTGCCAGCGCCATCGGGCTCCTACGCGCGAGCGCAAATCGCATCGCCGCCATGGGGGAACCAGTCGCAGCGGCTGATATCTTGTCGCAGCTGCTCGCGCGCAAGATCCTTCCTGATGCACGAATCGCGCTTCTGAATGAAGTAGCAATTTACGCACATGCGGGCGGGATCAGTACGGTTGCTACCAGCGCACTCAGACAGTTACTGGAGCTGGAGACGATCGGGAATCATCCTCCAGCCGCGCTACGTGTCATCAATCTAAGAATTCTCGAATCAGAAGCGCTCGAGCGAACAGCAGTGACGGCGGAGATTCCGCAGCTTCGAGCCGTTCTAGAAGACAATGCTGCATCGACGGCTACGCGACACCGCGCGGCAATGCTGATGCTAGTAAGTGCCGACAGTTTGCTAGACGTCCACACGGCCGCTGAGATCGCACCGATCGTCCTTGCCTCTCAAACACATGACACACAGGCAGCGTTGTCGCTCCAGTTAGTCTATCACACGGTTTTCGGTAGCGTACGGCGCTCGCACTTGCTCGCAGATAAACTGCTCCTCAGGTACAACAGATCCGCGGATAGCGAAGACGCCATACGTGCGCGCAAGTACGTCGCGTACAGCTGCATGCGGCTTCAGCGGCACAAGATTGCCCAGGCCATCGCGGAAGAGGACTACGCGGCCTGCGACGCGCGTGGCGATCGCAGTGCGGCTGTATGGTGGGCCTCACTTCTTTCTGACAGCAAAATATCCACCGGCGACTTTAATGCTGCCCAGGCCTGGCTGGACGAAGCTCAGAGGCAGATGCGAGATATGCCGGCCGAACAGATCAATCCCAGTGCTGGCTATGCCTCTAATGCCACGATGCTCGCCGTTCTCGGCGGTCGCTTCGACGAGGCAGAGAGAATTCTTGACGAGGGTGAGCGCCAGAATTCGCGGCTGCACTATGGCCGTTCGCGCGCTGTCGGGCTAGCACTGCGCCTGCGTATTCAAATGTTACGGGGTGACGAAGACCTTAACGCGTCGTACGTGCGTGAGTTGACGGAATTGTTCGAGCGTGGCAAGGGGCTCGGTGGACACGATACTCAATGCGAAATGCTGTGGTGGGTGAAATCTTCTCTAGAGGGCAAGGCCGCAGCGTCAGAGCTATTGGGCTCGTACCTGAACGTACACCGACGCGAAATAGAGCGCCCCGAATGGCTCCTGCGCAACACATCGGCTGAGGATGTGGTATGGCAGCGTTATGATTCGCGATTAGGCCGGAAACCGCGGAAGGTCAACCGCCGTAGCTAGTTGCGGCTTCCTGACGCCATGAGACGTAATATGCCACTCTTTGGCTCCACGCGATTCGCGGGCGGAAATAGCGCGCCCCAGAAGTCTGTCTTCAAAAGTTTGTCCGCAATATCCGGATCAAACTGTTTCCCGCGGCACCTGAGCAACTCGCTTCGCACGGCCTCTTCACCGAGCGGGCCGCGATATGGACGCTTCGTAGTCATCGCGTCGAGCGTGTCCGCAAACATGATAACGCGAGAAGGTAGCGGAATATCCTCGCCCTTGAGCTGATCGGGATACCCCGTACCGTCCCAATTCTCGTGGTGGTGGCGGACGGACGGAACTAGGCGCCGCAACGTCGTCATAGTAGCGACGAGATTGGCGCCGTCGGCTGGATGCTCCTTAATGATTGCCCACTCCTCAGGAGTGAGCCGATCTTCCTTAGCCAAGATAGGCGCGTACTTGTCGTAAATCTTACCGACGTCATGAAGGAGTGCAGCAGTCCCGATTTTCTCAATTTCCGCAGCTGGCAGTCCTACCAAGCGCGCGATGTGAATGGCGTAGTCGCGCACACGACGTGAATGTCCCGATGTGTACGGATCCCGTGCCTCGATTGACTTAATCATCAGCTCCAAGAGCTCGCGATTGTTCTGCGCGAGTTCAAAATTGATCGTGTTCATCTGGCGTAGACCGAGAATGGGTAGCCAGAGGATTGCCGCGATCATCGGGCCAAAACTCGCATATGCCCACGCGAACGCGAACGCTAACGGGCCCGCAAGGATATCTAAGCCAATGGTGGCGCGGTTATTCTCGCGCCAAACGTGCAGTGTTTTTTCTCCTGTCGTTATCGCGATGATGCCGCTAACTAGGAGCGTGTTAATAGCCACTGTAACAAAATACGCTGCGATTGTTGCGACTCCAGCATACGCGGTTGCATCCGCAACGCCCACTTTCGTGAATTCCGTGAGGCTACGCCCACCCAATCCGCGATAAACCAGAATCGCAATGGAGTACGCAAAGGAGAGTTGGGCGATGTTGAACAGGGTTTTCTTAGGCTCTTTTCGCCTAACTGCCTCGCCGATGAAACGAGCTACAGGAATTGCGATAAGTGCCGAAAAGTTCGGCACTAGCAATACTGCAGTCATGTACGGAATGAATGAGATCGATCCCGATGCCCCTCGCGGTAACAAGAACGCCATGACCTCTGCGGTCAGCGCAAAACACGCGAGCGTAAGAACGATGCCTAGCGACCAGTCTGAAGCGGGTGGCGCATACACCCACAGCGCGAGACCGCTCAGAAAAGCGCCCAGACAGACAATTCTGATGTAGGAATTTGCGGTCATACGCTGGACGTGTGGACTCGACGGCCCTTCTGCCACTACTTACTTCATCAACCCCAACCGTTCAAACCGGCAAAGCTAAGTGCGGAAAGGATCCATGCGATAAGGTCCATTTTGCGTCACCCCCATTCATGAAAAGTCGTGGCAACGCCACGCCAGTCCAGATAGTAGGCTCCGCTATGCTACAAAAAATCCGCTCGTCTTGGTTCGCTCAAACAGAAGGGCGCGTCGATACCACCAAATCTCCTCTAGAACTCCACCCACCTGTTCGTCGCATCTAGCACCGCCAACGCACTGGCAGTCTCCATGCTTTCCCGAACCTGAGCAGATCCCGTTAGAAGGATGGCCTCACGCCCAACACGAGCAGTGAGCGCCACAAATACAAACTCCCGCTCGAACGCCTCAATCAACCGAGCACCTTCGAACGCGAGAACTCTGCTTTCAGTATCGGCCTGGGCCACCGCATTTACAGCGGCACGCGCCGCCGTTTCAATCCTGAGACGATCTGCCTCCTGCGTCGTGGCCTCCCCAACGAAGGTCTCCTCACCCCGCCGAATGGTCACCGAGCAGCTCATGCCGCTCGCACGGCTCCGCCGAACCTCTACATCCTCGAAGTAGAGCTTCCGGCGACTGCTGCGAAACGACGAAATGGGCGTCTCATCAACCACGGCTGGGGTACTCGCATTGGCCGCCACGCGGCCGGCCCGTAAGGCATCCGCAGCCACACCTTCGCTCGTGGCCACCGAAATCTTCTTGTGACTCACGCGCATGCCGAGCTGCGCCACGAGCGCACTCTCGATGTTGCGCACGGTCTGCTTGGGACTGACGGCCATGGTCGTCAGCACGTGAATCTCCTCGACCTCTCCGCTGTCCGCCGCAATGATCCGCACGTTGATCACACCAGGCAGCGTCGCCAACAACTCCTCGGCGCGCGCGATGGGTAATACCGTTCCCGCAATGGGAGACGCGGACTCTACGGCACGCGCCGGCCCGGAGGCGGGGGCGGGGGCGCTTTGGGACTTCGCCGCAACCGTCAACAAGTTGTGGGGGGCTCAGTGGTAAAAGCTGTAACCGCCTGGGTGCCGACAAGGAGAGGGATCGGCACTGACCGCAAACCGGCATCGGTTCGCCTCGAACGGAGATCGACTACAGCAACGAGGAATTTCTAGGAAACGGTTTTGTTAGTCAAGCAGATATTCGTGCTCGGGAAGCCGGTACTCCTTGATCTTGCGATACAGGGTCCGTTCCCCGATTCCGAGCAGGTCAGCCGCGCGACGCCGGTTCCCCCGCGTCTCCTTCAACGCGGCTTCGATAACGGCGCGCTCCACCTCGGACATTTTCGTGCCCGGAGCTACCGTTACGACGTTCGGAGGGGGTGTTTGGTCACGAGGTCCTATACCTTGAACGCTGAGCGCACTTCGGCTCGGTGCCACCACCTCGCCGATGTACCCGGGACCAGCTCCAGAGCCGAACGTCGCCGCGTCGTCCATCCGGCTCCGCAACTGTTCCACCTGAAGCTTTAGATCCAACAGGTTCCGGAGGATGAATTCCAGCTCCCTGCCCTCGGCCCGTTCCGCTTCCTGCCGCACTATCGGCGGCACCCGGACCGGCAGGAACCGCGCAGTGCCCCCCTCCCGAATCTGGCGCGGCAAATCCACCGGCCCGATCTCGCGCCCATGCGAGAGCACCACCATGCTCTCCACCAGGTTCCGCAGCTCACGCACGTTGCCCGGCCACTGGTAATCCACCAGCAACTCCATCGCCTCCGCCGAGATGCCGAGGAAGGGGCGGTCGTGCTGCTTGGACAGGTCGCGGATGAAGCGACGCACGAGAATCGGGATGTCCTCGCGCCGGTCTCGTAGTGGCGGAAGGTAAATCGAGAGCACGTTCAGCCGGTAATACAAGTCCGCGCGGAAATTTCCCTCTTCCACATGCTCGCGGAGTGGCCGGTTCGTTGCCGCAATCACGCGGACATCAACCGCGATGCTGGTGACTCCGCCCACACGCGTAAACTCGCGCTCCTCCAGCACACGCAGGAGCTTCACCTGCGTTGACTTCGGAATCTCACCGATTTCGTCCAGGAAAAGCGTGCCGCCGGCGGCAAGTTCAAAACGCCCAAGCCTCCGTTCGGCCGCTCCTGTAAACGCCCCTTTCTCATGTCCAAAGAGCTCGCTCTCGAGCAGCGTCTCCGGTAGCGCACCAACGTTCACCGCAATGAACGGCTTGTTGCGACGCGGCCCAAGCGTCGCCAATGCACGCGCCACGAGCTCCTTACCGCTGCCGCTTTCGCCCTCCACGAGCACCGTGCTCGACACCGGTGCCATCTGCTCCACCTTCACCATCACTTCGCGGAGCGCCTCGCTCTCGCCAATGAGGCCCGTCGTGGTCTGGAGCGCGTGGCGATCGAGAATGCGACGAATGCTCAGGGCCACGTCGTCGACATTGATCGGCTTGGAAAAGACTTCCACATATCCGATGAGGCGCAGGCGCTCACGATGCACTGCGTCATCAGTGTCCGTGATGCCGACTACCGGCGTTCCGGCCCACAACAGCTCGCGAATCAGTGCGACATTCGCCGAGTCTGTAAGGTCGCCCGTCAGGACGACGAGCTCCGCTTTTGCACGGCGGATTTCGGCGCGCACATCATCGAGCGGACTGACGACTGCCGTTGCAATGCCGTCGCCTTCGAGGCGGGCATTCAGTCGTACCGCGGGCTCCACATCGTGGAGCGAGATGAGGACGGTCATGAAACTCTAATGATCCGTCGGCTGGCCGCGCATGATGCGCACGGCGTGCTCCACGATGGACTCGATGGCCGCGAGGGACTCCTTCACGCCATTCGTGGAACCAGGAAGATTGATGATCAGCGTATTGGCCCGCTGCCCGGCGACGCCGCGGCCGAGCGCCGCGCGTGCAATCAGCTGTCCCGTGGTTTGGCGAATGCGCTCGGGAATTCCTGGCACGATCCGCTGAAGCACCGAAAGCGTGGCTTCGGGAGTGACATCACGCGGCGCGAGGCCCGTGCCGCCAGTGGTGATTACGAGATCGGCTTTGTCGTAATCACACCAGTCGATGAGACACTTGGTGATCTGGTCGGCTTCATCAGGCACCACTGCACGCGCCACGAGGCGGTCACCCGCCCACTCGGCGGCAGCATCGCCACTGGTGTCCTTACGCTCGCCCTTTGAGGCGGCGTCAGAGATTGTGAGAACGGCTATGCGCATTGGTGAGCTGTTTTGTCGCTGGCAGACGGACAGACCGGCCGACTGGCCGACTACAAATGCGACGCGTCTTTGTAGAATGGCGGCTTGGTGACGGTTGCGGGAAAGCGCTTGCCGCGGATCTCCACCTCGAACTGCGTGCCTTCCTTGCTCCCTTCCGTCGGCAAGTAGCACGTGCCGATTGCCGTGCCGAGTGTGGGGCTCAACGTGCCGCTGCACACGGAGCCGCTCGGCTGTCCATTATAGAACACGTTGTAGCCATGACGCGGGAACTGGCGATCAGCCATCGTGAAGCCAACCAGCTTCTTCTTCACGCCCTCGGCCTTCTGCTGCTCGAGTACCGGCTTTCCAACGAAGTCGCCCTTAGGAAGTTTCACGAGCCATGCGAGGTTCGCTTCCAGCGGGGTGACGGTGTCGTCAATGTCGTTGCCGTAAAGAGCCATTCCCATCTCGAGACGCAGCGTGTCGCGCGCGCCAAGTCCAGCGGGCGAGATCTGGCCGGTAGCCATGAGTGCTTCCCAGATCGGCTTTGCGGAATCGTTGTCGATGTACAGCTCGAAGCCGTCTTCACCCGTATAGCCCGTGCGCGAGATGATCGCGCGGCGTCCCGCAAACTCGCCCTCTTCGAAGTGGTAATACTTGATCGTGGAGAGATCGGTCTTGGTGAGCGACTGGATGATCGATGCCGTCTTCGGCCCCTGCACGGCGAGCAGCGTCATATCATCCGTAGCGTCGTGCACGGTGACGCCGAACTTGTCGGCATGCCGCACGATGTGCGCGTAATCCTTGGGCGCGTTGCTCGCGTTCACCACCATCATGACCTTGTCGGCAAAGCGATAGACGAGACAGTCGTCTTCGATGGTGCCGCGGTCGTTGAGGATGGTGCTGTAATGCACCTGGCCCACGGCCAGCGCGGCGACATTGTTCGTCGTCACGTGATTGACAAAGTCCACCGCGCCGGCGCCGTTGATCCAGAATTCGCCCATGTGCGAGACGTCGAACACGCCGCAGCCCTCGCGGACGGACTTGTGCTCGGCGGTAATGCCGCCGGGGTATTGCACCGGCATCTCATATCCGGCAAAGGGCACCATCTTGGCGCCGAGTGCGATGTGGATGTCGCGGAGGGGGGTCTGCTTGAGGGTCGCGTCGGTCATGGCTGGGTTGGGAAAGTCTCAGGACAAGGATAATGCAGGAGTGGCACGGTTGGATGCCAGTACGGCAGTCTGGGGCCCTCTGTGACCAATTCGAGGCCTTCGAGGTTGCGCTAGATGTCATCCGCAGGAGTGGCCTGTGCAACTGTCTCGTCGGATTGGAGTTGCCGCGCTTGCATTGGCGGCGGTGGGAGTCATGGCGGCGCGGCGTCCGGGCTCGGCTCAGGCAAAGGAAGTCGCTCGCATCCAGGCGCATTTCGACGGCGTGCTGGTTGAACTCGAGACACGAGACGTCCGTGCGCTTTTAACCACGTGCTGCGCCGTCGCCATTCTTCTGGACAAGACCGGTCGCGGCGACATCGTCGAGCGCGTGCGCGCGGCGAACAACAACGTGCTCGTGATGCAGCCGATCGGGTTCTGATGACAAGAGTTACTGCTTCGCTTCTGATTGCTTTCGCACTCGCTGTTGGCGGGTGCGAGAGCGTCGAGCCTGAATTCGCCAAGGGGAACACGTGCCAGCAGACGTACGAACTTGGCAACTCCGGTTGCGGTGAGGTGCACGGCCGCATTCTCGACGCGAGCGGAACACCGATTCGCGCGGCGTATCTCAGCGTTATGCAAGCCGCGCCTGGCGGATCGAGTTTCGGCGGCGCAGGACAGTCAGATTCGCTCGGCAGCTACCGGGTCCGGGTGATTTACTTTTCCGTTCCAGACGGCACGCTCGCGTGGGTCAGGTTCTCGGTGCTCTATTGCCCTGAACTGTTCATCAAGGACAGCGTGCTGGTCGCGCTACCGAAAGCGAACGTTGGCCAGAGCGTTCCTGCCCTCGAAATGCCTGACGCAACTCTCTCGCTTCCGACGTCAGCCCAGCGGCAGGCCGTGTGCGGTTAGCCAGGCCTTGCTGATTGCCGCGGATTCCTTCGCCGTGCGACCCGGCTCCGTGATCGTGTCCAGCTCCACAATCGCCCATCCGTTGTAACCAATCTCGTCGAGCGCGGTGAACACGGCGCCGAGATTCACGATGCCACGACCGAGTTCCACGAAGCGATAGCCTTGGGCATTGCTCGCAGCCTCGACGTCCTTCAGGTGCAACAGTGCAAGCCGGTCGCGATGCTTTCGAATCGCCGCGGCTGGATCACCACCGCCCTGCTTGTAGTGCGCCACGTCGAGGAGAAGCTTCACGTTGGCGGGATCGGTGCCGGCGAGAATGCGATCACTGTCATCCGGCTTCTCACCCATGGTGCCCATGTGGGGGTGATACACGAGCGTGACGCCCACTTCCGTGCACCGACGTCCGAGCTCATTCAGCAAGGATGCGAGCTTGGAGACATCGCCGAACGACACCGCGCGATCCTTGGGGCGCTCGTCTGTGACCTGAAGGAATTTTCCTCCCACATCCTTCAGAAATTTTCCGCGACCGGCGTGCTCGCCGAGCATGCGGGCTTCGTTCGGCGAATCGATCTGGAGCGGACCGCTGGATAGCGCTATCAGGGAGAGATGCTTGTCCGCGAGCAGCGACGTGAGCGTAGGCGGATTGCGCACAAAGGAATTCACGATGTTCGCGCGCAACTGAATGCCCGAGTAGCCGAGTTCGGATATCTCCTGCATGGCTAACAGGTCGTTGTTGCCCCACGTGATGCTGGCGTACCCAAACGTGAGACTCGCGCGCTTGGGAGCCAGCACGGACGGAGGCTTGGCACAGGCCGCCAGCCCCGCGGCCGTGGTCAGGAGAAACTCGCGCCGATTCAGCGGCATGCCGTCACTCGCCCATGCTCTGTGAAAGTGGTAACATCGACCGTCTCCAATTTGGAACGGGTTCGTGAACAAGGCCAGAATACTCGCCCTTCTCCTGCTCGCCGCCACGCCACTCAGTGCACAGCGGCCGTGGCATTCTCTCTTCAACGGCAAGACATTCGCCGGATGGCGCGGACTCGGTTACGACTCCGTGCCGACCGCGCACTGGAAGATCGAACACGGCGCCATCATGAAAGTACCGAGTGGCTCGGTGCCGCGGATGAAGGATGGCCAGCCGGCGAGCGGTGGCGACCTCATGACCATTGCCACCTTTCGCGACTTCGAGCTCGAATTCCAGTGGAAGGTGGCACCGGGCTCGAACAGCGGCGTGAAGTACAACGTCTCCGAAGAGATCTCCATGAAATCGTCGAACCACGCTGCGCTCGGCTTCGAGTATCAGGTGCTCGACGATTCACTGAACGAAGACAACAAGGTTCCGTCACATCGCGCCGGAGCATTGTACGACCTCATTCCGCCCGGCCCGGGCAAGACGCTCGCGAAAGTTGGCGGCTGGAATCGCTCGCGTATCGTGCTCTACGGCAATCACGGTGAGCACTGGCTCAACGGAAAGAAGCTCGTCGACTACCACCTCGGCACGCCACGTCTCGATTCGCTGCTGGCGCTGAGCAAGTACAA
>JBBQHJ010000181.1:0-9583 GCA_038323865.1 Gemmatimonadales bacterium
GTGATGCGCTCGACGTCGCACGTGCAAATGCGGCACGGTATGCGCCCGCGGTCGATCTCCGACACGGCTCGGTGCTTGGACCGGTCGCCGAGCGCGGGCTTCGCGCTGTGGTATCGAATCCGCCCTACATTGCCTTCGGAGAAGCGAGTGACCTGCCGGCACTCGTGCGCGACTGGGAACCCGCAACGGCGCTCTTCTCGAGCGACAACGGCAACGCAGTCACCGGCGCTATCATCCGTGAGGCGAGCGACGCACTGGCCAGTGGTGGAATTCTTGCCCTCGAAGTAGACGGACGCCGCGCAGCAACGATTGCCGAGCTCGCGGCATCGCACGGCGCCTATGAGAACGTGCGAGTCATGCTGGACTTAACCGGCCGCGAGCGTTTCGTGGTCGCGACACGACGGGAGACGCGATGATCGAAGACAAGGCGAAGGAACTTGGCCGCCTGATTGGACAGAGCTCCGAATACCAGACTGTAAAGCGCGCCAACGATGCGCTCGGCGATGACACGGACACGGTCGCGCTCCTGCGCAAAATGGAGCAGCTTCGCGTCAATGCGCAGGAGATGATTCGCCGCGGCGAGCGTCCCACGCAGGAAATGGAGCAGGAGCTCGACACCATGCTCGGCGAAGTGCAGCGTCAGCCCGTTTATCAGCGCCTCGTGTCCGCCCAGGAGAATTTCGACAAGCTCATGACGCGCGCGAACGATTGGATCAGCGAAGGTATCGAACGCGGCGCCGCCAGCCCGATCATCACGCTCGGTTAACGCGTGAGTGCCCAGGCAAAGCAGCGCGGCCGCCTCATCGTCTTTGATGGCGGCGAAGGCTCGGGAAAAACGACTCAGCTTCGGCGCCTGCGTGCGGAGTTCGATCGCTTGCGCGTGCCGTACGTCGCGCTGCACGAACCGGGTGGCACGCCACTGGGCACCGAGGTCCGGCGCCTCCTACTCGACCCCGCATCAGACATCACGGCGCGCGCCGAGGCGCTGTTGTTCATGGCGTCGCGTGCGCAGCTCGTGGAGGGGCAAATCGGTCCGTCGCTCGCGCGCGGACAGAACGTGTTGCTCGATCGATTTTTTCTGTCGACATACGCGTATCAGATCGCCGGTCGTGGCCTTTCCGAAGTTGATGTGCGCAGCGCAAACATGTTTGCCACTGCCGAACTGATTCCCGATCTCACAATCCTGCTTACGTTTCCCGTGCGCGACGGGCTTCAGCGCGCCGCGCATCGTGCCGCCGCCCATGACCGTATCGAGGCACTCGGTGAAGCATTTCATCGTCGCGTCGCTGATGCGTTCGCGGAATTCGCGAAGCCCGACTGGCAGGCGGCACATGCGGAGTGCGGGCCGATCATCGCGCTGAGTGCAGAAGGCACGGAGACGGAAGTCGGCGATCGCGTCCGAGAAGCGATCGAGAACAAGTGGCCCGGATTGCTTCAACAGCGCAAGGCATGAAAAGCAGGGCCATCGTCGCAGCTGCTGTCCTGTCTACCGCGCTCATTTCGGGCGGGTGGTTGATGCAACGTGGTTCGCGTGGTGGCTCGCCGGACCTGGCTGCGAGCACACAGCTGTTCGATGCCGTGATGCAGCATCTCAAGCGCGACTATGTCGACTCGCTTTCCGATTCCGTGCTGTATCGGCGAGCAGTCAGCGGCGCACTGCGCGAACTGCACGATGCGCCGTCCGTGTTTCTCGATCCGCGTCGCGTTGGCCAGCTTCAGGAGAGCACCACCGGCCAATACGCGGGTGTCGGCATTCAAATGGATGTGCGCGACAGCGGCATAACCGTCGCGGGTGTGCTACCGGGGACTCCAGCCGAGCAGGCCGGCATTCTCATGGGCGATCGGATCATTTCGATCGACGGTAAGCCAACGCTCGGGCTCACCGCTGACGAAGCGCTCAAGGTGATGCGCGGCGAGGATGGTTCTCAGGCGAAGATCATCATAGAGCGGCCCGGCATTGCCGAGCACATGCCCTTCGCGCTCACGCGCCGTGTCATTGACGTGAATCCAGTCCGTCATGCGCTGCTGCTGAACGATGGCGTTGGCTACGTCGATCTCACCGTCTTCAGCGCCAAGGCCGGCGCTGCTCTCGCGGCAGCCATCGATTCACTTCGCACCGCCGGCGCGACGTCGCTCGTGCTTGATCTTCGTGGAGATCCCGGTGGCTTGCTCGATCAGGGCATTGGCGTTGCCGATCTCTTTCTCGACCAAGGTCAGGCGATCGTCTCCACGCGCGGACGCACGGCCCAGGAAACGCAGAGCTTCGCGGATCGTGCGCCGCAGCGCTGGCCCGACGTGCCGCTCGTGGTATTGGCCGACAGCAATACAGCGTCAGCAAGTGAGATCGTCGCCGGCGCTCTGCAAGATCACGATCGTGCGGTCATCATCGGAACAACATCGTACGGAAAGGGAAGCGCGCAGCGCCTCTTTCCGGTGAGCGATCAAGGCGCCGTCAAGCTCACCATTGCGCTCTGGTATACGCCGAGCGGGCGGAGCATCAGCAAGCACAAGCTGTCGGCATCCGACGACGCGAACACCACTGGGCGCCCCACGGCGGACGCGAATCCCCGGCCGCGCTTTCGGACAGATGCCGGCCGCACGGTGCTGGGCGGGGGCGGTATTGTGCCTGACATCGAAGTTGCGAGTCGCACGAATACGCCACAGGACAAGGCTCTGCAGTCGGAACTCGGCGGACGCATCGTCAAGTTTCGCGATGCGATTACTGCGTACGTGATGTCGCTGCGCGCGTCAAAGACAATTACGAGTCCTGAGTTTGTGGTCACGCCTGCGATGCGCGACGAACTGTATCGGCGCGTTACGGAACGCGGTGTGCCGTTGACCCGTGCGACCTACGATGCCGATTCTGCGCTCGTCACTCGCGTTCTCACGGGCCAGATTGCGCGCTACGTATTCGGAGCGAACCTGGAATTTTCTCGTGCACTCCGCGATGATGCAGCGCTGTTGCGTGCGGCGGAATTGCTCAAGGGCGTACACTCGCAGCACGATCTACTCGCCAGGATTCCTGCAACTCCCGCAAGGTAAAGTCATCATGACCGTTCGCCGTGCAACCGCGCACGACGCCGCCGAAATTCGCGGTTTGATCGACACCTACACGAGCGATGGCACGCTGCTCCCGCGGAGCGTGGACTTCATCGCATCGCATGCCGACCACTTTCTCGTCGCCGAAGAGAATGGCGAGCTGATTGGCTGTGTGCATCTCGATGAGTATGCGCCGAGCTTGTCTGAGCTGCGCTCACTGGCGGTGCGCGCGGATGCCAAGGGGAAGGGCATCGGTCGCGCGCTGGTGCATGCCACGGAAGCGCTTGCTCGACGTCGCGGCGCCGCAACGCTGTTCGCTGTAAGCAACGACGAAGAGTTCTTCATCAAGTTTGGATTCACGCCACGGCACATTTCGGAGCTCGACCGTGAGCGGAGCGAAGTCAGCCGATACAAAGGTGTGTACGCAAAGGACCTCGGCTGAGGCGCAGTCCTTGCTCCCTCTCGATGACGGATTTCATCCGGAGGAGACAGGAATGTCCGAACGGCACAAACCGCACAACGGGCGCGGACTCGAGGGAGACCATCGTGTTCGCGCAGAGGACATCGACGAGCTAGTCGAAAACCCTGATGGCGCGGACTTTCTGCGCGACGACGTACGGCACGGCGGCGCCGTGGCCGACACCGGTCCCGATGCGGGGAGACATGGCGCGCGAATAGAACGCCTCGTCAAGGAAAACAGCGAGGATGTGCAGCGCTTGACGCACCCGCACTGACCAACGAACGAAGCCACATCGCTAGCGATGTGGCCTCGTTGTTTTGCGCGCAACATGTTTCGCGGCCTTCGGTGGAGCAGGCCCATCGAGCGCGGCTGCAACGCGCTTCGGTGCCGTCATCACATATGCATCGCGCAACAGGCCCACGAGCTCGTCCCAGTCGCACACCTTGTCGAGGTACACGCCGATCCAACCGGCCTTGCCGACATACGGCGGCATGAAGAAGCGCGTCGGTGCAAAGCGGAGCATCAATGACTGATTCTCCCGGCCCGCCTTGATCCACACCCCCGGGCGGCCCGCGCTATGTCCGCTGTCGACCGCTGAATACATCGCGAACAACTTGTTCTTCACGCGGAAGGTCGGAGCACCCCACGCCTCAACCTCGTGCGACTCCGGCAGCTTCAGCGCAATCTTGCGCAGTCTCGCGAGTGGAGATGGTGGCACGATCGATCCGCGCAGTGTTAGCGAACGATGACGTGAACGCCAGGTGGTGGCGTGAACTTGAATGCAGCCTCGTCCACGGGAACGTTCACCTTGAATGAGGTCAAGCGCACTTTGCGTTGAACGCCACTGGCGTCAGTGACCTCGAATGCGCGAATCGTTGCGTCCTCGTCGTCGATCCACACGGCAGCGAGCTTGAACGGCGCGCCCTCATCAGTTTTCGGAACGAGCGTGTAGGCATGCGTCGCACGGCCACTCACAACCAGCGTTCCACCCGGTGTGATGTTGTATTTCGTTCGCGGTGACGTAAGGAACTGCGCCGAGATATCGACGGTGCCGGTGCCAATGCTGCTCTGCGTGGTTTTGATGACCTGATCAGGCGCACTGCTCGGGAGGTAGAGCCACACGAACTTGCCGTCCGCAATGATGCGGTCGCTTGCCGGATTGGAGAACATCACCGCAAGCCGCGACGGCCGTTCCTGTTGATACTCACCGGTCGACGTCATGGTGCGACCGGTGAGCGAATTCGTGATGGACTGCTCAAACGTGGCGCGTGCGGTCTTCACCCTTGCCCATGCCGCGACGGCGCGATCGAGCAGATCAGCTTGCGGCGTGCGAGGCCTGCCTTCGGCGGCGGCGATTTGTCCCGCGAGCATCAGCGCGGCGACGGAGTAGAGCATGCGTCGATTCATCATGCCACTTCTACCCTCGCGCGACGCCGACGGTTCCGACAGAGGACGTAATCGAGCGACCAATCGCATCCGCAATCACGCGCGCCTCGCGCACCAGACGCTGGAGTTGTTCCGGATGCAGCGATTGGCCCCCGTCCGAGAGCGCCCTGTCCGGATTCGGATGCATCTCGACAAGGAGACCATCTGCGCCCGCTGCGATTGCCGCACGGCCCATCGGAATCACTTTGTCACGCAGGCCGGTGCCGTGGCTCGGATCGGCGATCATTGGCAGGTGCGACAGTTTCTGAACAACAGGAATTGCCGTGAGGTCGAACAGGTTGCGTGTGGCATTGTCGAAGCTGCGGATGCCACGCTCACACAGAATCACCTGCGTATTCCCCTCGGCGAGGATGTACTCGGCGCTGAGAAGCAAGTCGGTGATGGTGGCCGCCATGCCGCGCTTGAGGAGGACAGGCTTGTTGATGCGACCCACGGCGCGTAGCAGCGAGTAGTTCTGCATGTTGCGCGCGCCAATCTGGATGCAGTCCGCATACTCGGCGACGAGATGTGCACCTTCCTCGTCGAGCGCCTCGGTGACGATGGGCAATCCCGTTTCGCGACGAGCGAGCGCGAGCATTTCGAGGCCCTTCTTGCCGAGGCCCTGAAACGAATACGGCGAGCTGCGTGGCTTGAAAGCACCGCCGCGAAGTGCGTTCGCGCCCGCTTCGCGCACGAGCTGCGCAGAACGGACGATCTGCTCTTCCGTTTCCACCGAGCATGGTCCGGCGATGATCGGGATATCCGCACCACCAAACACGACACCGGGCCCGATTTCGACGAGCGTGTTTTCCGGGCGCCACTCCCGCGAAACCTGCTTGTACGGACGCGACACGTGAATGACTTCGGCAACACCGTCGAGCGACTCGATGCGCGAGCCATCGACGCGTCCATCGTTGCCGACGAGGCCCACCGTTGTGCGCTGCGCGCCCGGCATGGGGCGCGCTTCGTATCCCATCTCGGTGATGATGTCGACCACGCGCTTGATCTGCGTATCGGTCGCACCGGTTTGCATCACGACAAGCATCAGCTTTCCTCGATCTCGAATGCCGCGCCATCGGTCGCCAACGTGATGGGCCCGGCATAGTGTGCCGCCACGATGGCGCGTACGTCGACGCGTTCAGTGGGCGGGTAGAAATGCGTCAAAACCAGGTGCTTCGGCAACGCGGCGGCCGCGAGCGCACCACACTGTTCCGGCGTGAGGTGCGACGGAATTGCCAACTCCACCGGCAGTGAGCATTCACACAGCAACACATCAGCGCCACGCGCCCACTCACCGAACATCGGGTCATAGCCGGTGTCGCCCGTATACACCACGCGACGTCCGCCACGCACGATGGAATATGCCACACTCTCATCGGTATGGGGAACCTTGGCCACGCCGATTGCGACGCCGTCACCCAACTCCAGCGTATCACCAGGCGATACTTCCACGATGTCCAGTGAAAAGCCGGGTTCGCGCAACCAGTCGCCGGCCGCATCGGCGATTTTCGCGAGCAGGGCATCGATGCCAACGGGTCCAATCACCAGCAGTGGTGCGGTGCGCCCGGGCCGGTCGGCGTATTTCCACGCAAACACCAACGTGGCAAAGTCACCAATGTGGTCCTGGTGAAAATGCGTAAACGCAACGTGCGTGATGCTGCGCCAATCGATTGGCGACTCGGCAAGGCGATGGCAAATGCCGCTGCCGCAATCGAGCAGCAGGCTGACCGCTCCCGCCTGTACGTGGTGTCCGGCGCACACACGCTCGGCCGTGAGCGACACCGTGCCCGTGCCCAGCGTGGTGAGACGCATCAGCGTCCGAGAAAGAGCATCTTCTTCACGAAGGGTGCACCACCGTCCACCGTGAGGTGCAGCAGGTAGACGCCCGCTGGAACGATGCGGCCGTCATCCGCTGAGCCGTCCCAGGTTACGCGCGGGTCGCAACCTCGTGTATCGCCTTCGCTCAACCGACCGTACCGCCCGGGCGTCAGCGACTCAGCCAGCTGGCCCGGAATGATGGTCTTTACGCGGCGGCCGCGCAGATCGAGTACGCTCAGGCGGATCTTGCTCGTGGTCTTGAGGTCGAACCAGATGCACGTGCTGGAACTGGAGGTGGCTGGAAATGGATTCGGAAAGTTCTGATAGAGCAGCGTGATCGGCGCTTCGTCGGTGGGGAACACCACGAAGCTTGATCTGCTATTCACGGCCACATTGTCACTCGCGAAGCCGTTGGCGAGGCGCGCGGTCACACTCCACCGATAGCTCGTCTGCGTTTGGAGTGTGTCGGGAAGCGTGAAGTCGACATCCGTGATGTTTTCGTGGACGATCGACTGCTGCGTCGCGACGTTGGTGATGCGGAGTTCGTACACCCACGGCCCCGGCGGCCCTGTCACCACCGCACTGCGCCAGGAGAAGCGCGGCCGACGCGTATTGAGCGTGATGTTGGTGCTGCCATTCGGCGAGACCAACGTGAGTCGAGGTCCGGTGCGTCCAGCCGCCTGCAGCGTCGTGAGCAGCGTGGTGCCATTCGCACCGATCACCGAAGCTTCGGCGAAAATGGTTTGGTTTTCCGGAAGCAGCTTGATGGTGCGAAAGTTTGCCGTCGCGCCATTCATGGTGGAGTCGAACACGATCAATCCAAAGCCCGGATCGAGCGCGAGACGCAATCGTACACGAAACGGCCCCGCGGCGGGGTTGAGTCCTGTCGCCGCCACGCGAATGTCTGGCGCAGCCGGCAAGGGATCCAGCGCCGGCAGCCCGATATCGATTGCACCCTGCGCTCTGGCCGACGAGGGCAGGGCGATCATCCCGAGGAGCGCCGCGAGCGCCGCCGCTCCAACTCGCAACCGCATCACGCTACGACGGACGGAGCCTCCGCACTCATCTCGGACTCGGGCTCATACGCGCCTTCTACCGACGGCCCGCGCGTTCGAACACTCACGAGCGATGAGACGCCGGGCTCCTGCATCGTCACGCCATACACGGCGTCACCAGCTTCCGTGGTGGTGCGCGGGTTGTGCGTGATGACGATGAACTGCGTGCGGCTCTTGAACTCGTTGAGCATACGCACGAAGCGGCCGACGTTCGCATCATCGAGCGGCGCATCGACTTCGTCGAGCAAGCAGAACGGGCTCGGCTTGGTGAGGAAGATGCCGAACAGCAGCGACAGCGCGACCAACGCACGTTCACCGCTCGAGAGCAGGTTGATCCGCTGCGTCTTCTTGCCTCGTGGCGACGCATGGATCTCGATGTCGCAATCGAGCGGCGCATCGGGATTCTCCAGTCGCAGGTCGCAGTCTCCGCCGCCGAACAGCGAGAAGAAGATCTCCCGGAAGTTCTTGCGGATCTGCTCGAAGGTTTCCGCGAACAATTGCTTCGCCGTTGCGTCGATCTCCCTGATGGCCTGGAGCAGCGAGGCCCGCGCTTCCGCCATGTCGGTTCGCTGGCCAACAAGGAAGTCGTGGCGCTTCACCGTCTCATCGTGCTCTTCGATGGCCAGCGCGTTCACCGGCCCAAGCTGGTCGAGCTGTTTGCGCAAATCCTCGGCTTCGGCGTGCAGCGTGTCATCGTCGAGGTCCATGGGCGGAATCTCGGCGATCATTTCGTCGAGTGGTCGCTTCCATTCCGTCTCGAGTCGTTCGCGAATTGCCGTGCGGCGTCCAGAGAGCTCGGTGAAGCGGAGTTCCGCGTGATGCAGCTCATCGTTTACCGCACTGGAGCGCCGACGCACCTCGGTCAACGATGCTTCCGCCGCTTCGAGCCCCTCATCCGACCGTCGTACGTCGTTCTCGGCCTGCGCGAGACTGTTCTCACCGTCGAGCAGCGTTGCCTCGCGGCTCTCGAGATCCATCGTCCACGTTGCCATCTGCTCGGCGAGCGCTGCATCTGATTGCGCGAGCTCGTGCAATTCCTCGCGCAGTTGTGCCAGGCGTTGCGTCGCGTTTGCTGCCTCGAGTGCAAGGCGACGTTCGCGATCTTCCGCCATCTCCACGCGCGCACGCACCTGCGCCTGCTCGACCTGCCACTTGGTGCGGTGCTCTCGAGCTTCGTCCTGCTTATGCTCCGCCTGCGTGGTGAACGCTCGCGCTTCGGCGATTGCTTCTTCTCGCGTTTTTACGGCGTCCGTGATGGCCGCCGTATCGGCATCGAGTGCCACGTGACGCTCCCGCAGCTCTGCACTGCGCGCGTCGAGACGCGCGCTGAGCGCACCCGCTTCCTGCGCCTCGCGCTGCGCGCGCGCCACACGACGCGACAGTTCCGCCTGTTGTTCCGTAGCGACGCGAACCTGCTGCTGCGCGAGTGACGCGCCTTCGGTCGCCGCATGCACACGACGCTCGCTCACGGACAGCGCCTCGCGCATGCGGTCGGCAGTCGCCGACGCCGCAACGCGCGCCAGCTCGAGTGTCTCGAGCTCGGTACGCAACTCCGCGAGCTCTGCTCGACGACGCAGCGGACCGGGGCCCGCCGTGCTACCGGGCAGCCACACCGCTCCGCGTGCATCAACGAATGCCCGTCCGTCATCAACCGAATGCACGTGGCCAAGGAGGCTTCGTATCCACGCACGAGCAGGAGGGTTGGCGCGCACGAGATGCGCGAGCGCATCGGGCATTGGCTCGCCGGCGGTATCCTCCGTGATTGCGTCGAGCGGAAGCAGCAACA
>JBBQHJ010000182.1:0-9565 GCA_038323865.1 Gemmatimonadales bacterium
CCCACGGGCGCGAACGTGACGCCAAGCTGCGCATCGCCACCGAGATGCGGCGTCGCCACCGTGGTGTTCACGCCCGGTGTGGTGCCAAGGGTCCAGCATACACCAGCCTTGCCATTCACATCGGAGTGCGTCACGGGCTCAGGGCCGAACGTTCCGCAGACGTCCGTGGCCGGAGTGTTCGGCGTGATGGTACCACCGCCACCGGTGACTGCCCATGACACCGGCACGCCCTGCATGATCGTGCCGTTGTGCGTGGTGATTGTCACCACTGGACGGCATTCAGGCGGAAGCGCGGTGCCTGGTAGTGCTTGCACCGCCGGGCAGGTCGCCGACGCGGCAACGCCACCCAGTGCGCCGAGGTTGCCGCGGTTCATCGTTGCGCCGGGGAGCGTCGTCGGCCCGTCAGACGCGCGCATGAACTCCGTTGACGTACCACCAACGCCGCCAACAAAACTCAGCTCGGGGTCGACCGGACCGAAGGGACTGAATTCTGTTGCGACACCACCCACGCCACCACCAGACATCGTGGTCGCATACAGCGGTTTTGGCATCACGAGGTTGGCGAGACGCTTCAGCCAACTCGGCGCCTTGTTGGCGCCGGTAACAGCTGGGCAACTCAAAAAGCCTGCATCGGCCTGCGGCGTAATCTCGAAGCCCGTGCTCGCCTGATGACCGAGTCGCAACCGTGCGAGCACATCCGGCGGGATTGGACCGGTGGGGCACACGCCAACAATCGCCGGCTTGGTCAGTGGCGACGATGAACTCATCTCGATGAAGCCGGGATATTTGTCGAGCTTCGTGTTGAGTGGCGAAACGTTCGGGTCAAGGATCGTGATGGTCACGAGCGTCGGCACGTCGACGGTCTGACCTTGCAGCGACACACCCGCCTGACCCGTTGGATCGGTAATGACCTGCGGCTGATCAGTTGGGAAGATCAGCACCGTGTCGTTTTCCAGGCCGGCGTAGCAGAGAATCTTGTTGATGAGATCCTGGGCGTCGGCGTGCGTGCCGACGAGTTGTCCAAGACCGGCCTTCACCTGAACGAACGACACGAGATTGCGCGCTTCGTTCTGCGCGCCGGCAGTGTTTCCGCCGGTGATCTTGCTGTCGATGCTATTGAGCCGGCTAATCGCAGCGCTGGCATTCGCGCCCGGCCCGAAGACGGTGTTGGCCGCCGTCGTGAGTTGCGCGAGCGTCGTGCACGTGCCGGGTGTGATTGCGCGCCGGGCGCCATTCGGTGCGGATAGTCCACTCGGCGACGTCGACCGGCTCGCGGTGTCCCCACACGAGACGACGATCCACGCAACGAGAACGAGGGCGACAAAGCTCAGTACACGACGCACGGTACACACTCCAGAACCGGACATACGTCCGGACGCCGACGTCGGCGTCCGGGCTCCTTCGTCTAGGTTGTGCATTGTTGACGTGCGCCGCAATGGTTGCGCGGCTGATTTCTACGACCGGCGGTGGTTTCCCCCTACCTAATCAACTGTTTCCAGGCCGGCTCGTTCTCGACGTTCTTGAACCACCAGCCTGGGTCGCCACGCATGGTCACCAGCCGCTGCGGGCTGGCCGCGAAATAGGCCTTGAGCAGCGTGATCGTCTCAGGTGTGTCGCCCAGCATGTTGAACACCCGCGCCGCGTAGAACGTGTTGTCGTGATTCGGATCGATCGACGCATCGCCAATCGAGGCCTTCGACAACGCACGCGCCTCGGCAGCAAGCGCCGGCGCCTGCTTGCTCGCACGCGCCATCACCTGCGCAACGAGCTGGTTGCTGTTGTACCGCTCAAACAGCGAGTCCTTCGGCGCACGCATGGCCACGATGGAGTCGCCCATCTTCTTCGCGAGCGCGACGTCAGCCTTTGGCCCAGCGTCCATGGTCATCATGAACAACCGGCAGCGGTGCGAGCGGTAGTCTGCGGGGAAGCGACTCGCGTACGTGTTGCAGTGCTGGTTGGCTTTGTCCGCGGCGTTCAGGTCATACGCCGCGAGAAACAACCGATGCAAAACAATTGGTGCGTTCGCGAGGAATTCATCGGTCTCGTAGGCCTTGTTCGCCGCGAGATAGACATCACTCGTTGTGGCCGACGGAACTTGATAGTAGACCGACGCGAGCGTCGCGTACGCACTTGCCTGGCCCTTGTTCAGTTGCGTTGACCGCTCGAGATCCGCCTTGGCATCGAGAAGCAACTGCTCCTTCTTGTGCGCGTCGGTTTCGAGATTCGAAAGCCATGCCCAGAACTTGAATGTGCCGCGAACTTCGAGCGCATCTGGGCTGTCAGCATCGAGCGCGAGCGAGCGCGTCACGTGCCCCATGCCGATGTCATACCAATTTCGAATAACGGCAGGATCGCGACTCAGCGTGCGTGAGAGCTCGAGTGCGAGCTGCGCGCGACGCGTCACCGGCTCGGCCCATTTCGGATCCTGCTTTTCCGCGCTGGCGAGCAGGGAATCGGCGGAACTAATCGCCGCCTTCAACGCGAGCGTGTCGCCCTTCTTGACCAATCCAGAAACGGTCTTTCGTACTTGTTCGCCGCGCTGGAGCTCGAGCCACGCGGCCTGATTGCTCGTGCTCGCACGCTCTTCACGCAGTTGGATTTCCTGGTGTAGTGAGCTCTTGATGAGCGACGAGACCGTGTTCTGCAACGAATCCCGAATGGCCAGTGGGTTCGCCGCTGACACGGTCAACCGCGCACGATTGATCGTCGCACCACTGCGATCATCGAGACGCACGTTCAAAGCGATATTGTCGCCGGAATGCTCGAGGTCACCGCGTACGAGAAAGCCCGCGCGCAGAACTCTTGCAATGCTGTCTGGCGTGATGTCGGAACCGCGGAACCGCTCGACACCGCCGCGCGAGATCACCGTGATGCTCGACGCATTGCTCAGTGACCCGATCAGCCCTTCCGTGAGTCCGTCCGCGAGCGGGCCGAGATCCTTTTCCCTGCTTTGATCGGTGAAGTAGAGCACTGCGACTCGTCGCGCGAATTCGTCAGCAGGAACAGCGGCGCGTTTCTGCGAGAGAAGCACTCCAACCAATGCAGCGACGACTGCAACCAACGCTACACCGTTGAACGCCGGACGCTTCCACCACGGAACGGGCGGCGGCGGTTCCTGCACGGCAGTGAGCGTATACATCGACGGCGTTGCCACGCGTCGCATTCCGGTTGGCCCGGTCGTCACGCGCAGCGTCGCCGTCATGTGCAACGGCATACCGAGTATCTCGGCGAATTCCTTGGCGGATTTCGGACGGTCGGCGGCCATCTTCGCCATGCCGGCGAAGATCGCGGCTTCCACTTCCTCGGGCACCGACGCGCGCACGATCCGAATGCTCGGCACCTGTTCCATGGCGTGACGCGCCATGATGACCATTGAGCTCTTGCCGGTGAACGGCGGCTCGCCGGCGAGCATTTCGTACAACACGCAGGCAAGGCTATAGATGTCTGCGGGAGGGCCAACGTCTGCACCACCCGATTGCTCGGGCGACATATAGACCGGCGTGCCGATCGACGCGCCGGTCTGCGTGAGTTTGCTGGTCCCGACCGCATCGGTCACCGCACGAGCAATACCAAAATCCGTGACGAGTGCATGCCCCCCGGACAACATGATGTTGTCAGGCTTGATGTCGCGATGAATGACGCCTTGCTGATGTGCGTAGCCGAGTGCGTCCGCCACTTCGAGCGCGATGACGAGTGCTTCGTCGATCGGGAGCGGGCCCTCGCGCTCAATGCGATCGCCGAGCGACTCGCCCTGCACAAACGGCATGACATAGAAGAGCAGGCCATTTGCCTGGCCCGAGTCGAACAATCCGAGGATGTGCGGATGCTGAAGCTTCGCCGCGACCTTGATCTCGCGCTCGAAACGGTCAGTGCCGATTGTCGCGGAGAGATCGGGAAGGAGCACCTTGATGGCGACGTCGCGGTCGTGTCGAACGTCTTTCGCGAGATACACCGTCGCCATACCGCCGCGTCCCAGCTCACGGAGGACAGAATACCGGCCTTCGAGCGCGCTGTTGAGTCGCTCAATGGGATCCGGCGTCGACGGATCATACGTCTCGCCGACGGGTCCATCGCCAATCGTCAGGCCAGACCTGCGAAGACCAACTGCGGACATTTCCTGCGTAAACGAGAAGCCACACGTACTACAGAAATTCGCGTTGGCTCCATACGCAGTACCGCATTTCGGGCAAAACGCTGCGACCAGCAGAAACCTCCTCAGGGGTCACCGATAAGTTGTACGCAATACTTGAAGCGTCAAGCATGGAGGAGCTACATCTTTGGAACGAACATGATGTGTGCCTTGGGCGTGCCGGAGTACATGATCCACGGCGTACCCTCGGCTGGCTTGGCCGACAGGCCGGTGGAGGCTGCCGTCGCGCCTGACATGTAGACGACGAACAGTGACCGTGCGCCCTGCACGGCACCGGTTGTCGCGTCCATGCTGCCGCCGGTGAGCGAGTAGAGTGCGGCGGGGGTCTTCGGCATCTTCAGCTTGCCGGTGCGCACCTCGCGGAAGCGTGTGCTGTCCACCTGGTCGCCCTTCACGCCACTCGCGCGCAATGCGCGTCCGCGCGCCATGAACGGCTCGAGCGACTGGTGATAGCAGGCCGCGTGGAACTGCTTGCCCGCAGGATCGCTCGCGAGACAGGTGAACGGGCCAGAGCCTTTGCGAAGGGTGACGAGCGTTGGTGACTCGCCGCGATAGCCCATCACCATCGCGTTGTCTCGAAACTCGCCGGGAAGTGGCGATATGGCCGAAGCGATCTGCACCGCGTCTGCCGGTGGAGCGGGGCGCTGTGCGAGCGCAAGCATCGGGAACGCGATCAGGGCACAGTTAATTCGAATCGTCCGCATTCAAAGCCTCGTCAATGCATGGTGAGATCGGCGATCCACACGTCGCTCTGCCGATCCTGAATGGCGAAAAACAATCTGTCGTCTGTCGCCGAGAAATCCGGACGATTGGAGGTCCGCGACGGAGACGTGAGTCGAGCGACCAGGCGCGGCGTTCCGCCTGAGGTGGACATCGTCCAGAAGTACGCGCGACCGGCCGCATCATGACTCTTGAAGAAGAACGACGATCCGTCCGAGCGCCAGTGCGACTCAAGGGCGATGGGATCGTCGGTGCCGGCGCGAGGCGCGTACACCACCCGGTCGTTGGTGCCGTCGGCATGCACGAGATGCACTGTGCCGCGGTACGTCAGCAACAGAGACTTTCCATCGGACGACCACTCTGCACAGGCCGGCCCGCCGCTTCCAATGCGTTTCGGTTCACCCCACGTTCCGTCCGGCTTCCGCTCCACGACGTACGCACCATTCTGCCCGGTGAGCTCGATGAAGCTCAGCTTCGTGCCGTCTGGCGACCACGCGGCACCGGCCTCCTGTCTGGGCGACGTCGTTACCGCAACGCGATTGTGCCCGTCGATGCCCTGCACGAAGATGTCGCGCGTGCTGTTGCTGAACGACTGAAACGCAATCTGCTTTTCATCGGGCGAGAGATCCGCGCGAAAGTTTTCCCCCTTATCGTCCGTGATGCGTTCCGGCTCACCGTTCGGCAGACGGATGCGATAGATCTCGGCGTGGCCGCGCAGGTTGGAATCAAACAACAACCACTTATTGTCGCGCGACAAGCGCATCGACTCGACCACCTGGTTGCCCGTCGTCACCGGCTCGAGCGTGGAGCTGTCCGCGACACCGCCAGGCCGCAGGCGCAACGACCAGACATTCGAGCGCTCCGTGTAGGTCGCGTAGGTGAGCTTCGAGCCGCTCGCCGAGTCACGGGACACCGAAATGGTGTGCGCGCCGAGTCCGGTGGTGATCCGCACGGGGGTTGACGTCGTATCCGTTGTCGACGCCGGTAGAAAGAACACGTCGCTTGCGCCCATCCGATTGGAAACGAAATACAGAATGCTTCCGTCGGGCGACCACGCGGGGCTCTGATGCAGCGCGCGTCCACTCGTGAGTCGCGTGAAGACGCCACCCGCCTCCGGAACAACCACGATTGCGCTTGGCGCGAGGTTGCCGAGATTCGTGCCCGCAATGACATAAAGCGGGTTGCCCGATACGCACGCGATGCGCTTTCCTACGCTCCACACACACGAGTGCAGATCTGGCGCGGTGGCAATGAAACGATCGGCTCTCGTCGCCGTGTCGCGTGCGAACGCGGAATCACGGCGAACAAACAGGAGCTCTCTACCGTCAGGTGCCCATGAAGCGGAGAGAACGCTGTCGCGATCACCGCCCGCCACGATAACCTGCGATGTGCCGCCAAACTTCGGCGCAACGTGCGCTGATCCGCGCGAGAGGTACACGATCTTCGTGCCATCGGGGGACCAGCGCGGCTGAAACTCCACGGATGTCGAGTCATCGGACAATGCAATCGCTCGTCCGCCGGCACTCGGCCGCACATAGATGCGCATGCGCGTCGAATTTCCGGCGGCATACGCAATCAGCTCTCCCTTGCCCGGCGAGATCTCTGGTTCGAGCTCGAGTCCGTTGTCGGTTGTGAATTGCGTGGTGGCACCGACCGTGATCATGGTGGGTTCATCGGGCCGCCGTATCATCCACACACCCACCAGGGTCGCGAGCACCAATGCGCCGAGCGCGGGCACGAGCACTGAGCGTGGCTGCACAGGATGCGACGTGGGTGTCGGCGTGGTGCTGAACTCGATTCGCTCGAGCGCTTCGAGCAATTCGTCCGCGGTGGCATACCGATCGTCGGGATCGGGCGCCATCGACTTGCCGATGATGTCTGCGACATCCGCACGCAATCCAGGCCGCGCCTCAACAAGCGGCTGCGGCGTTGACGTCGCGTGCGCCACGAGAATCTGCTGAAACGATCGCCCCTCGAAGGGACAGCGCCCCGCCAGCATCTCGTAACCCATCACGCCAATCGAGTAGATGTCCGCGCGATGATCAACGGAGGGGTCGGCCGCTGCCTGCTCGGGCGACATGTAGGCGGGCGTGCCGAGTGCCATTCCCGCGGAGGTCAACGTATGGTCCTTCGTTGCGGCCGCGCTGAGGGCGCGCGCAATTCCAAAGTCCGTGACGAGCGGATGACGGCCGGACATCATCACATTGTCGGGCTTGATGTCGCGATGAATCACGCCGTTCCGATGCGCATAGGCGAGAGCGTCGACCACGCTTCGGAGAATGCGAACGGTGTCCGTCACGTTCAACTGTCCGTCGCGGTTCAGCCGCTGCCGCAGCGACTCGCCGTCGACGAATGGCATCACATAGTAGAGGTTGCCGTCCGCGGAACCAGAATCGAGGAGCGGCAGGATATTCGGATGCTGAAGTCGCGCCGCGATGCCGACTTCGCGCAGGAACCGCTCGCTCGCGAGGGTCACGGCCAATTCAGGCCGAAGCACCTTGATGGCAACGGCGCGATCGTGCTTGACGTCGCGCGCACGATAGACGACGGCCATGCCACCGGCGCCGACCTCGTGCTCGATCAAATAACGGTCTTTTAGCGATTCACTCAGCCGGTTCGACACGCAGGTCAAGCTATCGTTCTGCTCGCATCCGAGCCAGCGATTCGACAGCGTTGCTCCCGTCCTTACACCTTGTCAGAATGTCCCTGCATTTCGATGTAGAGAATCAGCGGCCGGCTCCGACTTCTCTACGAACGCGCCACCAACGGCGCCCGACCCCAACTCGAGACCGACAATGCGCTTCATTCTCATGATGCACGTTCCTGCCGGCAGCAAGAATTACCAGATCACCAGCTGGACGCCCGAATCGATCAAGGCGCACGTGGCCTTCATGGAGGAGGTCAATGCCGATCTCCACAAGGCGGGCGAGTGGGTCGATGGACAGGGTCTCGCCATGCCCGGGGAAGCGCGCATTGTGCAAGCCGACGCCAAGGGACAGCCCGTTGTTTCTGATGGCCCGTTTCCGGAGTCGAAGGAGTTCCTCGCCGGCTATTGGATCGTTGATACCGAGAGCGCCGAGCGCGCGTATGCGATCGCTGGCCATGTGTCGACGGCACCGGGTCCGGATGGCAAGCCGCTCAATATGAAAATCGAGGTGCGTCCGGTTCTGAGCGGCCCCCCAACGGAGTGAGCGCCGAAACTTCAAACCGCCGCATCGAGCACCTGCTTCGCGATCTCGCACCGCAGGTACTCGGTGTCGTTGCCCGCCGGTATCACGACTTTGCGGCGGCGGAAGACGCTGTGCAGGACGCACTCATTGCGGCGGCGTCGCAATGGACCCAATCGGGCATTCCTGAAAATCCCAATGGGTGGTTGTATCACGTGGCCATGCGTCGCCTGACCGATCAGATGCGCGGTGAGATGTCGCGCCGAAAGCGTGAGGACGCAGTGGCCACCGAGACGTGGGCGGACTGGTCGTTCGTCCCGGCGGCTGATGCGGACTTGCCGGTCGATCATGACGACTCGTTGATCCTGCTCTTCATGTGTTGTCATCCGGCACTCACACCGGCAACGGCAATTGCGTTGACGCTGCGCGCCGTTGGCGGCCTGACGACTCGGGAAATAGCGACAGCGTTCCTTCTCCCGGAAGCAACGCTGGCGCAGCGAATCAGTCGCGCAAAGCAGAGCATCAAGTCGTCGAACGTGCCGTTCGCCATGCCCACCGAGGACGAACGTGCTGCGCGTCTCGCGTCTGTGCTTCAGATTCTCTACCTGATCTTCAACGAGGGATACGCAAGCAGTGCCGGGGAGTCACTACAACGGACCGATCTCTCGAACGAAGCCATTCGGTTGACGCGATTGTTGCTCTCGCTCACTCCTGATGACGCCGAGGTGCTGGGGCTGCTGTCACTGATGCTGTTGACCGATGCTCGGCGCCTGGCGCGAAGTGGTGAACACGGCGAACTCATTCCGCTCGATGAGCAGGATCGTTCGCAATGGAATCGCGCGCAGATTGCCGAGGGTGTGGCGTTGGTGGAGCGCGCGTTTCTTCAGGGAAGTCCTGGGACCTATCAGCTGCAGGCGGCCATTGCCGCACTGCATGATGAAGCTGCCACAGTTGAGGAAACAGATTGGCCGCAGATTCTCGCGCTCTATGATGTGTTGGCGCTGCTCTCGAACAATCCGATGGTGACGCTCAATCGCGTGATCGCGTTTGCGATGGTGAACGGGCCAGCGGCCGGATTGAAGTTGCTCGAAGATCTCGACAGCGATGATCGCATCAAGGGCCACTACCGGCTCGATGCCGTGCGCGCGCATCTGCTGGAACGGGCAGGGGATCGCTCGTCAGCGGCGAAGTACTACACGCTCGCTGCTCATCGAACGTCGAGCCTGCCGGAACGAAACTATCTGCTGGTGAAAGCAGCGCGTCTTCGTTAGGCGCGAAGCGAGAGGTGCAGATTCCTCGACTTCGCGCTTCGCGCTCCGCTCGGAATGACACGCATCACGGCGCACCGCGACACGATCCCCGCACGCCGTACCTCTCGCGCCTCACGCCGGACGCCTCACGATCGCCGCACGCCGGACGCCTCACGATCGCCTCACGCCGGACGCCTCTCGATCGCCGCACGCCGGACCCCTCACGATCCACTCACGCCGGACGCCTCACGAACGCCTCACGCCGGACGCCTCACGAA
>JBBQHJ010000183.1:0-9558 GCA_038323865.1 Gemmatimonadales bacterium
ACGTCCGGTGTCGCGGACCACGGTGTATCAGATGGGCTCGATCTCAAAGACGCTCACGGCATGGGCGGTAATGCGACTCGTGGAGCGAGGCGCCATCCAGCTCGACGCACCAGTCCAGCAGTACCTCCCGCAATGGACCATTCCGCCCTCGAAGTTCGCTCCCTCCGGCGTAACGGTCCGCCGCCTCCTGTCGCACACGGCAGGGATCAACGTGCCCGCGAGTCTCGGCATCTCACTCGGTCTGCGAATCCCGTCACTTCAGGACGTAATGAACGGAGTGGTGCCCAACTTCGCGGACCAGAAGGTGGAGATCATCGCCCCACCGGGATCGGAGTTTCGATACTCTGGCGGCGGTTACGAAATGCTCCAGATGGTCGTGGAGACGGCGAGCGGCAAGCGGTTCGACGATTTTATTCGCGCGGAAATTCTCGAGCCGCTTGGCATGCACGCGAGCAGCTATGCGTGGAACGACAGTCTCGCTGCACACGTGGCCGTACCATATAAGGAGGACGGCAAAGGGAGCTATCCCTACTTCAACTATCCGGGATCCGGTGCGGCGGGGTTGTACTCGAATATCGACGACATGACTGCGTTCCTGCTGGCGCAGTGTTCGCGCCCGGGTCATCCGGCAGGTGCTGGCGTTATCAGTTCCGAAACATTGACGCGGATGATGCGACCGGATTCCGTGGCACTGCAGTACGGTATCGGGTATGAGATCGTGCCGATCAACGGGCTTCCGCGCCCTGGCCACGCGGGATCCAATCCCGGCTGGAAGTCCAACTACCTGTTGATCCCAGAGCGCGGCTTCGGGATCATCGTGATGACCAACATTGATGGCGGGCGGGCAAGGACGGAGGTGCTGAAGCTGATGCGAAGCATGATTGGCTAGCGCCGATGACTATTCACGGGAATATGACAGTCCGTCGGCGGCTTCGGTGGTATTCTGAATTGTGAACGGGCCCTCGTGCGCGCAACATTGTCGTATGAAGTGGGCGCTCCACTCATCATTGGAGAAGCGCGTGCGAAGTCGCCGAATAGTCTGTCATGTATTTGTACTGATGCTGCTCGCGGCCACGCGGGCATTGACGCAGTCAGGCGTTGCCACGCGCAAGATCGACCCACCACTCCTCGAGACAATCCGCGCCGGAACCTCGGCGCGTGTGATTGTGCTGGGTCGCACGCAACTGTTCGCTCCTGTGGGTGGGCTCGAGAAATTTTCAGCCGCCCACGCCAACGACGATCGTCGCGTGCTCCGCAAAACGGTCGTTGCAACGTTGCGGCAGAATGCGGCTCGTGAGCAGGAACGCATACTGAAGACGCTTGGGCGCGCACGCGCCGATCGCGCGCTCTGGATCGTGAACGCTCTCTCGCTCGAGCTCACCGCCGCCGAGATTCGCAGGGCGAGCGAGTCGCCCGATGTGTTGTTCATCTATGCCGGCGGAGAACGCCTCGCAGTGCCGAGTGCCGCGCCAGCGTCCATTCCACTGATTCCGGCCTCACCTGCTTCAGCGTTCACCACGCAGGGAAAGCGCATTGCGTGGAATGTCGCGCATCTCCAGGCGCCACGTGTGTGGAATGAGTTGGGAATCACGGGAAAGGGCGCCGTGGTCGCCGTGCTCGACAACGGAGCGAACTACGCCCATCAGGATTTGCGCGCCAACATCTGGCGCAACACGCGGGAGATTCCGAACAACGGCATCGACGACGACGGTAACGGCTGGATCGACGATGTGTACGGCTACGACTTCGGCGCGATGACGCCCGATGTCCGTAACTTTGTTTCGCCACGCCAGCATGGCACCATGACGTCCGGCATCACCGTCGGCGACGGAACCGGAGGCATCGTGACGGGCGTGGCGCCGCGTGCGGGCCTGATGCTCCTCAAGATGACGGCGGGAAACGCGGATTCCTCGGGCAACCGTCCGATCGCGGCAGCGCTCGCATACGAGTACGCCATCGAAAACGGAGCCGACGTCCTGAGCATGAGCTTTTCCTTACCCAGACTCGGAAACTTGCGTGGCTTCTGGCGCATGATGTCCGATCACGCTGTAGCTGCGGGACTACTCCTCGTTGGTGGCGCAGGCAACTTCCGCACAACGGATTCGATTCCAGTGCAGCACCAGTCTCCCAAGGATGTGCCGAGTGTGATCTCCGTGGGCGGGATCGATACGATGGGTGTGCTGCGCCCGTTCAGCAGCATGGGCCCCGCTGAGTGGAGCAGCGTCGCACTCTATGGTGATTACCCCATGCCGCGCGGCTTGATGAAGCCGGATCTCGTCGCGTATCCGGGAGAAGGTTTTCCTGTGCTAAGTACGACCGACAGCGGATACATCAACACTGACTCCGTTCGTATTCGTGGAAACTCCTTCGCAGGCCCGCAGGCTGCCGGCGTCGCGGCGCTGATTTTCTCGGCGCGACCGTCACTGACGGTGTGGCGCGTGCGCGCAATCATGGAGAGCACAGCACACGATCTCGGAGCGATCGGGAAGGACAACGCGTTCGGGCATGGACTCATTGACGCCTACGCCGCAGTGCTGCGGGCACGGGACATCTCAGGCAAGCCTCGCGACATGCGAGCGCAAGGTCGTGATAGTCAGCCTACTGCCGGCGCGCGGCGCGCCACTCCTGATTCGTCCGGTCGGTATCGGGGAACAGCTCGTCCTTATCGATGATGACGCTCGTGACGCGCGCGCCATGAGGGATGCGAAGCGTCTGTGTCCTCCGCCCGGCGAGCCATGGGTCAACGGGAAGAGTCAGGCGTTCCTCACGTCCATCGGAACGCGTGATCGACAGGAGCACCGGCATCGGCGCCCATCCACGGTCTTCTATTGTGACCTCGAGTGCATCGCCTACTCGCTTCACGCCGGCAATGGCTTGGTCGAGTGGCCACGTCTCGAAAAACCAGGTGCGCCAGAACCAGCCAAGATCTCGCTGGGTGACATCGTTGAACGTGTTGAAGAAGTCGTCGGGCATCGGGTGCTTGCCAGCCCAACGTCGAACGAACTCGCGTTGGGCGCGCCTTAGGAGCGAGTCTCCAATAACACCTCGCAATGCTCGAAGCGCGAGCGCCGGCTTGAAGTACGCAGCCGTCTGATACGCGCCATTGTCTGCTGACGCGAGGTCGCCATTGCGCATGATCTCGGCTTCGGTCTGCGTCGATACCTGTCGCAGGTACGTGTCACGCGCTGCACGCCAGTGTGCCTCACCGTACGTCCGTTCGAGCACTTCGTCCTGTTCGTAACGCGTCAGTCCTTCGTCCATCCACGGATACCGCTTCTCGTCTGAACCCACGAGCACCGGGGACCAACTGTGCGATACTTCATGAATCAGCACGGAACGAAGTGAGGCGGAGTCGCGCTGCTGGTCGACGCACGTCAACATCGGATACTCCATTCCGGAGCACGAACCCGGGCCCTGAATGGATGTGAACGAAGCGTACGGATATCGCGTGTCCAGGTGACGACTGGTTTCCTTGAGGCCCGCGGCCGTCCACCCGGTTGCCGCACGCCAGAGAGGCTGCGTGGGCCGGTACACGGCTGATACGAGCACGGTGTCGGGTCCCGCGCCGGAGAGACGGCGCTGAAATACGGATGCCGCATCCCACACCCATTGCGACGATGCGGCCCACGCAAAATCGCGCACACCTCGTGCCGTGAACTTCCATTGTGTTGCGCCGGCCCGCACCGCGCGCTCACCCTCACGCACGATCGGTGTCACCTGCGTACTGCCACGCGCGCGGCGCAGTCGCGCGAGCACGCTATCCGACAAGACGGCGTCGGCATTCGTCTGTACACCGGTCGCCATCACCACCCAGTTCTCCGGAACGCGAAGCGTGACGTCGTAGTCCGCGAATTCATTGTTGAATTCCGCCGTGCCTGCATAGAGGTCTGCGTGCCACCGGCTCACGTCGTCGAACACTGCGATCTGTGGATACCAGTACGCCACCATATACAACGCGCCGTCACTGGAGCGACCGGACCGCATGGCGCCTCGCAATACCTCAAAGGCGAACGTCAGCGACAGCTCCACCGAATCGCCGGGCAAGATCGGCTTGAACGGTGCCACGCGCATCGCGGTGGAGTAGAGCTGATATCCGCCGTCGCTGTCGGTGGAGAGCATGCCGATGGGACGTCGATCGAGTTGCACGCTCTCGATGCGCATCCCCGCACCAACCGGCACCACGGTGTTTCGCACCGCGCCCGGCGAATAGAGATTCGGGTAGAGATGCAGATACAACGAGCCGAGCGTATCGCTCGACGTGTTTCGGTACGTCACGGTCTCGACGCCACGTACTTCGTGTAGCGCCGTGTCGAGCGTGGCGTCGATCCGATAGCGAACCTGTGGTACCCAGTACTTCGCGCCCGGCATTCCCGACGGCGTGCGTGTGCCGCGCACAATCGCTCGTGCGAAGAGTGGCGACGTCACCATTGGTGGCGGGACAGGGCGCGCCATCGGCGTACTCGCCTGCGCGTAAAGCGCACGCGCGCCGAGGAGTAAACACGCAACCGTGCGGGCCTGCCACGTCACACTCACGGCCGAATGTCCAGATAGTAGGCACCCAGCGCGCTGCGGCGCTCTACAGTGGAGAGCGAGGCAATCATGCGCTGGATGGATCCGCGCAACGCCGGCGGGAGAGGACGCGGCGGCGGAGCGTATGCCAGCACCGCTTCCATGCCGGCATCTGGCTCGATCACCTCGGCCTCCGAATACACTGACGCAAGCACCTTCAAATCAGTGAGCCATTCCTTCGGCACCGAGGTGAGGAAGCGGGAACGCGAGCCGGCACTATCGAGCAGCGCGGCAGCACGGTGCACGAACTCCTCTCGCGCAACGGGGTCTTTTACAACCGCGAAGCCCGATTCGAGATATGACTCACGCGCATTGCGTCCCCGCACCGCCGCCGCTTCAGCTAAGAGCGCCGGGATCCCGCCCGTCCTTAGCGCTGCGTCGGCCCGCACTTGCACGCGCGCACCTGTGCGCCGGAGGTACTCCCGCGCCATTGAGGCAATCCAATCGCGCTCGCTCTGTCCAAGTGCGACGCGCTGGCCATTCAACGTGACCTCCGTGCGATCGCTCCGGATGACAGCTTCTCGCGCACCCTCGGTCCCGTCGTCGTGCACCGTGATCTCTGCGTCGGCGCCTACCACGAAGTTCCGTTCGTCGTCGGTGACATCGACACGCCCGCGGTAGCGGAGCCACGCCACGCAGTCGCTGCCAGTCCAGACTTGCATGGTGGCGCCGGACTTGTCGGTCGCGGACCCTGCCCCCCTGATCTCGAGCCCATCGGCCGAGTACAGTCTGGCACGATTTGGATCTGCCTGTGCGCAGATCGCGCGATTCACGACGGGTGTGTTCTGCCGCGGCACCACGGGTGCTACATGTACGGCAGTGCGACGACGCGATGGGACTTCCACTGGTCGTCGTGCAGACACGGGGACGCGCGATGCGATCGGTTGCGCGGTGCTTGCGGCGACGCTGTCTCGTGGTGAGGCCGCGCCCGCCACTGTAACTATGCCCGCGATGCACGCGGCAGTACCAATCAGTCGCCCCGCGCTCGAGCGTCGACGCGCCGCGGTAGGATCGAGTGCGGCCGTTACTCGCGAGACAATTCCGTGCGGATGACCGAATCGCACCACGGCCTGCAGAGCGATGCCGCGACCGCCAACCGCATCGGCCGCCGCGAGGAGGTACCGGCCATAGTCGCTCGGCCGTATGCCATTGCGAAGCACACAATCGTCGCACGCGAGCTCGCGCTCTGACGCTGCGGCTCGCACGGCGTACCACACTGCCGGGTGCCACCAATAGATGGCGGCGCACAGTTCGCCGAGGAGGAGCGCGATGCCATCGCGTCGCGCGACGTGTGCATTCTCGTGGAGTACCGCCGCACGAAGCCGTTCGGCCGGCCACTGTGCCGCGCTCGATGGAAAGACTATGTACGTGCTGAGTGTGCCGTACGCGAACGGCACGTGCACATCGTCGGAGACGAGCACTGAAGTTCCTGCATGCGTGAGCCGGTGAGGGTTGCTGCGAGCGCGTTGCACCAGCCGTCGCGCCCGTACGTGCGCACTGGCGAGTCGCGCGAGGCACAGGAGCGAACCTGCGAGCCAGAGGAGACTGAGCGCGTCGCCAGTCTCGATCCCGCTCATCGCGCGCGTGGGCGATGTGGTCGTGGGCGCGACCGATCCATTGCGCGCAACAGCGGATCCCTCATCCTCGACGACGGACGGTGACGACGCACCGGCTGGCGCGGAACGCATCGGTAGCATGGTCGCGGTTGCCCGCCACGGGAGCAGTTGCAGCGGCGACGAGTAGCGTTGCGCAAGCGGAAGCGCGATGGCACCAACCAGGACGAGCATCCACAGCCAGTGCCGTTCCGCGGCGCTCGCACGCCGCTGCACGCGGTTCACCAAGTCGGCGCCGGCGACGAGCACGAAGAGCCGCAGCGCGATGGAGACGATGGCGGCGGACGTCATCGGCCCTCCTCCCGAGCTTTCCGGAGCTTTCGTAAGAGTTCGAGCCGGTCGGCCTTGGAGAGTCGGCTGTTGCGCTCGTCGAGCATCGCAGAGACGGCGAGCGCCGGCGAGCCTCCGAAGAATGTGTCGATCACGTGTCGAAGGGCGGTGGTGCGTGCCGTCCGGGCCGGAATGGTGGGATGGTAGACGTAGCGGGTGCCATCTCGCTCGATCGTGAGGAACCCTTTTTTCGCGAGCGTGGTGAGGAGTGCGCGGACGGCCGAGTAGTTCGTGTCGTCATCGAGGTCTCGCTGGATGTCGCTCGCTGTTGCGGCATCCAGCCGGTACACGATGTCGAGGACCTGTCGTTCACGGCGGCTGAGGTCGAGCAGTTCCTGTGTGGCCATTGGGCGATGCGGTGTGAGTCGTCGGCACCAATGCATGAAAACATGCAGGTGCACTAAATACTGCACCACCACCCGTAGTTGTCAAGTTGCCATCAAACATCGATCGGCTTCAGCGTGTTACCCCAGCGACAATGATCAACGATCCTGCCCCCGCCGAATAATTTCTATCGATGTAACAGCGTCATTTGGCAGTGGCTCTCTTCCGCCTTTGAAACACAGGCGAAACTTGTACGTTTCGCTCCAGATGGCATTGGCGTCAGGCAACCAGCGGAGATCGCCGTCAGAAAATGCCTTGCTGAAGAAGCGCCAACGCGAACCTACACCCAGGCCGTCGACTGTCTTGAAGCCGGCTGACCTTATTTCCAAATACACGTGATTCGCAGTTACGGTCTGACCGTTTCCAAATTTGAGTATGTATCCACGGTATGATTCACCCTCGCTTTCGCCCGTGAATGCCTCGACACGCGAAGGCCCGAGCTTACTTCTTATTTGCTCGGGGGAATCGAAGACCGAAATTGGGCCGATCAACCCTTTACGGAGATCGATGTTGACGACTTGTGCTTCGGCGTAAATCGGTGCGCACAGCGATACAATCAATGGAGCACTCACGAAAAGCGCTCGTAAGCGTGTGATCACGAGTTGTATCTGACGAAACATGATTCCAATGCGAATGGTCGCAGCGCGTTACGGAACGACTGCGCGGCAGTGTGCGTCGCGGTTAACAGAGGGAGGTTGGTTTCGGGTGCGGGGATGGACAATCCTGACCGCACTCGCTTGAGCAGCACCGTGCCTGAAAACGGCGGCACGCTGGTTACGAATACTGTCATCCTGCCGACAAGCGAATCAGCATCCGCTCGCAGGGCGACCGCGTACTCGACTTCGTCATCCGGCGAGGTGGCGACCCAGGCGATGGTGTCTCCTGACACGCGCACCTTTGAAACGGTCGCGGCGAAGTCAGGCCCGTCCAGCATCCTGAGCTGAACGCCGGTCGAATCGGATGCAATTTGGATGGCGAATACATCCGTCTTGCCGCCTTCCACGCGAAACTCGCCCCGCCAAGTGCCAGCCAGACGTGCTCCCGCCGTGTTCCGCACTGGGAGCTGCGCATGAGCGACACCGACCAGCACTACTGCGAATGTGCAGAGCCCAATCAACCCAAGACGGACGCTCTGATTTCTGTGTGTCATCTTCCTGCTCCGGGATTAGCGATGGATAGTGCCTCGCGTTGGACCGTCAGATTGGTCGCAGTGTCGTGAGAGTCACTGATCTCTGACATTCGAAGTGTCTGCTGCGCCTGTCCTACATAGGTGTCGTGCCGCAACGCGCTGAATTCCTATCTTGACGTCAAATTGGCCATGATATTTTCTGATCTGCGCACACGCCTGCTGCTTGTCGGCGTGGTGGTGGCGCTCGGTCGGTCGCCCCTACCGGCCCAGTCGATTCGACTTCCGGCTCGTCTCAGCATCAAAGAGGTCACGCGGTGGCGGCAGGACCTAGCCGCTCTCGACACGATCGTCAGTCGATACCACCGCGAGCCGTGGCACGCCGTCTCGACCAAGGAATTTCATGCCCGGCTCGACAAGCTCTCCGGCGAACTGCCGGAATTAGCGTTACCGCAGGTACTTGCCCGACTCGCTCTGCTCGTGGCGACGATCGGCGATGGGCACACAGGGCTCTCGTTCACCGATCCCCGGCTCGAGATGGAGTCGGTGCCGCTGCGATTCGGCGTGCATCCGGACGGTGTGTTCATTCAGGCTGCCGCTCCGCAAGCCCAGAGACTCGTGCGCGCTGAAGTGCGCAGCGTCGGCGGTCATCCTGTCGCCGACGTTCTCGATGCCATACGCACAGCGAGTAGCGGCGCCAGCCAATCGGCGCGCGGAGCGTTTCTGCAATTCAAACTGGCTCGCCCAGCGTTCCTCTGGGGCATCGGCATGGCCCGCCGGGCTGATTCGCTTGAACTTGCGCTGCGTCTGGACAATGGTGTCGACACGATGGTGGTGATCGGCACGATGGGCCGGCGTCCCGATGGTGGCGCAGTTACTGGCGGAATCGGTTACACCCCCGGTGCCAGCGAAGGGTCGGGATGGATCGACGCCCAACCGCTAAGAGAGAAACCGCTCTGGCTCCGGACAACTGACGGCCCCTTCTGGAGCGCCAATCTCCCTGACCTCGCCGCCGTCTACCTGGGTCTCCGCCAAATAGGCGACACAAAGACGGAACGCCTGGAGGCCTTCGTTCGACGGATCGTTAGCGCTGCGGCTGCACAGCCGGCCGTTGAGCGGCTGGTGATAGACCTCCGGCTCAACGGCGGAGGGGACAACACTCTCCTTCCGCCGCTCATGCGAGTGATTGCCGGATCACGCTTTGCGGCGGCGCGGGGTGGACTCTACGTTCTCACCTCGTCGCTCACTCAGTCCGCAGCTCAGAACTTCGTCAATCTGCTTGAGCGCTATGGCAATGCGATCATCGTCGGCGATCCGACGGGTGAACGGCCCAATCACTATGGTGAGGGGGTGAGATTCGGCCTACCGCACCACGGCGTGTCCCTTGGTTTGTCGACACAGTGGTGGCAGGATCTTGATCCCCGGGACGAGCGCGACGCCACAGATCCCGAAGTCGCCGCTCCATTGCTGTACAGCGACTACCGTAGCGGTCGCGATCCGGCGCTCGCCGCCATCCGAGCTCGCGATTGGAGTGTC